>JAJRZC010000070.1 GCA_024275435.1 Alphaproteobacteria bacterium
AACCCTTTTCCTGCTCAGTCTCACCACCACAATCCTGTTTTACATTGAAACGGCAAGCGCCTTCTGCCCCCCACCGCCGGTACCCGTCCAAAACTTGAATCTCGTTCGCTACTACACTGACAAAGCCGGAACAAACATCGACCAAGCCCTCAAGCGTCAAAACAAACGCGCAACACAGCCACTAAAACGGTTCGTATCTAAAATAGGATCCCTCGCCGACGTAGCCGTACGTTATCAAGATGTAGAAGCAGCAAACTGTGCCTTGTCATGGTTGCAAACCTGGGCAAGTGCGAGGGCTTATCTTGGCAACATGAAAACAAAGCAGGCCGAGTATCAGCGCAAATGGGATCTCACAGGAACCAGCCTCGCCTACTTGAAACTAAAGCAATTTGCCTCACCACATGCGCGCGCCATAATCGAACCGTGGTTAAAAGCCTGGGCGGAAAAATCTCTCGCCTTTTTTGACAACCCCGGTCGCAAACGAAACAATCATTGGTATTGGCTCGGACTTGGTTTGCAAGCCATCGCACTTGCCACCAACGATGAACAGCTATGGAACAAGGCGCGCGATATCTTCCAAGATGCAATGAACGACATCAGCCCAGATGGAAGTCTTCCCTTTGAACGCGCGCGAGGAAACCGCGCACTCCACTACCATACTTTCGCCGCAACGCCACTCGTAGTGATGGCTGAACTTGCCAATGCGCGAGGACAAAATTGGTATCAAGAACAAGGGGAACCACTGCATCGCCTTGTGTCTTTGCTCATTAAGGCCCATCTCAATCCAGATCTACAAGCCAAACTAAGCGACAAAAATGTAAAACAAGCCCCCACCAAAACAGGGTATGGTTGGCTGCCACTCTACACGGCCCGTTTTCCAAACCGGTTCAGCAGAATTCCCACGGGGGTCAAACGATCCAACAGGTGGTTAGGCGGAGACGTATTCGTGTTAAAACAAACAATCGACCAAATACAAAAAAAACAAGCCAAATACCCCTGAAACCGTAAAACAATCTCCCGCTGCACCAAACACAAGAAACCCCGGAACATTACATTTCCGGGGTTCTAATCTTGTTATGCTGCCTTCAAGGCTACGAAGAACTCTCAAGGGATCAATAGCAATGCTGACGCAGTGTCCAACCTTTGATCACACATTTCTCGACACCGTTGACAACCTTACAAACCCGATTAGGAAGGCGCTGATAAGAACAGTAGTAGCCGCCAATGGTCCGGCCTTCATAACCATGAGTCGGCCCTGAAAATTGATAGTCCTGAGAATAAAATCCTTTGCGGGCGCCTGCATCTGCCGGTGTTACGAATGCACTGGAAAAACCAACGGCCAAAGCGATGGCTGCAAAAACTGCGGTGTTGAATGTCTTGGACTTAGTCATTTTGTAATCTCCATTTGCTGATGAGGCCAGCGCTCCAAAAGCGCCCCGTCTCGTGTTTGATGAGTGGAGATTACCCCGCCCCCTGGAAGACTTCTGTTCCGCTTGAAACATTTGAATTTTTTTTCCAAAAGACAAAAAAAGGGGGTCAAAAGCCCCCAATTTTTCTGGTTTTAAATAGGAAATTTAAACTTGCTCAACCCAGATCAATAGCAATATTGGCGCAGCGTCCAGCCTTTGACTTTACATTTTTCTACACCGTTTACGATCTTGCACTTACGGTTCGGTATGCGCTGATACGAGCAATACGCGCCACCAGTAGCACGGCCGTCATAACCGTGTTTGGGACCATCAAACTGATAATCTTGTGAAATCACCCCTCGGCGGCCTTGCGCCTCTGCAGCATTATCAAACGAAAAAACCAACCCAAAAGCCATGACCAGAGCAACAAGACTAAGGTGACCAAGTCGTTTCAATGTCTTCATCACATATTCCATTCTTCTGTCGCTTGGAGTTTGCAGTCGAACCAATGACTGTAAAAGCATTCAAGCAGCATACCCCTTGAAATACAACCCAACGAACCACTGGTCATTGTGGTTAATTTGGGCTTGATGAACGTACAGGCTCAAGAAACATAAATGACCTTGGAGCCAAGCTTCTTCAAATCCGGATCATCCAGATCCAGCCCGAATTTCGCACCCACGGTACGAAACAAGAATCCTAAAAAACGCCCTTCGTGCCGGAAATAAATCCACGAACGTTTAAGCTTGCAACCAAGCTGTGATTTCAGTTCATAGGTCGTCTGACCCGCCTGCAACTCGCTGATATCGTTTTTGAGGCAATAACTCACCATCTCAAGCCAGTTCAGAAAATAAATGTTGTATTTGCGCGAAAGCGCGTAGTTCATCCCAACAAACTTTCCAATGACCCGATCCTTCTCCTGCAAAAAAAGATTAAACCCGATCAACTGCCCCTCGATACGAAACAGCATCACGCGCGCCTTTCCATTCAGGTTTTCCATGACATGCTGAAAATAGCTATCAGTTACTTCATCAAACCCCTCGAAACTCGAAGAGCGGTTAGCTCGAGTTTCCTTGTAAAGCTCGACGATCTCAGCCAAAAGATCCTTTTCAACCACTGAACGAACTTCCACCTTCACATCTCGGCTTTGTTTCAGTTTGCGCTTGAGGCTTTTTTTCATATTGCGGCTGAGGCTATTCAAGTACGCATCTCGGTTTTCAAACGGTAGCTCCAGCGTTGCAATGGGCAGCGAACCCATTCGGGCATATCCAAACTGAGATAAAACCTCATCCATAAACGCACGGTCTTTTTCAGATACATCCTTAAACGCCGACAGTTTAACGCCATGATCCTTGGCATAGTCCAGCAACCCAGAAACAATCTCTTTGAGTACCGTTTTTTTCTCGTCAAACGTCAGTTCAGGCGAAAAACCAAATGAACACGTTTCACTCATCGGAGAACCAAAACCCAAAACAGGCATGCGAAGAAGCTTAGGAGCTACCCGCTCTAACAATGTCCCAAAACCTTTAAGTGCGCTGGGCAAAGACATGTCCAGTCGGTAATCCACATAAAACACGGGAACCGCGCCCACCAAGGTTTCACCATCAAAAACCACCATGGCTGAAAGACGCAGCATGTCAGGATTGGAAGCTTCACAAGCCGTGAAATACTCCCAGTTTTCAGCCATGTCGGGAAACAACCTGTTCCAGTCCTCGCGGTCAATCTGTGAAATCTGTTCCACATGGCGCGCCCGTATGCGTGTGCCAAAAGAAGCGCTTGGTGCAGCCGTCGTTGGCTCTACAGGCTCCTCAATCACGTTAAACGCTTCTAGTTCCCCCTCCTCATTCCAACCAATCTCAATCAAATCCATTGCTCCAGGGGCAAACCGGGGCGTAGCATCAGCTGATGAAAACCCAAACTGGTCGTAAAAGCCACCAGCCTCAAAAGATGTCGAAGGTTCCATGAAACAATCCTATATCCTCAAATCAATTGGGACCGCACAGGCGATCATGGATTTATAAATTGCAAACCCTGATCAAAAGGACTGTTCCATGAGGTACAGTGCAAAACAATTCAGGCCGTCACACAATTTGAACAACTCAAACCCCCTTCAAAGAAATCACTTATGATCTCAACAGCTCCAGAACAATGCCCCACAAACAGCGGTTTTTACCACTCAAGCCAAAGTTATTGGCAGAGCCTGAAAACCTCCAACAAGCCCGTAACAAAGAGCAAAATCACCTCACAAAATAATCCTTCTCCCCCAGCGAGCTCGCAAATCGCCATCATTGGAGCTGGCTTTGCCGGGCTAACAACAGCTATCGAAATTCTCGAAAGATCTCCCCAAACGCGGGTTGTGATTCTTGAAAGGAATTTCGTAGGTTATGGTGCCAGTGGGCGAAACGGAGGTCTCATATCCCCACTGCCAGCCCCTGTTTATCTTATGAGCTCAAATTCCAACGCCGACCACCAATGGGCCATCATCGAATTTAAAAATCGCGTCACTCAAACCGCGTCCTGGCTTCGCGACACCATAGGTCACAATGAGGTTCTCTCTCAGCCTTTATCCATTCAAGCCATGGGGCCTCTAACCGGCACAGCTCTCTCTCGCATTGCACGAGACTTGGACAAAATTGGAATCCATTGCCATCTAAACTCCAATACAGACTTTCACTCATACCCTGCTCTAACGATGGACGCCCACACCATCAACCCGTTCAAACTCACTGAAGACCTCGCCTCTTATGCATTAAAGCTTGGTGCCCAAATCTGTGAAGGCATCAACGTAATCAATATTGATGCGTTAGAAACAGGATCCAAAATTTCGTTTGTTCAAGACCATAATTTCGAAGAAAAATCGCCAACCAAACAAACCGATCTCTCCACCTTGAGAGCCAAAACCGTTGTCATATGCACAAATGCCTACACAGCCGACATCAAATCGCTCGAACGTCTTCGCGCCAAACCCGTCTACAATTTCATGGTCGCAACCAAGAAGCTTGATAAGCCGATGCGAGACGCACTGGCTGCAAGCGATAGATTTATAGTGGAGCTGAACCACGCCTATGCATTCTATCGCCTGCATGACAATCGTTTGATTTTCGGCGGCATCGAAAAATTAAACAACAAAGGTGCTGGCGCGTTTGATATTCCATGTGCAGTATTCAATCAGTTGCGTCGCCAGCTCAAAAAGTCGGTACCCGCCTGCGCAGACCTTGAAATAGAAAAGGCATGGAGCGGAAAATACCATCAGACTACCGTTGATCTGCCAATTATACGAAGATCAAGAAGCAACCCGTCCATAGTATTTAACATCGGTTACGGTGGAACCGGCGTCGCACAAACGTTGACCTGCGCCCGCTTTGCAGCCGCCACCGCCTTGAACCTTCCCTGTCAATCAGCAACCGACAAAAGACTGTTCGATATTATTAGCAAGACGAAACAGCCACTGGCGGCAACAGCAAGATTCGGCTTGGGGTGCGCATATGATTTACTACGCGCACCCTTTCAAGCTTCCAAATAAACCTGAATTGATTGATCATTTTGCAGAGGTAACGAACCGAGCCCCAAACATGCCGGCCAGCATCGCAACAACGAAAATTACCGTCGAGGAATGCAACAGGGACAACGCAGCAAGCGCTGGTCCGGGACAGTATCCAACTAACCCCCAGCCTGCCCCAAACAACAAAGCGCCCAGCACAAGACGCATATCAATCTCATTGGACTTGGGAATAACGAAGGCATCACCAGCAACAGGTTTGGCTCTCAGTAATGCCAAACGATAACCAAGAGCAGTGGTCAAAACCGCTCCACCCAAAACAAATGCCAGACTCGGATCCCAAGAACCAGACACATCAAGAAAATTCAATATTTTTGCTGGGTTCGTCATCCCACCCACAACCAGGCCGAACCCAAACAATAAACCGCTGACAAGATTGAAAAGCACTCTCATGACAGCCCCCCCAACATGTGCCGCATGACGTAGACAACAATCATTCCAGCCACGGTAAATACCACAGCGGCAACGATCGAACGACCTGATAGACTGGCCATGCCGCAAACACCATGCCCACTGGTGCAGCCATTACCTAAAACCGATCCAAATCCAACAAGCAGACCACCTGCGATCAACAAGGGAACGTTCGTACTGACATGAAATTGGATCGGCTGACCGCTTGCCAAAACGTAAAGTACCGGAGCAGCAATCAGACCCACCACAAACACAATCCGCTCCATCCGGTCTGATGCCACCATCGGGGGCAATAACCGAGAAACAATCCCGCTTATGCCAACAATTCGACCACTACCAAGCATCCTGACCATAGCCGCCAAACCTATCAGCACCCCACCAAGAAGCGCCGTTCCCGGTGTGAAATCCGTCTCTCCCACGTTCTTATCTCCCTCTTGAACAAATACAATTTCACAAGACCCGTACCAACCGCCCCCCAAAAACTCAATAAATTCTGGAATAAAAGATCAAAAGGCACCACGTGCACATGCTGATCGCGGTTTTGTGACTGGACCCACCATAAGACCGCTGTGATAAGCCGATACCAATCGCGATCAAAATTACCCAAACGGCCTTAGACGCACCCCACACGCCTTGTAAAGGGCCTAGACACCCTTCCAAGGCACTGTATGAAGGCACAGTACAATAGACCGCCAAGGTTGAAAGCAATGAAGAACAAATCTTTCTTTAGCATGGGTCCAATATGGCGAACCCGTAGCGTGGCCTCATTGGCCATTCTCTTGCTCGCCCTTGGTGCACTTGTCACACTAACGCCCCGCTCAGACATGGCCCACGCCGGTCAGCTATTCAATTACCTGTGGCCAAGCAATGATTTACAGCCAGTCATTGACGGCATTACCAAGCGCTATCCGAAAATTTCACACATATCGACAACCAAGCTGGCCAATATGATGGAAAAGAGCACTGATATTGTTCTCGTTGACGTTCGCGAAGAGTCTGAATTTCAAGTAAGCCACCTGCCAGGCGCGATACGCATTTCCCCAAACGCAAACATTTCACAGATAAACGCGGCACTGGAAAATATTATCAAGGGAAAAAAGGTGGTGTTTTATTGTTCGGTCGGAGAGCGTAGCTCGCGCATGGCGGAACTTGCCAAAGATGATCTGATGTCAAAGGGAGCCAGCGAAGTCTACAATCTCAGCGGAGGCATATTTGCCTGGCACAATGAAAAACGACCCCTGCGGGACGCCAAAGGCCCCACGGATTTCGTACACCCATTTGATAAGCACTGGGGACGCCTCGTGAAACGACAGGATAAAACACGCATGGAACCTGAAAACGTTCCTTAGTATAAACTTATCCCGGACAACGGACTATTCACACCTACGCTATTTCTCACGCCGCTTGTGAATCCATTAAAGCTTGTGCTTTGTAGACGTGCACAACAGAACTGGCTTTAGATACAGCTGGTTGCACCTTCTTATCCAGTTCACCTTGTATCGACCAAAGAAGACGTTGCGGATTAAATCCCCAACTGGCATTCAGGCGTAATTTTGAGGCTGCAGCCACCGCAGGTCCGATGGCTTGAAATCCACGGTGTAACAGAAGCGCCTTGAATCTTTTTGCACTGAAGGCTTCAACAAGACACCAAAACCGCAGCATGATCGTAACTCCACGAACCGTCGGACCATGATACGCATCCCAAAAGGCTTCCTCGATCATCCTGCGATCCTCAAGGCTGGCACCTTTTAAAAGACACAACGCCCGCTCTTTCTCCACCAGAAGTTTCATAGGCCGGGCAAGCTCAAATTCCGACACCGTCGGCACATCGGTAAGATCAATTGGTGTTGACATGACATTCTCCATGCTGCGCAAAACAGCAATCAAATTTACGCACTTCGTAGTTCAGGAGGTAGAAATCAGTAGATGAATTCGCACCTAAAATACCGACCAGGGCGAGCCCGTCATTAAAACAATATCCCTAGGTCGCGCGACTCCAGTGACCTCGAAGTCAACCTCGTGACCGACAATGCGACCATTCATGTTGACGATCTGATCTTTCTTGAAACGATACTTGCGCCCATCCTCGGCAACAATGACTCCAACACCCAGTTTGGAGCGAAACTTTGTAATAGAACCAATCATGGCATTTTCCTTTCCAAATAGCGCACCGGTAGTTCCGGCTTTCATCCACTGGAATAATCTTGAGCCATGTCTCCCTCTCCCGCTGTTTCCTGCGCGACACCTGAGAGAACTTGTCAGTTATAGTTAACGAAAATGAAACAAAAAAATCCCCAGTTTCCGGAAAGGAAATGGGGATTTTCTAGACTTACCCAACAGATATAATCATCTCAATGTAAGACGATTTCTGAACCACTCAATGAACCAAACCAGACTGTAGAATAAGTGTCGTCTCTCCAAGCATGGTTACAGCTCTTCGTCGAATCAGAAAGGGTTTTTGCTTAGTTTCCACCGGCATGAAAAAAGGCGTCTGCGCGCATGCCAGGCATGAGCGGTACCTCCCCATCAAGTTCAATTGTAACTTCCATCACCTCAACATCCGTTGGACGCCGGGGGCCGCGCTGGCCAATAAGCGGTGATGCTAACGAAGGGGCTATTTCAACAACCTTTCCTTTGAATTTCCGATCGGGAAAACTGACACTGGTCACATAGGCTACCTGCTCCAAGGCAACTTTGGAAACATCTGCTTCATCCACTTCGGCTTTGACTTGCATCTTGGACATATCTCCAACCACCACAAGCGGCTGACCTGGAGAAGGGGCGACCATCTCTCCTTCTTTGGCACGTAACAATAGAATTCTTCCCTTGCGCGGCGCCCGTACCCGCGTCTTATCCAGCAACGCTTCTGCGATGGCCACCTGTGCACGTGCCTCACTAACAGCAGCTTCGGAACGACTGGGCGCAGGCAGATCCTTTTTCGTTTGTGCGCGCGCAACCTTGATGCGGGCCTTTTCAACCCGTTCAATCGCCTGCTTCAAACGACGGCGGGCATCTTCCACCCTGCGGCTGCTGATCTTGCTCTCCTTGCGAGCCTGAAGGGCATAATCAAGCTCAATACGAGCTCCGGTTTTCCCCCGCTCGGCACGATAAACCTCATCTTCCGCTTCTCGCACACTTTTTCGTGCAGATGAAAGGTTTTGATCATCGCGTATCTTTTCACGAACATCCGCTTCAGTTTCAGCGGCAGCTAGTCTAGCACGCGCTTCAGCGTCGTCGATCTTGAATAAAAGCTGACCTTCATCCACTTCGTCATTGAGGTTGATATAGACTTCGGCAACACGACCGATAATCGCTGTTCCAACCTTCACCTCCCCGCCCTTTGGCTCGACGCGTCCAGGAGCAGAAGCGACCCATTCAACTTTCCGAGCCTCTTCCTTTTCCTCGGAAGAGCCAAAGCTGATCCCCATTCTATCTCCGACAAACAAGCCGCCCAAAACAGCAAGAAACAACGTTCCAGCTATGATTAACAAGTTGCGCATAGTCATTCATCCATTCTTAAAGTGGGTTTCCCGCCGCAGCAGATGAACCCGCAGAGCCCGCAACTGGCGGAGCACCGTGTTCCACATGAGTGTTATCGTCACTCGCAATAATTCCATCATCAATCTTGATGATCCTGTCGGCAAATTTCAAAATTCTATGATCATGCGTCACAGCCAGCACGGCTCGCGTTGGATCTTTGGACACCTCAGCTAGTAACGCCATAACAGCCTGCCCATTGGATGCATCAAGTGCCGCCGTCGGTTCATCTGCCAGCATCACAGAAGGAGATCCCGCAAGAGCACGCGCCATGGCGACACGTTGCTTTTCACCACCAGATAACTTGCTCGGGTAGGCATTCGCGCGGTGCGAAAGACCAACAGCATCTAAAGCACCAGCAGCTATACCCTCGGCATCAGGCACATACCCACCTTGTACATCCAGTGTCAGCATCACATTCTCCAACGCCGTCAGCGTGGGGAACAGATTATAGGATTGAAATACGAACCCCACATGTTCACAACGAAGCTTAGCAAGCTGGTCCGGGCTTAGTCCCTTCGTTGGGTGACCGGCAATCTCAAGCTCGCCACTGGTTTGCCCAAGGATACAGCCCAAAATAGACAGCAACGTTGTCTTGCCGCTGCCCGATGGCCCCATGAGAAGTGTCAGTTCTCCCGGGCGCAGGTCAAGGTCGATACCCTTCAGCACCTCAACCTCACCATCGCCCGAACCAAAGACCTTCTTTATATTTCGTGCGACCAGCAATGGGCTTCTATTGTTGCCCGTTCCGCTCATGTTTTAGATCCTTGTCAATTAAAACAGCAACCCGTTAAAACCATGTCGTTTCTATAAGTCAGTTATCCTGAGCCAACTTCCAAAAGAACAATGCAAAATGAAAGTACGATGCTTCTGTTTTGCTTATATTGGTCCATTTCACTCATCGGCTGAACACACTCGCTGGATCAATTCGAATGACTTTGAAGATCGCAGAAATAGCTGCAAGCATACACATCCCGATGGTCAAACCAAACAACATCAAAGCAAGCTCTGGCGTCATCACCACATTCAAAGTGGTCCCCTTGGCAGCCGATACCACCAATAAGGAAAGCGAGATCCCTAGAAGATATCCAATGAAAGCACTAACAAGCGCTTGGAGAAGAATAACCTGGATGATGTAGCCGGATGACGCTCCCAACGCCCGCAATGTCGCAAATTCGTTCAAGTGATCTTTCGTGCTCGCGTAAAGTGTTTGCGCCACAATCACAATACCCACGATAACACCAAGAATCGCGCCGGCAATCAGACCCGCACCCGCACCAGTTTGAAACATCCAGTAGTTGATGGAACGCGAGCGGAACTCAGCTGTTGTAAGAACCTCTGCATCTGCAAATCGCGTCGCAATGTTCTGCTTGACTTCTTCGATGTCCGCTCCAGGTTTTAATGTCACCAGCGTATAGGCGCTTTCTTTTGTTTTCGAGCCAAGCATTCTTTGCGATCGGCCAAGCGTCGTGAAAACAAAAGGTAAAGTCGTGAAGGAACGCACACCCGTCGAAACAGCCTTGACCGTTACCGTCATTCCATTGATCTCGGCACTGTCACCTAAGGCTGTAATACCAAGGTCCTTAAAGTAACTCTTATCAACTGCAACACCCTTTGGTGCAGTAATGGCATCAACGCTTCCTTCAATGATATTCCAAGGGCGCAATCCACCCGTAATCCAGTTCGAACCTACGAGCAAAACCGTCGTTGAGCCGCCATTGGGTTTGCGCCAACGTGAAAAACCGATATTGATCTGTTCAACACTCTTGACCCCTGGCATTGCTAGGGCCGCGTACTTTTCCCGGCCATCAAGCAACGACGGGTCATCAAAACTCTTCGTACCAAGCGGCACAATCCAGATATCGGCGTTAGTTTGATCAATAACCCGCGCGATAGATCGCTGCGCCCCGAGAAACAAACCACATTGTACCGCAACCAGAACTACAGAAAACACAATGCCGATCAAGGTAACAGTAAGACTCATTTTATCATGAAAAAGGTTGCGATACGCCAGCTTAGGCGCCATACGCACCCGCTTGCCCTTACCATTTTTTCCTTGTTTAGCAGCAGCTCCAGTTGCATCCACGGCCATATTAGATTTCCTTGAAGTCATATATTTTCAAGGTCCATTGGCGAAGGACCTGTCAAAGTCACAAAAAAAGTCCAGCTTTCAAGTTACGATCGACAAACATATCACACACACGCTTGCCTATGAATCCCACAGACCGCACTGAAAATGATAATTCAGTGCGGTCTGTGGGATTTCAAATTACTCATTCCTCACAAGGTACCGAAATCGTCAGCCCTGCACTGGGTACATATTTCGAACATTCACCAGAACCAACCACCTCAGACAACTCTTCGTCAGCGTCCTCAGAAGGTGTCGCCCGAGCCATATCTACCAGTGAATCGTCATCCTTATTAGAGTTCGCCTGCTCACCGGACTTTGACTCTTCCTTGGCTTTGCCTTCATCTTCTTCATCCAGCAAAGTATTTGCGCCTGCAATCGCAGAGGCTTTCACAGGAGAGGACTTGGAAGCAGAGTCTTCTGTCGCATCATCGTTCAAAGTTACATCGCTGTTTTTCTTAGCTGCTGCAG
>JAJRZC010000071.1 GCA_024275435.1 Alphaproteobacteria bacterium
CGTTGAGCCGGGCCTTCATAAAGGCAACCTCGGCAGCGCTGCGCGGGCGGGGCTGGAGGCTGGGGGGCGGTGCGATGCGCGCTGTGGTGAGGGCTTGCTTGTCGCTGGGGCTGGACACGGGCAGAAGCGGCTGCACGTTATCCATCGGCACATAGGCTTCACAGGCGGAGAGGAAGAGCACCAAGGCGAAGCTGGATTTTACGATATGCATGGCTGGCCTTGTTTGCGAGGTTTCGGGGAGTAAAGCATTTGAGGGGGAGGGGGGCAAGGGGGGAGGGGTGCGTGGGGACCACGTACTACGGCGCGTTGTTTCTTTTATTCGACCAATTAGATTGACGGGCAATCTGCAATGCGGTATTTAGTGGTATATAAAAAGAAAAGCGCTAAATCTTGCAGTCGAACCATATATAGCCTGACAAAGAGGTAAGGGCTACATATAGACAGAAAGAATATCATGTCGATGCACAGGCCGACTATAACACCAAAACGTATTGTCCAAATTTCCAGAGAAACCGAATCTTGGAGACGTCTATATTTCGATGATAACCATGACGAAGCGAAGAATGGAATCTTAAACGCCGCAAAATGTTGGGAATGGTTCGCCAGCTACCTTCCCGAAACTGTTAAAATTCGGTTTGATCATAACCTAGACAGAACGGAAAAAAGGGTTGCGTTTGTATTGAAGCTCGATCCTTATATTCGGCTGATTTCATCAAAGTTAAAGTTTGAAAAAGCAAAAAAGGGTGCGCGGTTCCAAAATTTTGTATTGGCTCACGAAATTGCTCATATTATATTAGGGCATTCCGAAAACTCAACTTCAGCAAAACCTTTTAGCCTACATTCTGAAAATGGAGTTCTAAAAGCACTGGCCGAAGATGTCGACGAAGTTGAAGCTCACTACGGTGCGATACTCCTTCAAATTGGAGATCAAATCTTTGAAAAAGATTTCGATGTTACTGCGACTTTGAAAATAGCGGCAACCGATGAAGTGACTTTGAGGCGTCTAGCAAAAATATGCCAATTGGACACGGTGCAGCGTTTGTGGAAAGAATCCCAAAAAATTCCAAGGGTTGTTCTTTAATGAAGTTCAGTTTTGTGGTGGGTTAAAACCCACCCTACATTTGTCTATCGTCTCCTCTTCGTCTTCCCCTTAAATACAGTAGTCCCAGCCCGCCCAGCCGTAGACCTCCGCTCACTCGCTGCCGCGATCGCGCTTTGCCGTGCCAGTGGGTCATCCGCCACGGCCAGCTCCACCGCTTCCAACCGTTGCACTTCGTCGCGCAGGCGGGCGGCGTCTTCGAACTCCAGGTTTTCGGCGTGTTTGCGCATTTTTGTGCGCAGGGCTTCTAGGTGGGTTTTCAGGTTGGCGCCGTAGGTGGCTTTGTCGACTTTGGTGGTGACGCGGCTTTGGTCGGTGTCAGCGTTGAACAGGCCTTGCAGCACGTCCTCCACATTTTTGCGGATGGTCTGCGGGGTGATGCCGTGCTCCACGTTATAGGCGTGCTGCTTTTCGCGGCGACGGTTGGTCTCGCCTATCGCCCGCTCCATACTGCCGGTAATCCGGTCGGCATACATAATCACGCGGCCATCCTCGTTGCGCGCCGCCCGCCCGATGGTTTGCACAAGCGAGGTTTCAGAGCGCAGGAAGCCCTCCTTATCCGCGTCCAGAATGGCCACAAGCCCGCATTCGGGAATATCCA
>JAJRZC010000072.1 GCA_024275435.1 Alphaproteobacteria bacterium
AGCACTGCACCGGATGATTTTGACATTGATATTTATGACGTGAACAGCATGCGCGCGTTAGCAGAGCAGTTTGTCGAATAAGGTTTGTTCGGTGACATTCCCGAACGCCTGCAATTCTATATCGACTATGACGCCATCGCCCGCGATTTGGCGGTTGATTATTCCGAGGCAGTTGTTGCCAATTCCCGCATTATTTATCGGTGCGGGTAAAGGGGGCAATCATGAAAAAAACACCCCAGAACCTGACCGGATTTAACTTTGGGCATCCTTGGTATTATGTGCTTGGTGGCGGTATTTTATCGCCTAAGCAAATACGCGCCGAAGTATCAGCAGGGAGTTATCAAGGCTATATGGCGGAAGAAATCAACGCCGTTGATAATAAACCAGAACCGCACCGCTCAGAAGCGTTACGGGCGTTCAAAGCAAAGTTTTTGAAAGACTTGGCTGAGGATATTTCACGCTATCGCCAGATTGCTTGTGCAATCCGCCGAGACCGCGCGGAAAATCCAATTTTCATTGAACCCGATAGTTGCGCCGATATTCACACCGATATCAGCCTGAAATACGCGCATATTTACAACGATTTTGCCCACCTGAAACGTATTGAAGATTTACTTGCACAGCAGGGCGATTTGTTTGGCTAGTGTTGCGCCTTCATATATTCGATTATACCCGATAATATCCGATTTATCGATTGGTTAGATTGTTGAGTATAGACAGGTTTGATTCAGTTAATGAGTGCTGAAAAGTGCTTATTCATCAGGAAATAGCCCCGGCATCCAACGACCAGCCAGCTTGGCAGGGAATGCCAGTTGCAATGGCGCGCGGGTACTATCCGAGATCAGTGCCCCGCTATCCAGCAAAGCTGAAGTAACGCGCCGAGCCGTGCGTTCATTGACGCCCAACAGGGCCACGGCGTCGGCGCGCGCCAGTGATCCTTGCAATAAAACCGCGCGCAAAATCGTATCCGATTTTGCTGGCAGGTTTCCGGCGCGAATTTCTTCTTCTGCCCAGATCATAATTCGGTCGCGCAAACGGTCAGGTTTCATCAAGCCTTCCATAAATTTCACCTGATCAATGCAGGTTTGTAAAAAGAATGCCGTGAAGCTGGCAAGCGCGCCCTCGCTAAGTGTTCCACGCCCATCGCGATCCCCACGACGTGGGAGATCACAAGCGGCTAAGTGGCGTTTATATTCAGGCTCATTGCGCGCCAGACCGCGCGCCACCGACCACAGGCCTTTGGTATCCAATGCTGATTTCAGCATGGCGTAGGACATCAGGCGCGCAACGCGACCATTCCCATCCAGAAACGGATGAACCCAAAGCAAACGATGGTGCGCGCACCCAGAGGCAAGAATAGCCTCGATACGCCCTGCATTAGCATAGGCTTTGTGCAGGCGTTCCAAAAAACGTGGCACCGCGCCGGGGCTAATGGCAATGTGACGCCCGACTTCCACATCCCTATCACGCAGCACACCCGGAATGACTGGAATTTTCTCGCCAGTGGCGGGGTTCTCAACAAACAGTAAATCAGGCGGCAACAATTCACAAAACCGGCGGTGAATCTCTAAAATCATATCAGGCGATGTTGGCCGATCTTCCAGTCCGCCTTCATCAATCCATTTTTGCACAGCGATATGCGCCTTGGCTTCCAATTGCAGATCACGCTTTTTCGGGTCCGCGCTGTAATCATCCTGCATGGCTTTTTCGATATCCACCGGATGCGTGTTATGGCCTTCAATCAGGTTACTGTAATAACAGTTCATTGAGCGGATAAGATCAGCCAGAGCGGAGGCAATCGAGTCAGGTAGGCTGCTTTTGAAAGACGCGGAGATTGTTGCCAATTCCAACGCAAGATCGTTCAGCAGGGCGCGCTTAGGTGAGCCTTCCCCAACCATGAGTGGCTCAAATAATCCTATAGTTTCGTCATCATCTCTCATTGTTCTGCCTATAATTTGTCCGCTTTGTTGTCCGGTTAGTTTTCGCATGATCTCTATATATAGCATATGTTTAGGGAAATATGTAGCTTTTATTACCCTGTTATATGTCCGATTTGTTGTCCGCTAGAATACACCCCACTTTTCATGGCCGAAGGTGCACAGTCAAACCTACCGCCTTGGCCCTGATCGCTTATGCTGGCGATCCAGTTGAAGAGCTGATTGTTCAACGTGATTGCGCTCCAATCGACGCAAAGCGACAGGCTCACCATAAAGCCTCATTTCATCCCTATGGCGCGTCATGGCGACGTAAGAAAGGTGGTGATCCATCGTGTTAGAGCCAAGCACGTAAGCGTTATCAAGCGTCGCACCCTGTGATTTGTGGATGGTGCAGGCATATCCATGATCAAATGCGGTGTAATGATCAGGCATTATTGTGACTGATCTGACTTTACCACTGCCATCGGTATCCATGCATACACGAAGTTGGCCATTATCAACTTGTTCCACCACGCCGAAGCTACCATTCTTCACCCCAAGATCACGATCATTACGGGTGAAGACAACGCGATCACCAGCAGCGAAGGCGCGTGGGCCGTGGTCGGTTTGGAGCAAGGTTTCCACCGCTAGATCACCGCCAGATTTGCGCAAGGAACGAATAGCTTGGTTGATTGCATGCACATCTTTTCGACGATGGGTAAGAGCCAGCCTAGACACATCCGAGCCATTCAGTTCTATATCTGCCACATAGTCCTGCGCCAGCATGGCGATGGCCTCAGGCGTATCAATGGCTGTACTAACAAAACCTTGTTGCCGGTAGATTTCAATCGCATCGGCGCACCGCCCCTCAGCCAGTTTGCTTGAGGTTTGGCGTTGCCATGCCTGTCTTTGACGACGAATTTCTGTAAGGCGTGCGGCACCGCTTTCTTGCGCGATATCCTTGAACGGCCTACCGGCCTGAATAGGCTGTAATTGCTCAGGATCACCGACCAAGACCAACGTGGCACCGCTTTTCTTTGCAGCACTCACAAATCTCGCCAGTTGCTTGGTGCCAACCATCCCCGCTTCATCAATCACCAGAACCGAGTTTCTCGTCAGTAAACTATAGCCGTTCTTCCAGCTATATTCTAAAGAAGCCAAAGTTCGGCTTTCAATGCCGGATGCGCTTTCAAGACCATCCGCAGCTTTGCCCGAAAGTGCAGCCCCGATTACCTGCAACCCTTGCTTTTCCCATGCGTGACG
>JAJRZC010000073.1 GCA_024275435.1 Alphaproteobacteria bacterium
AACTGAACCGTTGCGAAGTTTCCACCCCGTCACGTGCGCCATAACTATCCCCAAATTCATACCCAAAAGTAAGCGCACCAGGGCCCCCGATACCCGTATGTACCGGATTGGCGAACTGGATACGCGATGGGCGGATGCGGTGGATGTTTCGTCTCCCTTGGCAGCGATAAAATTGAACCGCGCCACAGAAGTCAAATTCAACGAAGTGACGCGATAACTTGAACAGCGATGCAAGTAGCGAGCCGAAACCGGCAACTATGCCTAATAGGCGTTATCGGTATGAAACAAGGCAAATGGCGTCATGACAAGGACGTACAAATCTAGCAGGATCGACCAGTTTTCAATGTAATAGAGGTCATGCTCTACACGCTTTTGGATTTTGTCCTTCGTGTCGGTTTCTCCCCGCCAGCCATTGATCTGAGCCCAACCTGTAATTCCAGGTTTCACTCGGTGGCGGGCGTAATAGTCTTCCACCACCTGGTCGTAGAGCTGATCAGCCGCCTTGGCTTTCACCGCATGGGGGCGTGGTCCAACAAGTGAAAGTTCGCCGCGCAAAACATTAAAAAGTTGAGGCAGTTCATCAAGGCTTGTCTTTCTAAGAAAGCGGCCCACAGGGGTGACCCGAGTATCGTCCTTTGTCACAAGCTTTTCTGCATTTGCGTCAGACTGATCAGTAAACATTGAGCGGAACTTGAAGATTTCTATGAGTTCATTGTTGAGCCCATAACGTTTCTGACGAAACAGCACCGGTCCCTTGCTATCCAGTTTTATGAGGATTGCAATAGTTGCCATCACTGGAGCTAGCGCAAGCAATGCAAGCAAGGCGACGCTCTTGTCAAACACCCACTTTGCGGCCAATCCCCACTCGGATATCGGTCTGTTGAGTAGATCAATCATGGCAACAGAGCCAATGCGCGAATAGGTCTGTGTCGGAAGACGGAACGTCATTGCGCACCCGGGCAGCTTAATTTCAGCATTAAGCTGGGAAAGAGATTTCATGACTCGGTCAATACGACGCTCAGCACTCACCGGCAGGGCGACAATAATCAGATCGATGCGTGTCTTGCGGGCAAATGCAATCAGATCTTGAAGGTTGCCGAGCATCGGATAACCCACCGTCAGCTCTGATACGCGTTCATCACGCCGTTCATCGAAGACACCTGTAATGCGAATGTCGCTGTTGGGGTCATCTTCAAGTTCCCTAAGAACCTGATAAGCGATTTCACCAGAACCGAAAACAGCCGCTCGACGATACATCCGCCCAGAACGCAGCCATTTACGTGTAAGACCAGCCAACAGAAAGCGACCAGAGAGTAATATGATACCCCCAACACTAAACCATGTTGCAAGCCAGACACGCGAATACATCTCACCAGCTTTAAGGAAGAACAGAGTTGCTATGACGAGTGCGAAGGTAAAGGCCCAACCAAACATCACACGTGGCATCTGCGTTAAAATGGAAGTAAAGGTCGAGGTTTTATAAAGACCGAGGACTTCGAACACACCTATCGTTAACAGGCCCGTTGCAAAAACGGCAAACAGATAACCAGGGTCGCTGATAACATAGGTTTCATCAACATAGGCAGAGGCAATGAGAAGACCTGTAAGGGCTATTGTAAGAAGCTCCAAGGTGCGCACGCTCATGCGAACGACCTTCTTGGAGATCAACGAGGATTTGTCTGAGCGGGTAAAGTCGGCCAGCCTGGGCACGTGAACGGAAACCGCTGTTGCTGTTGAGGTGATCGTTTGAAATGGTTTCGACATGGTAACTAGAGTTCCAACTTGGATCACAATGGAGTGTTGGACTACGCAAAGCATTGTGCATGCCAATTGGGCAATTGCGCCAAGAATGACTCAAATATGTAGGGTTATAGGGTTAACGGTACGAGGGTCTTGGAGAAAAACATGTATTGTCCCGGGACCCCAGCTCCCCAAGTCAGAAGCTGCCGCTCGACAAAGATTGTCTGAGCCGAACACGAAGGTAGTTTTCAAAGCTCAGTGAATTGCCGGTTCTCTGTTTGCCAAGGCTTCCTGGTAAAATTCAAGAACTGCAGAGGTCATGGCTCTAACGGTAAACCGGTTAGACACACTTTTTCGCAGTCGCTCGGCGCGCGCTCTCGTTTGGGCAAAATCCTCAAGTGCGTTTTCCATGGCATGAGACAGAGCCCCAACATTATTTGGAGCAACCAGCGTGGTATCGGTTCCCCAAACGATCTCCGGCACACCCCCAACGCGTGTCGCAATCAAAGGTCGGTTCGCCGCAGCAGCCTCAAGAGCTACATAGGGAAGGCTTTCAGCCCGCGAAGGCAACACCAATATCTTCCCCTTTGAGAATGCCAAAGAGGCAGGCATCACACCACCAAATTCAACCCTGTCACGCAAGTCCAGCTCTTCAGCAAGCTGCTCAAATTCTTTGCGGTCAGGTCCATCGCCGACGATCAAAAGATTCGGTGCTGGGTCTCCCTCAAGACGCGCAAGCGAACGCAGCAACAGGTCAACGCCCTTGAGGCGGCGCAATTCTCCAATGAATAGAAACTCGGCAGCCGTGTCATCGGGGGCAATAACTTTGAAATCAGTGTTTCGCAATCCGTTTGCGATAATACGGGTTTTCGATTTCGGACGCCCAAGGCCTTCTTCATAGGTCGTGCGAGCGAATTGACTTTCAAATATAAGCCCGTCGGATAATCGGTCGAGCACCATCTCGATACTCATGTACATCATCCCTTTCAGGAAATGATCGCTGTAATGTAGGCTGCCACCATGAGGGGTATAAAATCGCTTTGGTGCTTTGGCTTTATGAAATAGATTGCTGGGACTCAAAGCTCCCAGGCGTGCATAAAGCCCTCCCTTGGCACCATGGCCGTGCAACACATCAATCCCGTGTTGAGAGCACAGTCTGCCAACTTCCTTGATGACTTTTAGGTCTGCCAAAGCAGGAGCACGATCCATCGGGAAAAGAAAAACACCCAAAGCCAGATGTTTATTCAGATGATCCAGTTTTTGAGAAGTCAAACCATCACTTGAATTGGAATCCGCTAAAATCCCAACACGATGGCCGCGCGAGGCCTGTTCAAGAGCCAGGTCTTGAACGTGTCGAAATAAACCACCCACGGGAGCCCGCAGGATATGTAGGATATTTAAGGGTTGGCAATTGTTTCGTTTTGACACGCTTCACTTACCTAAACAACGACACAGTCAAGAGCATGTTCAGCGATAATTTTTAGGGTTTACCCCGCGAACATGCGAATTTTCAAGAGCAACTGCACCAGCTCAATTCAATGAAATGGAAAGGCGCTCGAAGAAAAGCCTGCAAGTTGAATGCGGATTTTCTGCTCTGTACGTATGTTTATGCAAGGGCGATGCCGAGAGGTAGAAAAACGGTTAAGAAAACAAAAGTTGGAAAATCGTTTGTCAGATAAAAATTAACTAGAAGAAGCGTTCGTAAACAAACACTGTGTCACCAGCCTGAACCACATAGTCGGACGGTGCTTCGATTTTCTCCACGTATCCATTCACCCGCCTTGAAATCCTGAAGATACGCTCATTGG
>JAJRZC010000074.1 GCA_024275435.1 Alphaproteobacteria bacterium
GATGCGGCGAGGGAGAAACTCGCATCGAAGGAAAATCTGCTGCAAGAAAATCGCAGCACAAGCATGAGCACCATCACCATCATCATGAAAATGGCCATGTCGATCACCATCATGATCATCCTCACGATCATGCCCATTCCCACGATCACAATGATCATGGTCATTCCCACCATCAACACGGCTCCGAAAACCATGTGCATCACTATGGAAACGGCCCGGCTCATGCCCATGTGCCCGGCCTGACTCAAAGTCGGATGGTACAGATCGAACAAGACATCTTGGCAAAGAATAATGAGTACGCCAACGCAAACCGGCGGTATTTTCAAGACCACGGAATTTTGACGCTCAACCTTGTTTCAAGCCCAGGTTCTGGAAAGACTTCTCTGCTCACCAGGACCATAACGGACATGAAAGGTCCGCTTGAATTGAGCGTTATTGAGGGCGATCAACAAACCGCCAATGATGCGCAGCGCATCCGCGAAACCGGAGTGAAGGCGATACAAGTCAATACCGGCAAGGGCTGTCACCTGGACGGCCACATGGTCGGCCATGCCCTGGAAAACCTGGAGCCAGAAGATGGCAGCGTCCTGTTTATCGAGAATGTCGGAAACCTGGTTTGTCCAGCGAGTTTCGATCTGGGAGAGGCACATAAGGTTGTCATTCTGTCCGTTACAGAGGGCGAGGATAAGCCCATAAAATACCCCGATATGTTCCATGCCGCCGATCTCATGCTGCTCAACAAAGTCGATCTGTTGCCGCATCTGAACTTTGATGTTGATCGCTGCATTGAATATGCCCGCCGTGTGAACCCCGGCATCAAGGTATTGCAGGTATCGGCCACCACAGGTGCTGGTATGGAGGATTTCTATCAGTGGATTGATGTGACTCGGAAATTGGCTCTCACAGGCCATCCGTCGTTGGCCGAAAAACAACTCAAGGGAGCCCCAACATGTGTCTAGCTCTACCCGCCCGCGTTATTTCAGTTGCCCCAATCCATGAAACCGCGATCGTTGCCCTGGAGGGAGTGAAAAAGGAAATATCCACTGCCCTTGTAGAAGATGTTGCCGTCGATGATTTTGTCCTCGTGCATGTCGGCTTTGCGCTCAACAAAGTTAGTGAAGAAGAAGCGAAAAAGACATTGGCGCTCATGGCCGAGGCTGGCATCACCTCATCCGGGACTGGAGAAAGTTCGGTATGAAATATGTTGATGAGTTTCGTGACCAGGATCTGGCTAAAAACCTGGCAAAAAGCATCGCCAGCGAGGCTGAACCTTCACGAACCTATAACGTAATGGAATTCTGCGGTGGACACACCCACGCGATCTTTCGCTACGGTGTGCAGGACCTGATGCCCGAGAACGTCAATTTCGTACATGGGCCCGGTTGTCCCGTGTGCGTGCTGCCTATTCCACGTATTGATAATGCCATTGAACTGGCCGAACGTGATGGCGCAATTATTTGTTCCTATGGCGACATGATGCGTGTCCCGGCCAGCAAGAAAAGAAGTCTCTTGAAGGCGAAAGCCTCCGGTGCCGATATCCGAATGGTCTATTCCACTCAGGACGCACTGAAGATTGCGCGCAACAATCCTGACCGAGAAGTTGTGTTCTTCGCCATTGGTTTTGAAACGACCACCCCCCCGACGGCTGTCGCAATCAAGCAGGCTCACGCACAAGGATTGACGAATTTCAGCGTGTTTTGCAATCATGTCCTGACACCCGCGGCGATCCAGCACATTCTACAATCACCTGAGGTGCGAGAGATCGGAACCGTTTCCATTGATGGTTTCCTTGGCCCCTCCCATGTCAGCTCGATCATTGGTAGTCAGCCTTACGAATATTTTTCCGAAGAATTCCAAAAGCCCGTCGTAATCGCTGGCTTTGAGCCGCTCGACGTAATGCAGTCCACGTTGATGTTGATCCGACAGATTAACGAGGATCGCCACGAGGTCGAAAACGAATACAAGCGTGTTGTTACGCGCCAAGGCAATCAAAAGGCCCAGGACCTGGTCGGCGAAGTTTTTGAATTGCGCCGCGAATTCGAATGGCGTGGTCTCGGGCAGGTTCCCTATAGCGCATTGAGGATCAAGCAAGCGTTTTCACAGTTTGACGCTGAACAGCGTTTCGAGATCACCCAAGGCAATGGCAAGGATGTAAAAGGTTGCGAATGTCCTGCTATTTTGCGTGGCGCCAAGAAGCCCACAGATTGCAAGCTCTTTGGAACGGTTTGCACGCCTGATAACCCGCAAGGCTCATGCATGGTTTCATCAGAAGGTTCATGTGCCGCCTACTGGAGCTATGGTCGCTTCAGGCTTGACGGCGAGAGCAAGGTGGCTGCCGAATGAACGATATTCCAAAACGCTTTTCCGTACGCATCAACATGCAAAAAGAGCATGTCGACATGACCCACGGTAGCGGTGGGCGAGCCATGGCACAGCTCATAGAGGAATTGTTCGTCAAGCATTTCGACAACGACCTTCTCCGCCAAGGCAACGATCAAGCTGCCTTTGACGTATCCGCTGGAAGAATGGTCATGAGTACAGATGGCCACGTGGTTTCGCCGTTGTTCTTTCCTGGAGGCGATATTGGTTCGCTTGCTGTTCACGGGACCGTCAATGACATCGCAATGTCAGGCGCTAAACCGCTTTACCTGTCTGCCGGATTTATCATCGAAGAGGGGTTTGCGCTGGTTGAGCTGGAGCGGATCGTGAAAAGCATGGCCGCTGCATCGGCAAAGGCGGGTGTGCCTGTGGTCACCGGCGACACCAAGGTTGTCGAAAAAGGCAAGGGCGATGGTGTGTTCATCACCACCACGGGCATTGGTGTCGTTCCCGACGGTGTCAATATCTCCGGCCACCGCGCCACCCCGGGCGATGTCATTCTCGTCAGCGGATACATTGGCGATCACGGGGTTGCAATTTTATCAAAGCGCGAGAACCTGGAGTTTGAAACCGAAATTCGCTCAGACTCCGCAGCGCTCCACACGCTGGTTGCCAGTATGGTTGAGGCGATACCAGATATTCATTGTCTGCGTGATCCCACCAGAGGCGGAATAGCAGCAACACTTAACGAGATTTCACAGCAGTCCCATGTCGGCATGAAGCTGTTCGAAAAACATATCCCTGTTCGCCCGGATGTTGCCGCTGCTTGTGAGCTTCTTGGTCTGGATTCGTTGTACGTCGCCAATGAAGGCAAGCTCATCGCCATTTGTTCGCAACAGCATGCAAACAAACTGCTACAAGTCATGCGTGAGCACCCGCTTGGGCAACAGGCCGCCATTATCGGACAAGTAACCGAGGATGCACATGGCTTTATAACAATGGAAACCCGCTTTGGCGGGAGCCGGGTTGTCGATTGGCTTGCTGGTGAACAATTGCCGAGGATCTGTTAAGTCGTGCGAATTTTGCTTCTTGTTCACGCATTTAACTCGCTCAGCCAGCGTGTGTTTGTTGAGTTGGAAGAACTCGGCCATGAAGTGTCGGTGGAGTTTGATATTAGTGATGCCGTGCTTAGGGAAGCCGTTGCGCTGTTTCATCCTGATCTTATCTTGGCCCCCTTTTTGAAGCGAGCAATCTGCGAAGATATCTGGAAGCAGGTCACATGCCTTATCGTTCACCCAGGAATTAAAGGTGATCGAGGGCCTTCTGCACTGGATTGGGCAATCTTGAACGATGAAAAAAAATGGGGTGTGACGATCCTGCAGGCTGAATCGGAAATGGATGCAGGCCCGGTCTGGTCATCACTTGAATTTAAAGTCCGCCCCGGCGCCACTAAGTCCAGCCTCTACCGCAACGAGGTCACGCAAACCGCAATAAAAGCCATTCATCAGGCAATTGAGAGATTCGAAAGCAACGTATTTCAGCCCTCCAGGCCCAACATCAATGCTCCGGATTCGCGCGGCATAGAACGTCCACCTGCCCGACAAAGTGATCGCAAAGTCAACTGGGATGTTGATGACACCAAGACAGTCCTTCGCAAGATCAATAGTGCGGATGGAACGCCGGGTCTTAAAGATGAAATATTCGGTCGCACTGTTTTTCTTTATGACGCTCACCTTGCCCATGGTTTCTCTGGAAAGCCTGGGGAAGTGATTGCAAAAAGCGGCCCGGCAATCTGCCGCGCAACAACCGACGGCGCCATCTGGATTGGTCATCTCAGGGATGGCGATGAGCCCAATACCTTCAAGCTACCAGCAACGAGGGTTCTCAATGAGAAGATTAAAAATCTTCGTGAAGTCTCCATAGACTCCATCAATGGGTACTCGGAGATCCGCAGTTATGAAAAGGACGATGTCGGATACCTGCATTTCGATTTTTACAATGGCGCCATGAGCACGCAGCAATGCGACCGATTGCTGATTGCCTATAGGGAAATGCTGAAACGGCCGACAAAGGTTATCGTTCTGATGGGAGGAACGGATTTCTGGTCCAACGGCATGCACTTGAATGTCATAAAAGCCAGCCCTAGCGCAGCCGATGAATCCTGGCGCAACATCAACGCCATTGATGATCTGGCCGAAGAAATCATCAAGACCACAAGTCACCTTACAGTCTCCGCCTTGCAAGGCAATGCCGGGGCCGGCGGAGTGTTTCTTGCCAGGGCAGCGGACTATGTATGGTTACGCGAAGGTATTATTCTGAGCCCCCACTATAAGGACATGGGCAACTTGTTTGGTTCAGAGTTCTGGACATACCTGTTGCCGCGTTATACCGGGCAAGACAACGCAAAAGCAATCTCGCAGGCAAGACTGCCCATGAGCAGTAAGCAAGCTGTAGAGTTTGGCCTTGGCGACGAACGGTTTGGTGACAGCCACAAAGCGTTTTGTGCGCAGGTAGTAGAGCGCGCCAAGAAACTTTCCACGTCTCAAGATTTTGATCAACTGTTGCACGATAAGATTGCACGCCGCAAAATAGATGAAAATCGCAAACCGTTAGGCGACTACCGAGCAACAGAGCTCGAAAAAATGAAAAGCAACTTCTATGGCTTCGATCCCAGTTATCATATTGCCCGCTATAATTTTGTTCATAAGATTCCAAAATCGAGGACTCCGGTGACCATTTCACGCCACCGAGATCTTAGACGGATCGAGAAGCAGAGGAGAGCTTCATGAGTTCCACGACAACAACCATCCTTATTTTAGATGATGAAGTTCGCTCGTTAGAAGCATTCGAACGGAATTTATCCGATCATTTTGATGTTAAGACTGCAACATCCACGCGAGAGGCAACCCAAATTCTTGAGAAGGAATGGGTTCAGATCATCCTGTGTGATCAGCGTATGCCTGATATGAGCGGTGTCGAATTTTTGAAGATCGTTCGTGACAAGTGGCCTGAGGTCATTCGCATAATTATCTCAGGGTTCACGGATTCCGAAGACATTATTTCGGGCATAAACGATGCCGGTATCTACCAATACATCACGAAGCCGTGGCAGCCAGATGATCTTCTTCTTACGCTGAAGAACGCGGAGCACATGTTTACTCTTCAGCGCCAAAACGAGCTCCTAACAATTGAATTGCGAATGTCAACGTCACGCGCAGAGAAAGTCGTGACAAAGAAGCGCGAGGCCATGCGCGATCAATATCAGTTTGACGATGGTATTATTCGCAGCGAAGACAGCCCGATGAACGAAGTGTGCGACATGCTTCGTCAAGTAGCAGGATATGATGTCTCTATTCTGCTTACCGGTGAATCCGGTACCGGCAAAGAACTTGCCGCCCGTGCATTGCATTATAGCTCCCTGCGTTGGCATGAGCCATTTGTCGTCGAGAATTGTGGAGCACTCCCCGATGAGCTTCTTGAAAGTGAACTTTTTGGCCACAAGCGAGGGGCGTTCACAGGCGCCGTAGAAGACCACCAGGGTTTGTTCGTTCGCGCAGATGGCGGCACGGTCTTTCTCGATGAAATCGGTGAAGTTTCACCTGCGTTTCAAATCAAGCTTTTGCGTGTTTTACAAGAGCGTGAGATCCGCCCCGTTGGGTCCGGTAAGACCAGAAAAGTTGATGTCAGAGTTATCGCCGCTACCAACAAGGATCTCGAGCTTGAAGTTCGCGAAGGACGTTTCCGTAAAGACCTCTACTTCCGTTTGGCTACCGTCACCGTAGACATGCCACCTCTGCGCGAGCGTGAAATGGATATTCCTATCCTGGCGGAATACCTTTTGGAAAAAGCAATGGCTGTGTTTGGGAAAACCGTTAAAGGTCTTTCTCCCGAACTCATCTCCTGTCTGAAACGCTATTCATGGCCGGGGAACGTTCGTGAATTGCAAAATGAAATACACCGCCTCTTGATATTAGGGACAGAGAATACCGAGCTTGGCGCTGAATTGCTGACACAAAGAGTTCTTGTTGCCGCCCAACCGGAGAATGAAGGTGAACTCGTTTTATTACAAAATTTTGAAGGCACATTGAAAAAGCGTATTGAAATGCTTGAAGCTAAAATTCTTCATGAAACATTGATCCGGCACCGTTGGAACAAAAGCCGAGCTGCCAAGGAGCTTGGATTGTCTCGTGTCGGATTGCGTGGCAAGCTTGAACGCTATGGCCTGGAAAAGATCGAAAGCCTTGAAATCGGAGCACCGAAATCAGTAGCAGAATGAGTGAATTGAATATGGCCAGTGTTTCAAATCCCGGTACAAATACCAGCCTGATTAGCCAGGTTGGTGCAACTGAGCATATAAATATATCGCGAGTGGGAGAAGAGCAGTGGATTGAAGTCATAAAGAAGATGGATGAGGTTTATACAGACCTCGTCCACTCTCAGATTGAGTTAGAGAGAAAAAATCTAGCACTTGAAGAAGCGCATATATTTATCCGCAGTATTCTCTCATCCATGAGCGATGTTCTAATCGTTTGCGATACTGAAGGGGTTATCGAACAGACCAACATCGCTTTGGAACGCTTGACGGGTTATGACGCTAACTATTTTAAGGGGCATACACTTCATTCGATGATTTCAGACAAGGGGCTGCCAATCGTCAAGAAGTTGCCCGAAAAGATGTTGTCCAAGGAATGCATTGTTGACTGCGAAATTGCTCTTTTGAATTCCAATCAGGAAGAAGTCGAGATTTCAGTCAATTGTTCTCCTCGATATGACCCTAAAGGAAGACTGGTGGGGATGGTCATGATTGGGCGCCCCGTGGGGGAGTTGCGACAAGCTTACTTGGATTTGGACCGCGCGCATCGAACACTGAAAAGTGCCCAGCAGCGCCTCATATCATCGGAAAAAATGGCCGCTCTCGGCCGGTTGGTAGCCGGAGTTTCCCATGAGCTCAACAATCCCATCAGTTTCGTTTTCGGCAACATGCATGCCTTGAAGCGCTATAGCTTAAACATCACCGAATACCTCAAGGCACTCGACCGAGGGCTTGAACAGGACGCCCTCCAGAGTTTACGCACAGACCTCAATATTGATAAGATTCTCTCTGACCTCGTTCCGCTTGCAGAGGGCACCCTTGAGGGTGCGGAACGCGTAAGTGAAATAGTACAAGATCTCAGAAGGTTTTCCAGTGGCGAACAGGCAGCCTATGTGGAATTCGATATGGTTTCGATTCTGCAAACGGCCATGGAATGGGTCTCCAAGGCTACAAAAGGAAATCCAAAAATTGAATTCAATTGCCAGGGGCCAATATTGGTTCATGCAAGGAAAGGCCATGTCCACCAGATAATTATTAATTTGGTGCAAAATGCCTTTGACGCAATGGCAGGGTCAGGAACCCCTCATATCATCGTGGATTGCAGAAAAGTTGACGGTGAGCTCCAAACAACTATTCGCGATTTCGGTCCCGGTATTTTAAAGAAGCATATGCCACATATTTTTGAGCCGTTTTTTACCACGAAAACCGTTGGAGAGGGCACAGGTCTGGGGCTTTACATAAGTTATGAAATGGCAAAGGAGCAAGGTGGATCCCTTACCGCCAGGAACCATCCCGGCGGTGGCGCCATATTCACCTTGAGATTGCCATTGGAAACAAGCAATGCAAGTTAATGGATCTAGAAAAACGTCTCCCAAGAACTTGCTTTGGTTGCAGTCTGGAGGATGTGGCGGCTGTACGCTCTCTCTCATTTGCGCTGAAGCTCCAGACTTTCTGACATCATTCGAAGCTGCTGGGATTAACATTCTGTGGCACCCGTCACTGAGTGAAGAATCCGGTCGCGGTTTTCTGGAAATACTGAACTCCATTTTGGAGGGGAATACGCCACTGGATATCCTTTGCCTTGAAGGATCAGTGATCATGGGCCCCAAAGGCACTGGCCGTTTTCATATGCTGTCGGGGACCGGTCTACCCATGATGATGGTTCTAAAAAAGCTTGCAGCCCGGGCCGGTCATGTCGTCGCTGTGGGGAGTTGTGCTGCTTATGGAGGCGTAACAGCGGCAGGCAGAAACCCAGCGGATGCAACTGGGCTGGCTTTTGATACGAAAGAGCCGGGCGGACTTTTGGGTTCTGATTTTCGAGCCCGTTCAGGGGTTCCGGTCGTCAATATTTCCGGGTGTCCAATTCATCCAGGATGGGTCGTGGAAACATTGCTTCATATCGCTTCGGGTTACTTTAGCGAATTGGATATGGATCGCTGGGGGCGCCCCAAGGCGATTTCGGACAACCTTGTTCACCATGGCTGTTCTCGCAACGAATACTACGAGTACAAAGCCAGCGCCGAAAACCTGTCAGAGCTTGGCTGCCTGATGGAGAATCTGGGGTGCAAGGGAACGCAGGCTTCCGGAGATTGCAACACGCGTCCCTGGAATGGCAGCGGTTCTTGCATAAGTGGCGGTTACCCATGCATAGCGTGCACCGAGCCGGGTTTTGAAGAGCCCGGTCACACCTTCGTTGAAACCCCGAAAGTAACAGGCATTCCCATTGGTCTGCCTATGGACATGCCAAAAGCATGGTTCGTCGCCCTGGCGTCACTTTCTAAATCAGCAACTCCCAAAAGACTGAAAGTGAACGCCGTATCTGATTTTATTCGCGTTGCCCCCAATCAAAGAGCAGGAAAAACCAAAAAATGACGCGCCTTATCGTAGGCCCATTTAACAGAGTGGAAGGTGACCTTGAGGTGCGGCTTGAGATTGCCGATGGGCAGGTGAACGACGCTTTTGTAACGTCCACTTTATATCGGGGATTCGAACACATCCTACATGGTAAAAGTCCACAAGATGCTTTGGTTTTTGCCCCTCGGATATGTGGGATTTGCTCGGTCAGCCAGTCAACAGCCGCCGCCGCCGCGCTTGCTGACGCTCAAGGCGTTCGCGTTCCATTGAACGGACGGCTCGCTACCAATCTAGTTCTTGCAACGGAAAACGTCGCTGACCATCTGACACATTTTTACATGTTCTTCATGCCGGATTTCGCGCGTCCCGCCTATCGCAATGAGTCGTGGTTTGAACAAATCGAGAAGCGATTCAAGGCAATAAAAGGAACTGCAACGCGCGATATGTTACCCGCACGAGCAGAGTTTATGCATATAACCGGATTGCTGGCAGGCAAGTGGCCGCACACCATGTCCATTCAGCCAGGCGGGTCAACAAAGTCCGTTGCAGCTCATGAAAAGGCGCGCCTTATTGCATTGCTAGGTAGCTTTCGAAGTTTTCTGGAGCGGATTTTATTTGGGGCAACGCTTGAAGAGATAATTGAACTGGAAACTCTGGATGATCTGAATGGTTGGCTAGAAAAAGAAGCGCCACTCCAAAGTGATTTCCGTTCGTTCCTGTTGCTGGCGCGAGAGCTTGATCTTGATGCAATGGGAAAATCGCCGGGACATTTCATGAGCTATGGCGCTTACACCTTCAATGACGGGCCCGTTTTCGCTCAAGGCGTTTTCGCAAAAGGCCAGGTCTTACCACTAGACCCTCAAGGGGTGAGCGAAGATCTTTCTCACGCCTGGCTCGAACATCGCAGCGCTGCGCGTCATCCCTTTGATGGTATCACAATTCCAGATGCCGACGCCGCTGATGGCTATACCTGGTGCAAGGCTCCCAGGCTGAATGGGCAAGTTATGGAAGTTGGTGCCATTGCCCGCCAACTGGTGGACGGAAATTTATTGATCCGGGATATGGTTACCCGCAAGGGCGGAAGTGTCCATACCCGCGTAGTTTCAAGGTTGCTGGAAATTGCCCGCATTGTTCCATTGATGGAACAATGGGTTGGCGCATTGCGCCCCGGTGAATCTTTTCATGCAAGAGAGCCAATGCCTGATGAAGCGCAAGGTGTTGGCCTTATAGAAGCCGCACGTGGTGCGCTCGGCCATTGGCTGAAGGTAAGAAACGGCAGGATTTTAAACTACCAGATCGTCGCCCCGACAACTTGGAATTTTTCACCGCGAGATGCCGACGGAGTTCCTGGAGCACTAGAGCAGGCTTTGAAAGGTGCTCAATGCCGAGAAGGCGAAGTGGATCCGGTTTCCGTTCAGCATATCGTGAGGTCTTTCGATCCCTGTATGGTTTGTACAGTCCACTAGTGGTGCCCCATGGCGTGTTTATCAGTTGAAAAAGCGACAGCATACGGCACTGAAATCCGCGTGCGGGGCCTTGTTCAAGGCGTAGGCTTTCGCCCGACAGTTTCTCGCTTGGCAAAGGAATGCGGGTTGGTAGGAGACGTTTTGAACGATGGCGCTGGGGTTCTCATTCGCGTTTGGGGGGATGCCTTAACACTGGAAACATTTACACACCGTCTTCGCTCTGAGGCACCTCCGCTTTCAAAAATAGATAGTATCGAAATTCAACCGCTAGAAGACTTGGCACCAAATCAAGATGAATTCTTAATCATCAAAAGCGTTGCAGGTCGTGTACAAACCGGGGTCATCGCCGACGCAGCGACATGTCATGAATGCCTGGCGGAAATTCTTGATCCAGAAAACCGAAGATACCGGTATCCCTTTACAAATTGCACACACTGTGGCCCCCGGCTATCGATCATCAAAGCAATTCCCTATGATCGGGCCAAGACTTCCATGTCCCCCTTTAAAATGTGTGATCAATGTCAACGCGAATACAATGAACAGCAAGACCGACGCTACCACGCTCAGCCGAACGCCTGTGCCCAATGCGGACCACGACTATCGTTGGTGGATAAAAAACAAGACCGGGTTGAATTGAAAGATGGTCAAGACGCCCTCTCTCATACAGCACGCCTGATCCAAGCGGGAAAGATCGTAGCCATTAAAGGCATTGGCGGGTTTCATCTAGCTTGTGACGCCTCAAACGAAACGGCAGTTGCGCAATTGCGTCAACGAAAGAAGCGCTACAAAAAACCCTTTGCATTGATGGCTGGAGATATCAACCAAGTGGGCACGTATGCGCGTGTTAGTGACGACGAATATGCACTGCTGAATGGTCGTCATGCTCCAATTGTCATACTGGAAAAATTGAAATCCGGCAAATCCGTTGCAGCTTCTATAGCACCCGGCCAGACAAGCCTTGGCTTCATGCTGCCCTACACACCTTTGCATCACATACTCATGCGTGAGCTGGACGGGCCAATTGTTCTCACCTCTGGTAACATTTCAGATGAGCCGCAAGTGGTTGGAAACCGGGAAGCTAATCAACGTCTTTCAGATGTTGCAGATTTTTGGCTCATGCATGATCGGGATATTGTCAACAGGCTTGATGATTCAGTTGTTCGCGTGATGGCGGGACGCCCGCGCGTTCTGCGCCGTGCGCGTGGCTATACTCCCGAGTCAATGGCGCTTCCAAAGGGGTTCGAACGCGCCCCCAATATTCTTGCCATGGGTGCTGAGTTAAAAAGCACCTTCTGCCTCATCAAGGATGGGCAGGCGATCCTCTCTCAACATATTGGTGACCTCGAGGAGGCTGCCACACATCATGATTACCGCAACAACATTTCTCTCTATCGCA
>JAJRZC010000075.1 GCA_024275435.1 Alphaproteobacteria bacterium
GATTATGGGTGCCGATAATCTTGCCACGTTTCATAAATGGCAGCAGTGGCGCAATATCTTCAAGGACCTTCCAATCGCCGTGGTCGATCGCCCCAACTGGCATTTCAAAGCCTTATCATCTCCTGCCGCGCGCGCCATGGCTGGTTATCGAATCCCACAGTCCCACGCTTACGCCCTTCCTACAATGACGGCACCGGCCTGGACATTCCTGACAACCCGGCTCTCGCACCTTTCTTCAACGGAACTTCGGCAAGGAAAGCACCGTTGATGCAAAAACAACACAGTTTTAACGTCCAAACCGCCACACGTTAGCCATCAATTGCGATAAATCCTGTTGATCAGTATCTGCCGACGCGCCTATGCTCAATTGTCCGTTGTGCGCAAAAGGCGGATATGACCGAATGTACGCAACTGGGCAGTTGGTTGTTTGAGCTAAGTTTTTGAATTGGACGAAATGGTCTTCAAGCACTGCCCTAAGCGTGTGCACATCGGCACCGTGAAAGTGCTTGCAATGCCCTATGAGTATGGGTGGAAGATGAAAGGACAACCGCCGAACTATGCCAACCACAACTGAAGGTGCCAAAACAGGTACACTTCCCTCCGAGGCTCTGTCAGGACGTGACGCCTCGGCTCAATTGGTGGAACAGATCACACATTGGCTTGATGAAGCCAAGGCCGAGGACATCGTCAAGATTGATCTTGCCGGCAAATCATCCATCGGTGATTTCATGATCATTGCCTCAGGGCGAACGGATCGCCACGTCGGCTCCGTCGCAGACCGCATCCAGCAAAATATCAAAAAAGTTGGCGCAGGCAGCCCCAAGATCGAGGGGATGGACGCTTGCGATTGGGTTTTGATTGATACAGGTGACATAATCATCCACCTGTTTCGTCCTGAAGTGCGCGAATTCTATAATCTCGAAAAAATGTGGCAGGGCGAACGCCCAAGCGATTCAACTGCGCATTAGTTCCCAGGCAAGATACTTTGAGTGAGAAGTGTCCAAGTCAGGACGCAAGTACAAGAATATTCTAGAATAACAGCCCGTTTCCTCATATTGACCTGAGTCGGGCTGAACCAAATGGGTTCGGCTTGTTTCCTCAACTTGAGATCATATGTGGTCTTGGCAACTCAAAAAATAACCCAACAATTATCCCGCTTTTCTCATAGCAGTTAGCTCTGTCTTGCCAGCGTTTTGCCGCGCGGGCGCCCAATTGGGGTCATCTTGTTGCGGCCCAATACCATCCGGGTACCAGGGGCTTTTCTCCGTAAAAGCGATGTTGTTTCAATCCACAAAAACATCCTGCCGATAGCGTTAGAGAGCTTTTCGTCATCATCGGCGGAAAATTTAACAATTGTAACAACTGGTAAAGCTCCTTTTAGCGTTAACTAGAGATTAATGGGTGAATGCAATGTTGTTTTCAAATGCCGCGCGTCTTTCAGCGGGAGTGAGAACATTGTATCGCGTAATCCTTGTCGGATTTTCTGTTGTTATCATCGCTGGTTGCAGCATGGGGCCCGCCCCGATCACAACCGGCTTCACAGATTTCAACCAATCCTCAACCACCACCCGTCGCAACCCAGCCCCAAGCGCCGCTCTTGGTGGACCAGGCTCGCCAACACGTGTGGCGGCTTTAACGGACCGGGCGCCCAAAGGCACCTATGAAACCGCAAGAAAAGGCGCGCTTAGTTCGCGCGACTACTCCAGTACCAGGGTCGATCCCAATGAGGTGCTTAAACAGATCAATGCCTATCGTCGTGAAAAAGGCTTGAAGCCAGTAAAGCTGAACGCAGAGCTCACCATGGCGGCCAAGCAGCACTCACGAGATCTGGCCAAGTGGGATCGCATTTCTCACTACGGTTCGGATGGCTCAAACCCTTGGGATCGTGTGAAACGCACCGGTTACAAGGCGCGCTTGGCGGCAGAAAACGTCGGTACCGGTCAGGTCTCATTCGCCGAGGTTTTGAAGGGTTGGAAACAAAGCGAAGGGCACAACAAGAACCTGCTGCTTGCCGATGCCAGCCACATTGGCATAGCCCTGGTTCAAGATCCAAATACCGAGTTTAAGACTTTCTGGACTTTGGTTCTGGGTGCGAGCATGTAGCCTCGCTTAGCGCAAACGTATTACCATCACCATTCAGAGTTTCATCTAAAGGCTTTCCAGATTGCTAAGTCGAGGCCCAGACGCTGGCGCACGGCGAAATATTGCGCCATCGCGCCAAACGATAGCGAAGACGCTGTGGCAAACGCTGCACCAATCAATCCAAAATTTGGCACCAGCAACAGATTCAACACAACATTGAGTAAGGCCGTACCGCCAAGCACAATTGCACACAGACGCTGTTCACCGAGCATGTTCAAAAGAAAGTCTGCCGGCCCCACAGCGGAGCGCAGCAAAAAGCCAATAGCAAGAATAGCCATCACCGGATAGCCTTCACTGGCAAACCTGTCACCAAACAGCGACAACAAGAATTCACCCATCAACAGCAACAACATAGCAGCTGTCAGGGACGGCCAGAATGTCCAGTTCAATGAGTCCCTGACAAAATCCTTCAAACCCTGTTCATCACCGCGTGCCTTGAGAGCGGAAAAACGGTTCGCTACAGCACTCCCAACTGCGTAATGCACAAACATAATAAGACTCATCGTCTTCGCTGCAGCAAAATAAATCCCCACTTCGTCGGGGCTCATATAGTGGGAAATAATCAACACGTCGGTATTTTGAAGCAAAAGATCGCAAGCGCTGATAATCAGCAACGGTGCCGATATCGCAAGCCAACGTTTCAAATCAAACTGTCTGGTATCAGCCGCAATCACCGAAGAGTTCTGTTTTGAGAATTCATCTGGTTCTTGAACCGGAGTGAGAGAAGTTTTTAGCTTTCGATTGAGGATAATCAACTGAACCAGCGTAGCCATCCAGGTGGCAAATATTGCAGCCGCTGCCGCCGTTGTGGCAACCATGGGAAACCCGAAAAGATTAGCTCCCAACATGAAAACCAAGATCAACAGAGGCCGCAAAACATAAGGCGGGATAAGCGCTACGCTCATCCAAGCCTTCCCACGACCTAGTCCATCCTGCATATCGCTTATCGCGAACATTGGAATGCAGATCAAAGCGAGATAGGCAGGTAAAATGTAATAGCTCGAAATGTACGAGCCAAATAACATCAAGCCCAGCAAGCCGGCCAAAGCAATGGCAGTTCCAGTTGCAAACGCGATTAGTCGCGAGCCAAAGACTAGCCCCCTCAACAACGAGTATTCTTTACGTTCTGAATATTCAGGAACGAGCCTGATGGCAGCGATATTAAGGCCAAGCGGCGCAAGCCCTCCTAGGATCAAAACCCAGGTCCAGACGAAGCCATATATTCCGTATTCAAAGCTGCCCATCCAGCGGGCCAACACGATTTGCATAACATACAGCAAGGCGGCGCTGGCCACCCGCACCATAAATGCAATCAGGGCATTCGACTGAGCCCGGCTACGATCATTTAATGGATTTAGGACTTGCGAGATCAGATTCCGGGCAGCATCAAATAACCCACCCAGGTAAGGTGCCAACCCGGCAGGCTCATGGGTTATCCCCTGATCACGTTGCTGCACGTTTCGACCTCGATTCAACAACCCTCAAAGTGTGCATCACTCCTTGGTTGGCCGGTTGTAGAAATGAGCGAAAACCAGTCTCGCCCGCAGTTAAAACGCCAAGCCGGTGGCCAAGCGCCACCAATGCTCTTAACTCGACAAACGTTCCCGTTCACGCTGGCGTACCACTTCGGCGACACCAGCCCAGGCCCAAGAGCGTCCCGCATCGCCATCTTGACAATGCACGTTTGAGAAAAAATCTGCGATTGCAGCAGCGTATTTACCGTGTCGGGCCTCAAGTGTGCACGCCATGAATTCCACGTCGCGCGGGCTGGGTGTTGCGTCTGATTCGGGGTGCCATGAAGTATTCATGCCAATCTTATCCTTGGTTGGCGGAGTGTTCTGCCAAGAGAAAAGCAAGAACAACGCCAACAACCCAAGGATCCGAAATTCAGGGAAAAGCAACGCCTGGAAGGTAATTCTTTCTGCCAAATGTACTATTTTGGGGCACCAAGCGCTAAGGTGTTAACTTCCAAGAGCAACAGATGAATGTTTCTGGGACGCCCTCAGATAGCCACGCACAACATGTTAAGCTTTAAGATGCGATGTGAACGTAGTCAGAGAAACTCGAAAAAGTTACCTGGTTACTGAAAGCGGAGGCTCTGTTGAAATGAACCGGCAAAGTGGTTCTCTTACCCAACCCCTCGCTCGGCGAAGGGCGCATATTATTCCACTTGCGATCCCGTACCTGACTTTGGCCCTCGCCATGGTGATGTTCCCCGTAGGAGCATGGCCCGGCAATGCAACAGCAGGCGGTCTTTCCCATATCCAAGATGCTGGGGCTCAGGCTGGACAAAACGCGCCCAGTGGTGGGCGTGACGGAATGGGAGCCCGCGGCGATAGATCAAGCGGCAGCGATGATGAAATGCCGCCAAAAGCAGGCTCTAAGGATAAAAACCTAGGTGGCGGAAATCCAGGACCCGGCTGTCCTTTTCAAAATCAGCAACTCGAACTCATCGTCTAAACCGATGATGCCTTGTGTCTGATAGCGGCAAGTATCAGTTTTGAGTGTTCTTCAAAGCGGCAGTCCCGCTGCCAAGATCATTGGCCGCCTGCTTCCCTTGCACCAAGGCCTTCGCTGCCTGTTTTCTGGCGCGTCGAGCTTGGCGCGCCTTGACCAACGCCGCCTGTTTGCGCCGTGCTGCCGCCCGGTTGCCACATGAATATGCTGCCACCGAATGGCGAACGGAATGCACCGGCCCGACATTCTTTTCAAGGGGCATGTTGTCAATAGTGCTGGAATTAAAATAGGTCTTCCAGCCATATTGCTGAAAACCATATTCAAGGATACTGGCAGCCCGTATTGTGCGTTCTCTTCCCGATGGTTCTCCCATCACTATGGCCACGAGACGCCGGCCCTGTCGCGTCGCACTGGCAACAACATTGAAACCGGAATCGCAGATAAAACCGGTCTTCATGCCATCTGCCCCCTCAAAATGACGCAACAATCCGTTGTGGCTTCGCAACCGGATTTTACCCAACCGAAAACTCTTCATTTTCCAGTATTGGGCGTGCTCAGGAAATTCGGAAACAATAGCGCGTGCCAATTTCGCAAGGTCGCGAGCCGTCGTTATCTGAGCTTTGGCCGGCAGTCCATTGGGGTTTACAAAGTGTGTCCGCGTCATCCCCAAACGCTTGGCTGTTGCGTTCATCCGATCCACAAAAGCTTGAGTTGAGCCACTGACAGCCTCAGCCAGCATCACCGCGACATCGTTCGCCGATTTAACAATCAAAGCCTTAAGTGCTGTATCCAAAAGTAATGTCGCGCCCAGCGGCAACCCCACTTTGCTAGGTGGTTGCGCGCGCGCTGCCTTGGAATTTGCGATTTTACTCTTGAGGTTGAATTTTCCTGCCTTGATCTCTGAAAAGACGATATAGGCCGTCATCATTTTCGTGAGTGAGGCAGGGTGCCACGGCTGATCCATGTCCTCAGAATAAAGAACCTTACCAGTTGTTGTTTCAAACAGCAGCGCGGGTCCCGCCTGGGATGGAAGGGTGAAGACCACAAGACTGCAAATCGTGAGAACAAACGCCCCTGTAAATCCACGCATTTTGAGAAGGGCCCTTCACTGGTAAAGGTCGGTTCTAGTAGTCACTATGACCAAATTACCCTAGTGACTTACACGGACTTGGCCATACGGGCAATCCAAGCAAAGGTCACTATTTTGGATGGTGTGGGCGCAAGACATCACTTCAATTTTAGGGATTGGCAGCAACAGTTTGTCAGTAGGGTCACACAAGGAGTGTGTCATCGTAAAACAAAATGGCGCACCCGACAGGATTCGAACCTGTGACCTCTGCCTTCGGAGGGCAGCGCTCTATCCAGCTGAGCTACGGGTGCAGAACCCTGAGACAGCCGTAAGGCTTCCAGGGGGCAACAAGTGATACTCTATTCCGCCAACATGGGCAAACGGCTTATCCACGTTGAAAAAGCCGAAAAATCGATCTTGCTTGCTGACCCACTAGTTCTTCGCGCCTATAGTCCGCGCCATGAGCAACAACGAAAAAACCATAAAAGATCCCCGTCCGGCCTGCCTCTTTCTACCTAAGGGTGAGCCGGTCCCCCTTATCAAAGGCAGCCACGTCTACCTCATTGACGGCTCGGGGTACATCTACCGGGCATTCCATGCCCTGCCTCCGCTAACTCGCCCTTCAGATGGCTTGCCCATCGGTGCGGTCCACGGCTTTTGCGCCATGCTGTGGAAATTGATGGGTGAAGCGAAACTGAAGGATCGCCCAACGCATATTGTTGTGCTTTTTGATCATTCCGCCAAAACCTTTCGCAACGATATCTATCCTGAGTATAAGGCCCATCGCCCACCACCACCCGAGGAACTCGTTCCGCAGTTTCCGCTTATCCGAGAAGCTGTCAAAGCCTTCAATGTCGCCTGCATCGAACAGGTTGGCTATGAAGCCGACGACCTCATTGCCACCTACACATCTCAAGCTGTGAAAGCCGGCGCAGATGTTACGGTCGTGTCATCAGACAAGGATCTGATGCAGCTCGTAGGGCCCGGCGTCGTGATGCTCGATGGCATGAAGAACAAGCTGATCGGACCCGAAGAAGTGTTTGCCAAGTTTGGCGTCCCACCAGATAAGGTCATCGACGTGCAGTCTCTCGCCGGAGATTCCACCGACAACATCCCCGGTGTTCCCGGCATTGGCATAAAAACAGCGGCAATGTTGATCAAGGAATACGGGGATCTCGATACACTGCTGGCACAAGCCCAGGAAATAAAACAAAATAAACGTCGCGAAAAGCTGATCGAATTTGCAGACCAGGCGCGCATATCGCGCGATCTTGTTACCCTTTCGCAAGATGTTCCCGTTGTAGCGGATCTTGAAAAAGTAGGACTGCAAGAGCCCATCCCCGATGCGCTTCTCGGCTTCCTGCAAGACATGGAATTCAACACGCTTACCCAACGCATCGCCAAAGGTCTCGGCACAACCCCGCCGCCCCCCGCAAAAACAGTTTCCGCTCCCAAGCGTAAATCAAACAACAGCGCTGGAAGCTCAACCGGGGCAACCAATGAAAAGCAGCACATCGGACCGGGGCACCCTCAAGCGGCGGTTACCAAGGGCCTTGAGTTGGCAACGGCCACACCTATAGATCCAAGTGTCTACACCAGTGTGACAACAACGGATGAATTAAACCATTGGATCCAAGAGGCACGCGAGAAGGGCCGCTTCGCCATTGATACGGAAACCACGGGCCTGGATGCCGCGAGCGCGGATCTCGTCGGCATATCACTGGCAACCGCTCCGGGCCGCGCCTGCTATATCCCTCTTGCCCATCGGACCGCAAGCGAAGGATTCGATTTCGACGAAGCGCAGCAGATCCATCAGATACCAATAAAACAGGCACTCGATGCCCTGAGACCTCTACTGCAAGACCCGTCGGTTTTGAAAATTGGACAAAATATCAAATACGATGCGCTCATTCTAAAGCGCTATGAAATTGAACTGACGCCAATAGACGACACCATGCTTTTGTCCTACGCGCTTGATGCAGGTCGTGGCGGCAACGGCATGGACGAACTGGCGCAACGGCACTTGGGCCACACATGCATTCCCTTTAAGGCCGTAATCGAACATGCTCCCGGTTCCAAAAAAGCCGATAAAACTTTCGCACAGGTTCCTGTTCCAAAGGCAACCGAGTATGCAGCGGAAGACGCCGACGTCACCTTTCGCCTGTGGCTGGCCCTGAAGCCACGGCTAGCAGCGGAGCATCGCGCGACCGTCTACGAGACACTTGAGCGGCCACTGGTTCCCGTCATCGCAGAAATGGAACACGAAGGAATAAAGGTTGACCGCAAGATCTTAGCGCGGCTTTCAGCACAATTCGCCGAAAAAATCGCGGAACTTGGCAACGAGATACAGAAACTTGCCGGCTACGAGTTTAATTTAGCTTCCCCAAAGCAGCTGGGAGAATTGCTGTTTGACAAGCTCAAGCTGCCAGGCGGCAAGAAAACCAAAACGGGACAATGGGAAACGCGCGCAACTCTGCTCGACGATCTGAGCAATAACGAAGAGCTTCCAGAGGACGCCAAAACGCTCATCAACAAAATGCTGGAGTGGCGCCAGCTCTCGAAGCTGCGTTCCACGTATACAGATGCGCTCCCTAACTTCATCAATGAACGCACCGGCCGCATTCACACGTCCTACATCCTCGCCGCAACAACAACAGGCCGGTTGGCATCCTCAGATCCGAACCTGCAAAACATCCCCATACGAACCAGTGAAGGCCGTGAAATCCGCACAGCCTTTGTTGCCGAAAAAGGATGCAAACTCATATCGGCCGACTATTCGCAAATCGAACTTCGTGTCTTGGCGCACATTGCCGACATTCCACAGTTGAAAAAGGCTTTCGAAGACGGTCTCGACATCCACGCCTTAACGGCCTCAGAAATGTTTGATGTGCCCATTGCTGAAATGACCCCTGAGGTGAGGCGACGTGCCAAGGCCATTAACTTCGGTATCATCTACGGCATTTCGGCGTTTGGTCTGGCAAACCAGCTGGGTATCTCGCGCTCGGAAGCCTCCGACTATATCAAGACGTATTTCAAACGCTTTCCTGGCATTCGCGATTATATGGAAGAGACCAAATCATTCGCCCATGAGCACGAGTATGTCGAGACTCTTTTCAAGCGGCGCATTCACTATCCGCAAATCAACACCAAGCACGCCCAAACTCGAAGCTTCATGGAGCGCGCCGCCATCAACGCCCCCATTCAAGGAACCGCCGCCGATATTATTCGCCGAGCCATGATCGCGATGCCCCGGGCCCTGAGTGATGCAAACCTCGCTTCAGTGAAAATGCTACTGCAGGTTCACGACGAACTGGTTTTTGAAGTCGAGCAGGACATGGTGGAAAAGGCTATGCCGACCATATGCAAAACAATGGAGAACGCCTGTTTGCCAGCCACCGTTTTGGCGGTCCCACTAAAGGTCGATGCCAAAGCTGCCGACAACTGGGAAGAGGCACACTAGAGCATGGGTCTCATAAATGGGCGCGGATTGCGTTGACCCGCTAACGGTATCATCTAGACGCAAAGTTACTCACCTGGAATTCAACAGGAATGTCATTTTTCATAAAAATTTGAAATCAGCGCCGTCGGTGTCCACCTGGAGGGCCACTTCCACCCGCTGGTGGTGGGGCGCCTCGAACATCTTTGTGGCGGAAGTTAATCCGGCCTTTGGTCAGATCATAAGGTGTCATTTCAACGGTCACACGATCACCCGCAAGAATACGGATGCGGTTCTTCTTCATCCGCCCAGACGTATAAGCGATCACTTCATGACCGTTATCGAGTGTCACCCGGCAGCGGGCATCCGGCAGCACTTCGGCCACCACTCCCTCAAACTCGAGCATCTCTTCTTTGGCCATCAAGTCTCCTAAATCTTTTTCTTGGTCAAGCTGAAGGTAAGGCCAACAGCTTCAACCGGTTCACAGGTTTTTTGACTAACTAGCATCTTCTACGCCATTAAAGGCAGGAGATTTGTTAAAGCAACTCGCCTCGCAAATAAAGGCAGCCCGCTGGTGGCGGGCTACCAATCACAGTCAGGCATTAAAACAACAGCTAACGCCATAGGGCATCTCCAGTCCAAGTTCTGGAAAGCTCATAAAGCTTCATGCCTATGATCTATAAGTCATGAGAGGAAAGAATTCCCGCGTTCTGTGCGCAGAACCATTCCAATACAAGTCGTGGTGCTTGTCTTATTCAGCGACGAGATTAATAGCAGCAATCTTGCCATTCCGGCCGGTCTCTGTTTCAAAAGAAACTCGCTGACCTTCATTCAACGTGCTCAAGCCTGCCCGCTCCACGGCGGAGATATGAACAAACACGTCGTTGCCACCTTCTTCCGGCTGAATAAAACCATAGCCTTTTTGGCCGTTAAACCACTTCACAGTACCGCTTGCCAACTTAAGTCTCCATAGCAAATCTAATTTTCCTCAGGCAGGAGAGCCTAAGGTATCAAAGCGCGCGATGGTATCGTCTCGTGTGGGCCGCGTACGGCGAAGCAGACTAGAGGCCAAGGCGTGTTCGACGGCGATTATATGGACCCGAAGGGATCAAATGGCAAGAAAAAGAGATCAATTCTGTGTTCAAAACTGGCATTATGTTGGGAGGTAAAACAAGTAACAGATGACAGGCCCCCAAGTGTTAGCATCTGCAACATCACGCATAGTCAATATAAATCTGGGTATTTTGACCTCTAGAATGGCCATGAACCCGCTATATAAAAACGCTTCATACCATCTTCCCATGTTTTGGATCATGTTTTTGGAAGACGCAAAAGTGAATGATTGTTGAGGCTTGCAGCTATTGAGTACCGATCCACATCGGGATGTAGCCCGTAGGCAGGAGATTTGACAATGGCCAGGGATGATATGTTCAGTTGGCTGACCGAAGGGAAAAAGCCCAAGCAGAACGCTGCCTCTTCTCCAGATGAGCCTAAGCAGCCTCCCCCACAGGAACCGGTCTTATTAAAACAGCCCCCTATTGCCCAAATCGGAGAGCAAGTCAGCGCTATTGTCAGCGCCTGGGTGAATTCATCTTCGCAGGAATGTAACGCCGCGTCTTCTGAACTGCATCAACCAAGTCAACCAGCTCGCGAGCCAGCCGAGCCCCATCCTTCGAATGAAGAATCTCTTCAAAGTGAACAATTTGTCGCCGATTCATCGTCAATCCAGGACACAGCAATAGCCAAGCACACCGCATCACGAGAACACACTGAAAATGAGCAAGAACAGGAGACCGTTTCTCTCCAAAACACCGATGAATACATCGCCGATGAGACGTTCCCCCAAAATACTGCGACGCCGGCCCCCAATCATGAGTTCAGCCAAGACAAGCAAGATAATTTTGATGCACCAAAGGCGAGGGAAGTCACTGATGAAACTCTTTTGCCCATCAACGAACAGCAGCGCATTTTAGATGTTCTCACCAAAGTGCGACAAGAACCCAAGCCCATTGCGGGTATGGCAGCATTGGAACTGGCACCACCACGGTTGCGCCGTGCCTCAGTGGTTGCCGTAAAGGCCGGCGGACGACGGGTTATGGCCCAAATTCGCGATGTGGGCCGTATCTACACCTACACGCTGCGTCCGGATAAAACCTACCGCTTAGAAGGCGTCACCACTAAAAACGCCCCACGCTTGATCCTCGATGTTGATGTATGACAACAAAAGCCCAGGTGGAACCAAGGGGCCGCCGCGGCGAGGCCACAAAGCCTCGCTAAGTGGGGTTTTCACGTGAGGTGTGCGATATTCTGGCCCAAGCATCCCAAGAATGCCTGAGTTCCCGATCCAACGATTGAGCCCCGGCTGGGACGCGTCAAATGTTTTATGATTTGGAAACTCAGGCAACAACTTTGCTAGTTTTTCAGCGGTGGCAAATGGGAAAGAAATGTCAGAGCTAAAAACACTTGCCATATGAATAGAAAATCTAAACCCGGTTCTTCATGATTTCGGTCATACGAGTGTTAGTGCGCGCATTCGAGTTGGTTCTGAGTTTGCCTCTCAGGGCACTTCGTTTTGTGCTCGATTGGGTGGCTTTCAATCCAAAACTGGGACCTTTGCGCTATGTCTCATGGGCATTGGCCGCCTATGTCGCTTTTGCCGTTGTTCTCGTATATGTCGTCGCCCCCATCCGCGGCATGACCGGACAGGCCTATCAATCCGAAAAACTGCGTTACGACGCTGAACGATGGCTGGCCACCGCCATCTATGATGCCAAGGGAGATTTCGTCGGCACCTTCGATCCCCGTCTGGACAGTGTTCGCGACGTCAATTGGACATCAAAAAGTATTGAACTTGGTGACTACGTTGCAAATCCCGATCACAAGTCGATACCGGTTCGTAAAGTGCCTCCAAATTATTGGCAATGCCTGCTCTACCACGAAGACCGCTATCTCGGCACAGTCCTAAACCCCTCAGGCATCGACCTGCTGGGCGTTTTGAAAATCCCTTATTCATCCATCAAGCGTTCCATTGCGCTGGGCCGGCCTGCTTTCGGTGTCGGGGGCTCCACACTGCCAATGCAGCTTGCCCGCGTCATATACAAGACACCGCCCAAAACCTCAGAGAGCCCCCTTGAAAAGCTCAAACGCAAGCTCTCGGAATGGTGGTTGGCCCCCGTTATCTATCATGAGCTTACCCGCGGCGGAGACAACAAACCTCTGCAACAATGGGCATCCAACCACCTTTGGCTGGCCCAACGCACCGGTGGTACATCTTTGCATGGGGTCGAAGTGGCCAGCCAGATCGTGTTCGGAAAACAGGCAAATAATTTAACCACGGCCGAGCAGTTTGTCCTGGCTTCTGCCGTCAACAAACCGATCATCCTTCTGGAGGGCAGCGAGCGCTTGAATACGGTGCGGATGGATCGCTGGCGTTACATCACAGAAGTGAGGGCAAGACGATGCGCCCATGCCCTCATCAAGGACGAAGACCGCAAGAAAAAAATCCTGTTCGAACTCATCTCCATGGCAACAGGACCACCCGACCCGAAAGTCAAACCCCGTCTCGAAGCGGCGTTGGATCGCCATGCACCAAATGGAGCGCAGCGCGCAAAAGCCAACCCAACAATTCGCGCCAATACGCTATTGCCCGCGGCCCGTTTCGGTATTCGCGAACAGATGAAGCAGCGCTATGGCTTTAATTGGCGCAACCACGTGCGCGGCGTAACCACAAGTTTTGATGCGGCTGAAAATCTAGCCTTCCATAAAAAGGTCCACCTCAAACTGAAGAAACTAGACAAGAAGTATGAAGCCAAAATCAACCAGGGCTTCACACTTGACCCAGATCGTGTGGATTTTGGCCGTGTCATGCCCAACGTCATTCTCGTTGCGGCCAATATGCAAGGCGAAATCGTGCGCTACTATGAGGCCGGTGAAACGGCGGCTTACTTTGGCTCCCCCGCGGCACGAAACAGGTCCACAGGCCACTACGTCCGGGCTCGCGAGGGACGTATGCTCGCTTCCACCGGCAAAGTCATCGCAGCTATCGCCATCGCCAACACTTTACGCGATACACCCGACACAAAGTATCTCGACACCCAGGCACCGAAAAAGGGATTGGAAACCTGCAAACATAATGGCACGCAGAGACATGGCCGAAAAGCCATTGTTGCCTTCGCTTGCTCCTTTAATGGTCCGCTGATGCGCCGCACTGCGAAAGTGGGCCAGGCCCGCGTACGCAAATTGATCGATCGTTTCGGCTTTAATATGCCGCCCAAAGATGCCAACGGAGAAGACACACCACCATCAACCGCCGCCGTGCTGGGTTTGGTTTCCGGAGCACCACGACAAATCCATCAGATGTCCTCTGTGGTGCTTGCTTCTTTGATTGGTAAAGGGGCAACTCCTGTGCGCGCACCGTCTTTGGTTCAAACATACGATTTCATAAAAGAGGACGACACCCACAGTGCTGATAAAAACGTTGGTGCCATCAAGCCCAACGATGTGATCGGTTACGCAGCCCGCCCGCTCATTAAAACGTTGCTCGAAGCTCCGCTTTGTTACGAAGCCTTCAAGACGTCACATGGCACACTAAAGTCATTGAAGAACTGGTGCGCCAAGCGCCGCGCGGACCTGAAACTACACTTCGCCAAAACCGGAACGCAGGTCTCACTGGACAAACACGCAACCGTTGATGCTTTGGTGACAGGCGGCCTTCAGTTCAACAACGGTGCCGCTTATTCGTATATTGCCCTTGTTGGCACCGGCACAGCCTCAAATCCTTGGGCACGACGTTTGCACGCCTCCCAGGTGGCAGCCCCCTTGGTGGAAACACTGCTGAAGGATCTGGCCCAGCATGCGAAAGCCAACCCGCAACCCAGACTTCTGCCCATCCGACGCCAGAAACCAAAGACACCGCCCGCCACCACTGCAAGTACAAAGCCCTCCAAGACAGGCACCAGTACGTGGCGCCCCTTCGACACAGAGCGCCGCGAACAATTCGGCAGAAATTAATATCGTGATGTCTCAGCGCTAATTATCGTCCATCTTAAGTGCGGCGATGAACGCCTCTTGCGGGATCTCAACTTTACCGAACTGGCGCATTTTCTTCTTGCCCGCCTTCTGTTTTTCCAGAAGCTTGCGTTTGCGCGAGATGTCGCCGCCATAGCATTTTGCAATCACATCTTTTCTCAGTGCGCGTATCGTTTCACGCGCGATGACACGCCCGCCGATCGCCGCCTGAACCGGAATCTGAAACGTGTGCTGCGGAATGAGATCTTTCAGTTTCTCGCACATCACCCGCCCGCGAGCATCCGATCGTGAGCGATGCACGATGATCGACAACGCGTCCACCGGTTCAGAATTGACAAGTATTGTCATCTTGACCAGGTCACCCTGCTCATAACCGATCATATGATAATCGAAAGAAGCGTAGCCCTTACTGACCGATTTCAGACGATCATAAAAATCGAAAACAACCTCATTGAGTGGCAGGTCATAAACAAGCATGGCGCGAGATCCCGCATACGTGAGGTTCTTTTGCCGGCCGCGACGGTCCTGACAGAGCTTCAAAACGGCACCCAGGTACTCATCCGGCACCAGAATTGTCGCTTCTATCCAAGGTTCCTCGATACGGTCGATCTTCACAGGGTCGGGCATGTCCGCCGGGTTGTGCATTTCAATCATCGAACCGTCCGTAAGGTGAAGCTGATACACAACCGATGGTGCCGTTGTAATAAGATCGAGATTAAACTCCCTGATAAGTCGCTCGGTGATGATTTCCAGATGCAACAGCCCTAAAAACCCACACCGGAAACCAAAACCAAGTGCAGCCGAGCTTTCCGTCTCAAATGAGAAACTCGCATCATTGAGGCGCAGTCGCCCCATCGCCTCGCGAAGATCATCAAAGTCGGCAGCATCAACCGGAAACAGCCCACAAAACACAACTGGTTGCGCCGGCTTGAAGCCTGGAAGTGGTTCGCTGCAGGGTTTCTTGACGTCCGTGATGGTATCGCCCACCCGCGTATCGGCAACTTCCTTGATGGCCGCCGTGAAGAAACCAATCTCCCCGGGCCCCAGTTGTTCTAAGAGTTGCTGTTTGGGACGAAAAACGCCGATGCGATCAACAATATAATTCGTATCGGTGGAGATCAGCTTGATCTTCTGCCCCTTCTTCATGACCCCGTCGATCACCCGCACGAGAACCACCACCCCGAGATATTGATCATAGTAGCTATCAACCAACATCGCTTGAAGAGGTTTGCTCTCATCTCCTGATGGAGCCGGCAGACGCTCAACGATCGCTTCCAGAACCGCCTCGACATTCAATCCGGTTTTCGCGGAGATTGGCACCGCATCGGAAGCATCAAGCCCGATCACGTCTTCGATCTGTGCTTTAACCCGATCGCTATCGGCAGCCGGCAGATCAACCTTGTTAAGCACAGGAAGAATTTCAAGATCGTTGTCCAGCGCCGTGTAGACGTTGGCCAGGGTCTGAGCCTCCACGCCCTGGCTGGCGTCCACAACAAGGACCGCGCCCTCACAAGCGGCCAGAGACCGCGAAACCTCATAGGCGAAATCCACATGTCCCGGCGTATCCATCAGATTGAGCTGATAGGTTTTCCCATCCGAATGGGTATAATCCAGCCGTACGGTCTGCGCCTTGATGGTGATCCCGCGCTCGCGCTCGATATCCATGCTATCGAGGATCTGCTCTTTCATCTCGCGGTTGGCAACATTTCCGCAAATTTGAATGAGCCGGTCCGACAAGGTCGACTTGCCGTGATCGATATGAGCGATGATCGAGAAATTTCGAATTAGTGATGTGTCTGTCATGAGGCCCATTAACACCGCTTCTGTTGGGATGAAAAGACCCACGTCTCGCGTGTCACAGATCAAGAAGCTTATCCCCAGCCGGCTGGGGGCGCCCTAATAAGCCAAATTCCTCATTTTACCTGTGCTTTGAGAACTCTGAAGGGGCATCTAGACAGTTTCAATCATCAATATCGGACAATTAGCGCTCCCTCTTTAGTTGAGGGTCCATCCTTTTGTTGCTAGGCTGCCACATCGCATCGGCAAAAGGCGCGGTTGGAAATTCCATGAGGAGGCAAGTCCATGGCCAAGAAGAACACCGAAAACATGACAGAAGAGGCACAAGAGGCGGTTCGTTCAGCCTATGATGCCTTGAGCGATTGGCGTGACGAAATGCTGGCTGCCAATGAGCGCTACTCTGAAAAGATATTCGATCAGCTCAGTACCGCCTCAGAGGCAATGGGCGTTTCCGGCGAGATCATCGAGCAGACCCGTTCCCAGGTTCAAAGTGCTGCTAAGATGCAGACAGACATGATGGACAAGATGATGGAGGCTTGGGAAAAGCAGCTCGAAAACCCTGGCTCTGCGATGAATTTTTCACCAGAGTTTTTCAAGCAATTCCAAAACATGAGCATGTTTACCCCGGGCCAGGGAATGCCCGGAATGCCTGGAATGCCAGATATGTCTCAATTCTCGGGAATGCAGATGGCACCGTTCCAGTTTTGGATGCAGGCGGCGGAGGCTTGGCAGAAGAACTATGCTTCGGCCATGTCGGTTTGGATGAAAAGCATCAACAAATAGGTTGTTGCCTCCAACACCGTCCCTTGCCGACAAACAAATATAAAAATACCGGGAAACGCAAAGCGTTCCTCGGTATTTTTTTGAGCATGGTAATAATATAAAAGCGAACCTGTATCTGTTCGTTGCGTCTTACATGTTCGCGCCAGGAACCTGACCGGCTCGCTCGCCATCAAGATTACGCTCACCTATGCCAAGCCGTTTTTTCGCCACGTCAAGGCTTTTGGCAAATGGAGCAAAATAGATGTACGAGAGGGAACGGAATTCTTTCGTTTCTTCCCCTAATCCAAAGCGTTTCACCTCCTGCCCTTCAGGGATGTAATGTGTACCAAACAGACGGTCCCAGATCGCTAGTGTACCGCCCATGTTCTTGTCAAAGTGCTTCGGGTCCTCGGAGTGGTGGATGTGATGCATCGCCGGGCTGACAAACCAACGCTCTATCTTGGGTCCAAACGACAGCCAAACTGGGCTATGGCGCAAGACACCGCCGAAAATATTGAACGCAACCAGGAATATATTCGCCCCCGCAACCGTCAAGACCGTAAGATCATCGCCGAAAAAGCCGATAAAGAGACCGTTGACCGTACCAATGGTAAGGCCATTCACCAGGCCCAGATAAACAGTTTCAAATGGGTGCGCCCGGTCAGCCGTCGTAAAGTTCAGCACTTCTGCCGAGTGATGCACCTTATGAAATTCCCAGAATTCGGGAATGCGATGCATTGTGTAATGGGCAATGAACTTGTTGAAATCATCAACCACAAACAACGTAACAGTAAGCGCGAAACCGAGCATCAAAGCCCATGTGTTGTTGACTTCACCCGAGACCCCAAGCCAGCGGATACCATCGGCAACCAAACCGGTTATAAATTCCGCGTTTAAGACAAGCCATGAAAGTATGGTCACACGCAGCAACATGCTCAAGCTGACAATGTAGTAGTCGTTCTGCGCGCTGACACTCAGCCATGTTTCCCGCGCAAACAGTTTTTCGCTTGTGCGATTCTTACCCCTGTCGTGATAGTAGATATAAGCACTTATCGCGACGCCGGAGATACAATAAACCCAGAAATAGCGTGTGTTTCCATCAAACATGAACCTGAAAAATGGAAACAACAAGTAAACCACAGCCATGGAAGCCTGGTGCTGAATCCAATCAATCGCCTGTGTCAGCCACTCAAACATTACAACCCAACCTATTCTCTCAAATCAAGAACCAGACCAATCCAAAAACAGCCCCAACCCACCCAAATGCGGGCAAAACTGCCGGTTAATATTCAGAAAGGTAACGGATCTGGGTGAATATCGGCTTAAATGGACTTTGACTTAGCGCAAACATGATGGGAGGTCATGACCCTGCCCATTTCGGTTGGCGAATTGTCAGGCAAACGAGAGAAGGCACCTGTTTATCTTGACGAAAACGTCCCAGGTGCCCATTTTCCCGCATGAATCATTGATAAGGATAACAAACATGTCTTGCGGCCAAGGTTCCCAAGGATCAGGCGACCCAATCTCCCCAATTCAGTTGCGCCACGCTGGAACATCGTTTTACCCGACTTTAAGAGAAAACCCAGCAACGATCGGGACCCTAAAGCGCTCAGTACCGCCGATAAACTATCGGCTGAGCATACTGTTCTTGGCCGCGCTGATATTTTTGCCCGTTGTGAGCGCTCTTCCAAACTCAGCAGAAGCGGCCTGCACCAATACGGAGCGTTTCTCGACGTGGCTGAAAAGATTCAAACAACATGCACGCAACCAGGGTGTTTCTAATCGCACCATACGCGCTGCTCTAGGTGGAATGACACTGAGCAAGAAAGTTTTAAGCCGCGATCGCAGGCAGGGCTTCTTCGCTCAGACCTTTGCCAGTTTTTCAAGAAAGTTGGCAACAGAACACCGTCGCAAAGCCGGCATTCGAAAGATCAAGAAACTCCGTTCATATTTCGAGCGGGCGCGAAAAAAGTATGGCGTACCTCCAGAGGTTATCACGGGGTTTTGGGCCCTTGAAAGTGATTTCGGTGTAGGCATGGGTAAGTTTCCCGTTATGAAAGCCCTTGCCACGCTAGCTTATGATTGTCGCCGCAAAGAGCTGTTTGAGGGCGAACTGCTAGCTGCTTTAAAGATCATAGACAGAGGCGATCTGCGCGTATCCGACATGATCGGCTCCTGGGCCGGTGAGTTAGGCCAGACGCAGTTTCTACCCACCCATTACCTTAACCACGCCGTTGACTTCGATGGTGATGGTCACGCCAATCTCTTCAAAAGTGAAGCCGATATTATCGGGACCACAGCAGCCTTCATTCAGCATTTGGGCTGGCGCCGTGGCGAGCCCTGGCTCCAAGAGGTCCGCGTTCCCGCTAAGCTGCCTTGGCAGGAAGCGGATCTATCCATTCAGCACCCACGTTCCAAGTGGACCGCATGGGGTGTGAGAAACGCCGATGGCAGTGCTTTGAAACGCGACTCCATGCCTGCTTCGCTTCTCTTGCCAATGGGTCGCAAGGGCCCGGCATTCCTGGCCTATAATAATTTCAAGGTCTACGTGGAATGGAATAACTCGCTGACCTATGCAACCACCGCCGCCTATCTCGCAACCCGCATCGCTGGCGCCCCCACAATGCGTGGCCGAAATCGCGATATTCCCGGTTTATCCGCCAGTGGTGTGAGAGAACTGCAACGTATCCTGTCCCGCCGCGGATTCGATGTGGGCAAAGCTGATGGCATCATCGGCGCAAAAACCCGCAAGGCTGTTCGAACCATGCAACTGAAATATGGCCTTCCCGCAGATTCCTACCCCACGGCGGCATTGTTGCGCAAACTACGTTGACGCCCTGGACACGCCCAAAACTGCTTGGACACCTGCACGAGAAAAAGGGTTCTGTTAAGCTCTTTCCCGAGCATGATCTTGCGCCTGAAACGCCCCGGGTCTAGCCTGATCTAGAGTGCAAGAGCAGGCCACGGCCACCCAAAAGCGACGTCCCGCCTTTCGCCTTTGGCGGACGAACAAGAGAGCCGTCGCTGCCATAACAAAGGCTCGACGGCTTGGCCATGTTTGACAGAGCCTAGCCAAGGACAAGAGCCTCAAAAAGGGTGATCAAATGATATGACCGAAGCAACATTTGATTTCGATGTTCTCATCGCATCCGGCATTCCAATGAAAACACTCGAAGCCGGTGAAAAGGTCTTTTTGCAAGATGAGCCGGGCACACACATGTACATCGTGCGCTCAGGACAGGTGAATATCATCACCTTTGGTACGGTCTTGGAAAATGTCGGACCCAACGGCATATTCGGAGAGATGGCCTTAATTGATGATGCGCCTCGCAGCGCAGCCGCCATAGCAGCCGAGCCGACCCAGGTTGCGCAGATCGACAAACAAGCCTTTTTACAAATGGTCGCCGACGAGCCGCAGATCGCACTCCATGTCATGTCACTTCTGGCCACACGGATTCGACGCATGAATGACAGTTTATAAGGTCATATCAGCTCATCTCATCTCAGTTTTAGAATAGATAAAAACTATTGCTCAAACCCTTTCCTGTCTTGTCTTACTCTTTTTCGATCGACAAGACTGATTTGAATCAGCTTGCAGAATTGATTTGGACTCTTCAACTGTTCCTCGTAAACTTTTTGTAACAACTTCTATCCCGACAAATCGATTGTGCCTCATCACATCGCAAGGGATCTCACAATGTGGCCCATCATTCTGATCATCATGGCTCACACGGAGTGCTCGCAGCAAGGAGCAGACAAATGACCAACAGGAAACTTGCCTATATCATCAAAGATCAAAAGCCTCTCATTATGGGTGAAGATGAGAAGGTACAAGATGCTTGCCGGAAAATGTGGAAACGTCGCTGCGGTTCGGTATTGATTGTCGACAATACCAACAAACTCACCGGCATATTCACCGGCAGGGACGCAGTCCACTTTTTAGCAAAGACCAAAAATTCAAAGCATACCCTCTTGGGGGAAGTCATGACTCCCAATCCCATCACCACGACACCAGAGCGTAGCGCTATAGATGCGCTTCGAACCATGTGCGAGGGCGGCTTCAGGCATCTTCCGGTTCTGGAAAAAGGCGTTATATGCGGTGTCGTTTCTCGAGGAGATTTCAAGGGTATGGAGATCGGTCGCCTCGATCAGGAAGAACATCTCAGCGAAACCCTCCGCTGAGACGTTTGGCATAAACCGAAGAGCCAGAACAGCACGAGACCGTTGGGTCTTGAAGGACTGTAACAACTTGTTCAATGTCTCATGGAACAAATCGGACTTTGATAGTCTTCCCACTTAAAATAAGCTGGCCAAGATCGGAAAATATTAGCGCGAACACGCATCCAAAGCAGAAGACACCGCAGGTTCAACTGGCTCAGATAAAATCTCTTCGCACGGAAACGGAACATACCCACAAGACTCATCAGGGGATGCAGGTGCTGAAATGGCATCGCTGAAAAGCGTCCCTTCATGGAAGAAATACGAAATCGTTGTTCGAAAAGTACCTTCCGCATCAGGGTCTCCGGTGCGCAAAACACTGCGAGTCGTTGTCACCACGCCGGCAATTTCCATGTTTGAAATTGCCCGTTGCAGATCGTGGTCATCCAACATCTCTTCCAAAACGCCACAGGCAATTTCAACAAGATCCTTGCCGACCCAGTGCACGATTGATGGCCGCTTGGCCAAGGCAGGTTTTGAAAAAGCAACAAGACGTAGTCTTGGTGTGAGAGAAAGTGCCCGCGGTGCCGGGCAGTGGATGACGGACGCTGTAAGACTTCGCAAAAAAGCGTCGGGAGGCCGTATCCCCAGGTCGCGCAATCGTCTTTGCTGAGTGAGGCCGGGGCAGTCTTCGCCTCGCTCCCAGCGAGAGATTGTACGCTGTGAAACCTTCATGATTTTCGCAAGCTGGGTTTGACTAAACCCTTGACGCATCCGGTACTGCTTTACAATTTCATTCCATCGGCCAGTCATGTCTCGTATCCATATTCAGGCGAAATTAGACGTTGAAGGTTAGTGTGACATTTTCATAAAATAACCGTGACCAAAATTTTTGCTGTTCTCGTTACCTCAACGTATGCAGCTAAAGAATGTGGGCGGGATGAAGAGGGCATCTTACTGCGTTCCTCGGTCAAAAGCGGGACGGTTGGTGGCTCTGAAAATATGGGCCATCAACCGATTTTTCGCTGATGTTTTTGGGCAGCTCATTAAAAAATGTGAGGTGTAATGAGCATCTTGAACAGAAACGATTATGCTATTATTGAGTTGTTGGCAATAAAGCCACTTTATCAATTTTCGGAAAAACATCTTCCCCTTGTAACACAACTATCCCGCAAAGGCGTTGTGGCACGCCAGAACGACCGCTGGTACCTTACAAAAGTGGGGTTGCTTCTGGCAGGCCGTACGCTGCATTAATTCAGCTAAGAAACAGACTTTATACAGTTAGCTAATACGTTACGTGAAGATCATGGCGATGCCGCCCGCCTGAAAGAACAGAGCATGAGCGCAACCATGGCATAGCTCGTGCAAAAAAAAAGCATTACAACCAGCGATTACGCTTAGCTCCCCACAGCCATTCAATCACCCCAAAACGTGAAGCAAACCCACAGGGCCCGGAACGCGCAGCCCAAGGCAGACAAGCTTAGTTCTTTTGAATCAAGTTCAAGTCGCAGGTATTTTCTAATGAAGCTTGACGTGCGGTTCTGTGCGACGCACCAGCAGCCGCGAAAGAGTATCCAGCCCCGTCTTGATGAAGCCATGCAAAGCAACTTGATGCATTTTATACAAAGACCGATACATCATTTTCGCAAACCAGCCCTCGACCCGCATGCTTTTTCCAGAAATAAAACCCATCAGGCTGCCAACAGTCGAATAGTCCCCTAAAGAAACAAGCGACCCGAAGTCATGGTATCTGAAAGGCTTTAGCGCACGCCCTTTCATCCGCCGCGGGATGTTTTTCACCAAAAGCGACGACATCTGATGTGCCGCCTGTGCCCGCGGAGGGATTGGTGTTTCTTCACCTTCGGGCACCAACCAGCACGCATCCCCGATGACGAAAATATTATCATCCAGTGTAGTCTGCAAAGTCTCGCGAACCACCAGTTGGTTGCTGGGAGTGACTTCCAGTCCATCAAGGTTGGCCAAAACATCAGGTCCTTTGACACCAGCCGCCCAAACCACAAGTTCAGAAGGAACAAAATCTCCGCTCTCAAGCGTCACGCCTTCACCAGAAACATTCGTAACACGTGCATTGGTTCTGATATCAACGCCCAGCCCCTCAAGAACATGGGTTGCAGCCTTGGAAAGCCGCTCAGGGAGCGCTGGCAGGATTCTCGATGTCGCCTCGATCAAAGTGATCTTGATGTCTTCTTCAGCGTTAATCCGATCCATGCCGTAAGCGATCACACCGCGCGCTGTGCGATGAAGCTCGGCTGCAAGTTCAGATCCGGTCGCCCCAGCCCCGATGATCGAGACATGAAGCTGACCTGGTCGGATAGGTTCTTTCTGAGTGTAGGCACGCAGACAGGCATTCACCAATCGGCGATTAAACTTCTGGGCCTGCTCCAATGTATCAAGGGTGACCGCATATTCCGCGACCCCCGGTATTCCAAAGTCATTGGATGTACTTCCAACCGCAATCACCAGCGTGTCATAAGGAATATACCGTTCAGGCGTTACAAGACGCCCCTCGTCGTCATGAGTAGGCGCCAGATGCACGAGTTTCTTTTCGCGATCGAGCCCAATCATTTCTCCAAAGCGTATCCTAAAGCCATGCCAGTGTGCCTGAGCCATGTAATCCAGTTCATGCCGGTTGACATCCATACTTCCGGCCGCAACTTGATGTAGCAACGGCTTCCAGATGTGAATGCGGTTGCGATCCACCAAGGTAACATGCGCACGCTTGCGTTTTCCCAGTTTATCACCAAGTTGGGTGACAAGCTCAAGCCCACCTGCCCCGCCTCCAACCACAACAATCTTGTGACGGTCTTCAGGGGCGGGAACGATAAACGGTTCGTCCAAGCTTATTTTTGCATGTTTGGCTTCTGACATAGTTTGCATGTCCTCGCTAATTAGCCCCGGATTTCACCGCCGGTCGATTTTCCCACAGCAGCAATCACTTGGGAAGCGATGTCGTCTATTTCCTGGTCGGTAAATGTCGAATCAATCGGCTGAATCGTCACCTCGATCGCCAAAGATTTTTTACCTTCACTGGCGAGTTTACCACCTTCAAACACGTCGAAAACGCTCACATCGGTAATACGTTTCTTGTCTGCGCTCTTGGCGGCCTTAATAACGTCGCTTGCAGAAACAGTGCTATCTAAAACAAATGCAAAGTCGCGTCGAATTGGCAAAAGGTCCATAGCTGGCATGGCTTTGCGTGCCCGGGACTTTTTCTTCTTTTCTTGAGGAACAGCGTCGATGAACACTTCAAATCCGCAAACACCAGGCTCCACATCTAAAGATTTTAAGACCCTTGGGTGGATTTCGCCGAAGTAGGCAAGAACATTTTTCGGGCCGAGTTTAACGCAGCCCGAGCGCCCCGGATGAAACCATGCGGGAGTTTCGCGAGTGACTTGAGTTTTCAACGGATCAAGACCCAGGCTTGAAAGAACAGCAAAAACGTCCGCCTTGACATCAAAAACGCTAACCGCAGTCCCGTCACCATCCCAATGCCGCCCCGCGCCAGAAAGGCGTGCGGTTCCCGTTCTGATGCCACTCGCACAAAGCCTTTGATCTTGTTCTTTCGTTCCATGGTAGACATGGCCTTGCTCAAACAACGCCACATCCTGAAAGCCCCGGTTTCTGTTGCGCTGAGCAGCAGTTAACAAACCCGGCAAAAGACTTGGACGCATCGACGACATTTCAACGGAAATCGGATTGGACAGCTCCAGCGCATCGCTTCCACCTCCAAACAAAGAAGCATCATCGCGTGTAATAAACGACCACGTGATTGCCTCTGTGAACCCACGTCCGGCAAGGGTTCGTCGAGAGCGCCTTGCACGTTTTTGAGTGGAAGTTAAAACCGCTCGCGCGACGCCACTTTTACGAGGCAGCGGGATGGACGGAATATTATCGAGTCCCGCTATGCGCACAACTTCCTCGACAAGATCAGCAGCGCCATGAACATCAGGCCGCCAAGTGGGTACGCTCACTTTCAACGCCTTGCTTTTGCCAGTGACCTTGAACCCAAGTGCTTCAAGTATGGATTTTATCTGCGCATCTTTGAGCTCAAGCCCCGTCAGCTGCAAAACATGTCGGGTATCAAAAGCAATAACGTTTTTTGGAGCCGGCGGCTTTCCAGCAACCTTTCGTTTTGAAGGTGTCCCGCCAGTAAATTTCAAAACCATCTGGGTGGCCATATCAAGGCCCGGCAGCACAGATTGAGGATCCACACCCCGTTCAAATCGGTAGCGTGCATCCGTGACAAGCCCGGTCTTTCGCCCGGTTTGTGCTGTTGTTATAGGATCAAACCATGCGCTTTCGATGAGGACATTCTTGGTCTCAAGCGTACAGCCACTGTCTTCTCCGCCCATAACGCCGCCGAGACCGAGCGGTCCATTTTTATCGGCTATTACGCACATGGAGGCGTCAATCTCATAGGTCTTGCCATCAAGTCCGAGAAACGTCTCACCCTCAGCCCCCATGCGCACACGAACCGGACCTTTGAGTTTATCAAGATCATAGACGTGCAAAGGCCGCCCGAGGTCAAAGGAGATGTAGTTTGTGATATCAACCAAGGCGTTGATCGGCCGCAAGCCAATGGCGCGCAAACGCTTCGCCAACCAGTCGGGAGAAGGACCGTTGGAAACATCATTCACCACACGCCCAGCAAAAACGGGGCACACATGAGCATCCGATTCAGAGAAGTCGAGCTTGATAGCGATAGGACATGCTTTCGTGCCTTCAACATCTCCAGTGGAGATTGCCGCCAAAGGCTTCAAGGTCCCAAGACCGGCTGCAGCAAGGTCTCGTGCAATGCCGCGAACACCGGTGCAATCGGCTCGGTTCGGAGTCAAGCCAACATCAAGAACGGGATCATTAAGCCCCATGACATCGCAATAGCTTTCGCCAACGCGGTCCTCGTACGCAAGATCAACGTCGATGATGCCTTCGCTGTCTTCAGATAGCTGCAGCTCAGCATCGGAACACATCATACCATTGGAGACCACACCCCGGACCGGCTTCAATATCAGCGTTACATCAAGGCCGGGCACGTAAGTCCCAATTGGGGCAAACACGCCAAGCATACCCGCCC
>JAJRZC010000076.1 GCA_024275435.1 Alphaproteobacteria bacterium
CGTATCCTGCGCGAAACGGAATACGAGCGCGTCTGGGTTCCCCCCATCGCGTCTGATACCGGTGCCCCACTTGGCAGCGCCCTGTGGCACTATCATCAGACACTGGGAAACCCCCGCACATTCGAAATGACCCATCCATTTTATGGAAAGTCCTACAGCGACAAACAGATCGAAGCAGCAATCAACAAAGTGGGACTGAAATACGAACGGGTGAATGACGAAACCACATTGTTAAATCGCGTGGCGCAGGACCTAGCCGAACAAAAGATCGTTGGCTGGTATCAGGGACGCTACGAAATCGGCCCGCGAGCACTTGGCAACAGGTCTATTCTCGCCGATCCACGCTCCACGAAAATCAAGGATCTCATCAACGCCCGCATCAAGTTCCGCGAAGCTTTCCGTCCATTCGCCCCTGCCGTTCTTTTAGAGCGTGCACACGAATACTTTGAACTCGACCAGCCCGATCCGTTCATGACCATGGCCCCACGTGTGCGCACCGATAAACTGGATGTCATCCCGGCAGCGGTTCATATTGATGGAACGGGACGTATTCAAACTGTCAGACGCGAGGATAATCCACGCTACTATGGGGTTATCGAAGCTTTTGGTAATCTGACCGGCGTGCCCGTTCTCATCAATACCAGTTTCAATCGTCATGAACCTGTCGTGTGCACACCAGAAGAAGCGCTTTCGTGTTATCTGAGAACCTATATGGATGTCGTGGTTTTGGGCGACTATTACATCACCGACCGAAATGCCCAGGCCGAAAAAGCAGCAAACAAAGCCTTTGCCGCATTGAACCGTGTATAAATCTCAGCTCTTCAGTTGTTTGTTGTTACCCTCACGCTTAACCTAAGAAAACGATCTGGGATTAGCAGTCAAATGACCGTGATTGATTTAGCACATTCTTCAAAGCTAAGTGTCTCGAAGACCTCAACAAAAGAATAGAAACTGGTATGGCGATGGGCACTATAAAGGCCTATTGCACACACTTGCGGTTCATGCATCATGGGTTGCCGCTCCGGGCCGTCAAAGGTTCAAAAAATCGAAAGGCTCGGTATGTCGACCCGCCAGCAAGAACAGGCAAGCAAGGAAGCTATTTCGCGCAACGATCTTATTGATTGGATCGCAGCGGGAGAGAAACCCTCAAAGAAATGGCGCATCGGCACGGAACACGAAAAATTTGTTTTCTGCCGTGAGACTTTCGATCCCGTCCCATACGAGGGAGACCGCGGTATCAACGCATTGATGCTCGGGCTGATGGATTGCTGCGGTTGGGAGCCCATTTTTGAATCCAACATAATCATTGCCCTGAAGCGTTCACTTTGCGAACCCGGCGCTAATTTAAGTCTTGAGCCGGGGGGACAGTTTGAACTTTCCGGTGCCCCTTTGAGTACCATCCACCAAACAGCCTCCGAGTTGGACGAGCATTTGCGTCAATGCGATAGAGCCGGATCTCGTTTGGGGTTGGGTTTTCTCGGTCTTGGATTCGCTCCCACTTGGAGCCTGGCACAAACGCCCCAGATGCCCAAAGAGCGCTACAAGGTCATGACCGCCTACATGCCAAAAGTTGGATCCCTTGGCCTCGAGATGATGTATCGAACCGCCACCATCCAGGTAAATCTAGATTTTTCCAGTGAAACCGACATGGTGGAGAAAATGCGGTTGTCTCTCTCCCTCCAGCCCCTTGCGACGGCATTGTTTGCCAATTCTCCCTTTAGCGATGGGCGCCCAAATGGAATGAAATCTCGTCGCTCCGATATCTGGCGCGATACGGATAACAGCCGCACGGGCATGTTGCCCTTCGTATTTGAGAGTGGCATGGGTTACGAGGCCTATGTGGAATACGCTTTGAACGTGCCCATGTATTTCGTCTACCGAAATGGTCGTTATATCGATGTGGCCGGCGCCTCCTTTAAGGATTTCATGGCTGGTAAGCTCCAGGCTTTGCCAGGGGAAAGGCCCACCATAGAGGACTGGGCTGATCACTTGACGACCTTGTTTCCCGAGGTCCGCCTAAAGCGTTTTCTAGAAATGCGCGGTGCTGATGGCGGAAGCCGTGAGATGATTTGCGCTCTATCCGCTTTCTGGGTTGGGCTTCTTTACGATAGTGTGTCACGAGCCGCCGCCTGGGACTTGGTCAAGAGCTGGACCCAGCAAGAGCGCCAGCAATTGCGCGACACCGTTCCACGTGATGCCCTTCAGGCTACAATCCGAGGCCGCCCGTTACAGGCCTTGGCCAGCGATATCATTGAGATTTCACAAGAAGGCCTGAAACGACGCAACCTTCAAAATACAGCGGGCGAAGATGAAACCCTTTTCCTCGCTCCCCTGATCGAGATTGCGCATTCTGGTATGACATCAGCTGACCGGCTCTTGGAAAAATACCATGGGCCCTGGGCCGGCCAGGTCAAACCTATATTTAAAGAAGCTGCTCTTTAAGGACCAAGCCGAAAAAAGAGAAGATTGTCCGATAAAGCCATCCAGGTTGAAAAAAGAGAAATTACAGCCCATCCGTAGCGGTCGAACAAAACAAGTTCAGCTAACGTTCATAGAAATAGGTTTATACCCACAATCAACTCATCTAGCGGCTGAAATGCCGTCTTTGTTTTATTAAGTCCGACAACGGACAAAATGGAGGCCAGCGTGGTGCAAAAAGCGATCATACTGGGTATTTCTGCGTTCATTTTCTCAACAGGGCTCGTTTATGCGGACGCTGTGAAGGAAGGTGAATTCGATGTGGCGAATTCCTGTGCAGCCAGTTGCCGGGCCCAGCATAATCAGTGCCGCATCGCCACCAAGGGCAGCCCATCTTGCGATGCCAAACTCAATCAATGCTTGAAAGGTTGTTTGAAAAAATAGGCGAGTAGCATCGCCTGTTGGTGTAAGGAACTCTTGGGGGTTCCTTGCCTTTCCGTAACAACGGATACCGCATCTTCCATGCGTACTACTTTAAGGTTTTCAAGTATCCAATAAGATCCCGCCGCTCTCTCTCATCTTTCAAGCCGACGAACGGCATCTTGTTTCCCCCCAGAAAATCATTCGGCGACATCAAAAAAGCATCGAGTTTATAAGGCGTCCAAACGAGGCCGTTCTTTCCGGCACGAACCAGTGCTTTGGAATAGTCATAGCCCTCAATGCTACCCGCCTTGCGTCCGATTATGTCATTAAGAATCGGCCCGACACGGTTTAAGGCCGAGGGCCCGGAATCATGACAACCAACGCAGCCTGCAAAAATCCGCGCGCCATTTTCGATATCTGTTGGTATATGCAGCATCAACGCATCTGATTTCGAAATGGGCAGAGGAATGTCCGGATCAGGTGTGGCCAAGGCGTTGGGCAACCAAGCTGAAAAACCGCAAAAGAAAAACAACGCGGCACAAACAAATTGGGATCTCAAGGGGTAACTTCCTCATAAAAACAGCACACGAACTTACATACTATTTCAGCAAGTTCAGATCGCCAAACAGTTAAGCTAACAAAATTGCCATGAACTATGACCACCTTGGTCACATCCAGCTCTGCTCTGTTTTTTTAGGGGCTGGCTCCTTCCGCTCCTTTGTGATCGTCTTTCTTTTTACGTCCATTGAACGCTATGTTTTTCGATGGCTTTGCAAGTTTCTCCTTGGACTGGGAGCCTAATTGAAGGCCTTCATTCCAATATGGTTTTGGACCGTAGAGTTCGGATAAAAAGTCTATAAATGCATTGACTTTGGCTGGCATGAACTCACGACAAGGATAGACCGCATAGATGCCATAACCGGAAGGACCACTATAGTTAGGCAAAACAACTTCAAGTTCGCCACTGGCCAATTCTGGTCCCACATCCCAGGTCGGCCGTAAACCAAGGCCGAGCCCAGCAAGAAGTGCCTCTCTTATAAACTCTGCTGAGTTAGATCTGATGTTGCCTTTGACACGTATATTTTGTTTGGAGCCATCAGAGCCCTCAAGCTGCCAACTTTCCTGCGCACCTGCACTCAGGCAGTTATGCATGTGCAGATCGTCGATGGATTTCGGTCGCCCGGCAGAATCCAGATAAGCAGGTGAGCCACAGATAACTCTTGTATCAGGAGCGATCTTGCGCGCCACAAGCGATGAATCTTGAAGTTCCCCGATACGAATAGCCAGATCAAAGCCATCACGAATGATGTCAGTAAAATTGTCGGTCAGATGAAAATCCAGCTCAATGTCGGGGAAGCGCTCAAAGAACTTAGGTAGGTAGGGCGCAATATGGTGCCGGCTGAAGGAGGTCGGTACGGTAACTTTTAAAAGACCCCGGGGCTTTGTATTGCGACGGGTGACAAAATCTTCGGCCTCTTCCACAAGGCTTAAAATATCAACGACGCGTTTGAAGTATCCTTCTCCCGTTTCGGTGAGTGTGAGCTGTCGTGTGGTGCGTTGAAATAACCGCGCGCCGATCTGGTCTTCAAGCAGGCTGACCCGTTTGGAGACCACCGCCGGAGACAGGCCCATTTCTCGGCCAGCTGCAGACATGTTACCGGTACGGGCGACGCGTGCAAAAATTTCTAGGTCTGAAATTGCTGTCACGGCAGAGTCCTTTCCTGAGTTGGGACGTTTTCCCTTCATGATCTTCTCTCCCGTAAGAAACTTGTGTTCCGGATTGACGTTAGTGTGTCGCCAAAACACCGATAATGACACAGACATATTCCATAACGTTGAAAATATGGTTGATTTATAGCATTTAGGGCGAAAATCGCTGGAATCACGTGAATTTAGACAAGGCAACGGAAAGGCCGGAAATCCCGCGCAGAAATAGAAAAGGCCAGAATTATTTTTTGTCATAAGACATTTGGGCCAGTGGGGTGCTGGTAAAAGAGATAATAAAAAGCTGGCCTTACAGGAGCACGATGAGAAATCATTGCAGCAAAGCAATGAAATATCGAAATCGAGAAGTTTCAAGTAAGACCAGAAAAAGACTAAGTTCCCCGCAACGACATCAGCGACAGTTTTGGCCCGTTTTCAAGGTAGTCTTGCATTCGCGGTTCAGGACATCACCAACACCAAGGACGCAACACGTGGAATTGCCAACTCCCAACAAAAAAGTGGTCGCCAAAAGAGACGAAATTGTCAAAAAACTAATCGAGATCGTCGGCAGGGATGGTGTGGTTTCTGACGAGGATGGCCGCCGCGCGTTCGAAAGTGACGGCTTGAATGCCTATCGCTGTATGCCACTTGCCGTCGCCTTGCCACGCAGCACCCTCGAGGTATCCAAGCTCTTGAAGTATTGTCAAAGCGAGGGGATCAAAGTCGTCGCCCGAGGCGCTGGGACATCTTTATGTGGAGGAGCTTTGCCGGCCGAGGACGCCATTGTTATCGGCATATCTCGCATGAATAAAATCTTGGAAATCGATTATGAATCTCGATTTGTTCATCTGGAAAGCGGAATAACGAACCTAGCCATCACCCAAGCGGTCGCCGCTGAGGGCTTCTTTTATGCTCCAGACCCATCAAGCCAGATCGCATGCACAATTGCCGGAAATCTCGCAATGAATTCCGGCGGCGCTCATTGTCTGAAGTACGGCGTCACGACAAACAACGTTCTAGGCTTGAAGATGGTCCTGATAGACGGAGAGATCATCGAACTGGGCGGACCGTATCTTGATGCAGATGCCTACGATCTATTGGGATTGGTCATTGGCTCAGAAGGTCAGTTCGGTATCATTACAGAAGTCACCGTCAGAATTTTACGTTCCCCTGAAGGAGCCAAGCCCATGATGCTGGGTTTCGGTTCCAGCAAAGATGCCGGTAACTGCGTCGCGGCAATCATCGCCGCCGGTATCCTGCCTGTTGCCATAGAATTCATGGACAAACGGGCTATTGAAGTTTGCGAAGAGTTTGCTAACGCCGGCTATCCCTTGGATGCGCAAGCCCTGTTGATAATCGAGATGGAAGGCTCTCCGGAAGAAATCACCCAGGCTCTGGATCGCATCAAGAGAATTGCCGAACCTTTTTCTCCCACTTCAGAGGTAACCGCCACCACAGAGCAACAGAGCGAAAAAATCTGGCGTGGTAGGAAATCCGCCTTCGGTGCTCTGGGACGCATATCCGACTATTTTTGCATGGACGGTGTGATTCCCTTGGCGCGCCTCGCGGAAGTTCTGGAACGAATTACTCAGATCTGCGAAGGCCACGGTCTCAAGGTGGCTAATATTTTTCACGCGGGAGATGGCAATCTTCACCCGCTCATTCTCTATGACGCTAACAACCCTGAAGAGTTGCAAAAAGCCGAGGCAGCCGGCGCAGAAATCCTGACACTGTGCGTCGAGGTTGGCGGCTGTTTATCAGGTGAGCACGGTATCGGCGTCGAAAAACGCGATTTGATGCCTGTTCAACTCTCAAAAACGGAGCTTGCTCTTCAGATGCGCATCAAAACCATGTTTGATCCGGACTGGCTTTTAAATCCCGCAAAGGTCTTTCCGCTTCATGATCGGCAAGACCCTAGCCTTGCCTCCCAGACATAGTTCAAGATGCTAAAGAGGAAACGAAAGCTGAGACGACGCCGCACCGGTACAGTTTAGGAGAAGATTGTTGAGCGAAACAATGCGCCCCGCCGCTGGATGGGAATTGCAGAATATGCTCTTGCCCAATTTCGAGCAGGGTCACCCGGTGGAAGTCACGGGTTCTGGAAGTAAAAAAGCCATCGGCCACACTGTCGAAGCTGTGGGTGAGATCAGCACGTCATCCATGCGTGGTATCTGGCTTTACGAACCGGCTGAACTCGTCATGAGCGCACAGGCAGGAACGCCAATATCCCTCATTGAGGCCGAACTGGCCGCAAACAACCAGATGCTTGCTTTTGAACCAATCGACCTGGGCCCTGCCATTGGCGGACCACCCGGCATAAATAGTATTGGCGCCACATTCGCCACCAACATGTCCGGTAGCCGGCGCATACAAGCAGGAGCAGCGCGAGACCATCTACTCGGCATCGAAGCCGTAAATGGCAGCGCGGAGCTGTTTCGAGCAGGCGGCAGGGTCATGAAGAACGTCACCGGCTATGACCTATGCCGTGCACTCTGCGGCAGCTGGGGGACGCTGGCCGTTATAACCGAAGCAACATTTAAAGTGCTGCCGTTTCCCGAAGACGCGCTTACCCTGGTCTATCCAGGGTTGCCCGACGACATCGCCGTAGAGGTCATGTGTGCAGCCTTGCGTTTACCCTACGAAGTTTCCGGAACGGTCCATCTGCAAAAAGACGTTGCCTCAAAACTGGAGTTCACCCAACTGGCAGAAGAAAACCAATCACTGACATTGCTGCGCATAGAAAACATTCCCAAATCCATTGCCTATCGCAAAGAGGCCATCAAAAAGGAATTGAAGGTTTACGGAGACCCGATGGAACTCGACATGTCAGGAACACTCGCCTTGTGGAGTGAGCTGCGCCGATTGTCGGTCATGCCTTACGACCCAGAAACTTGTTTGTGGCGAATTTCCACAACACCGACCAAGGGGCCGAAGGTCGTAGCGGCGATTTCCCGACACATGCCAATAAGAGCAATGTATGATTGGTCTGGCGGTCTGATATGGATAGAGGCCCAAGCCAGCGCCGATGCTGGCGCTTCCGACATTCGCCGAGCTGTTGCCGTCCAGGGCGGGCATGCAACCTTGATACGTGCAGAACCAGATGTCAGGCACTCAGTGGAAGTCTTTCACCCCCAAGCCCCTGCAACGGAAAAGCTGATGCGTGGACTGAAAACTGTGTTTGACCCGAAAAGAATACTCAATCCCGGCCGTATGTACGCCACTGTCTGAACGCCATGCTTCGGCATAATTCTTTTAATGAGATCCCGCCTCAGGGCCAGGAACAAGAAAACAATGCAGACAAAATTCTCGCCCGCCCAGCTTGAAGATGAAAAGCTGAAAGAAGCAGACAGCATTCTACGGCGTTGCGTCCATTGCGGACTATGTACGGCCGTTTGCTCCACCTATGTTCTCCTCGGCGATGAGCGCGACAGCCCTCGCGGTCGCATTTATCTCATTAAGGATATGCTTGAGAGTGGAGCCGATGCCAGTCCAGAGGTTCAACGCCACGTTGACCGTTGTCTGTCCTGCCTGTCGTGCATGACCACCTGTCCAAGTGGTGTTGATTATATGCATCTGGTGGATATTGCGCGCACTCACATCAAGAAAACCGGCAGCCGCTCCTTCAAGGAACGAGCGGTACGCTCTCTTTTGGCACATATCCTACCCTATCCCGAGCGCTTTCGCGTGGCTCTCGGGCTTGCCCCCTTTGCACGACCTTTGGTGGGTACATTAAAACGCCTTGGCTTAACTCAGGTCGCCGCATTGATCGAGTTGGCTCCCCTTACCCTTCCCACAAAATCAGGTCGATTTTCCGGGCCAGGTACCGCAGCGACAAACGCAAAGCGTCGTGCCCGGGTTATCTTGCTTGCCGGTTGCGCCCAGCAGGTTTTGCGCCCTGACATCAACGATGCAACCATCCGATTGCTTGCCCGTCGCGGCGTGGATGTTGTTGTTTCCAATGGCGCTGGCTGTTGCGGGGCTCTTGTTCACCATCTGGGCCGTGAAGAGGAAGCTCTCGAGCAGGCTCGCAAGAACGTGGATGCCTGGACCCATGAATTCGAAAAAGGCGATATCGATGCAATCATCATAAATGCGTCAGGTTGTGGCACCGTGGTGAAAGACTACGCTCATATGCTGAGACACGATCCCGACTACAAAGAAAAAGCGCAGAAGGTCTCAAGCCTTACAAAGGATATATCAGAGTTTCTGATGAGCTATGACCTGGGCGCTCCAAAACGATATTCGTCCCTTCGGGTCGCCTACCAGTCCGCATGTTCAATGCAACATGGGCAAGGTATTCATGAAGCGCCCAAGGAGCTGTTGCTCAAGGCAGGCTATACGGTGGCCGACATCGGTGAAGCGCACATCTGCTGCGGCTCGGCGGGAGTTTACAATGTACTTCAACCAGACATCGCCCGGCAGCTTAGAGACAGAAAAATCAAGAACATCCGCGATGCCAAACCCGACTTGGTTGCCACGGGAAATATCGGCTGTATGGCCCATCTCGCCGCCGGCATGGATATTCCCGTCGCACACACGGTGGAACTTCTTGATTGGGCATTTGGAGGCCCCGTACCGCCAGGATTGGACCAACTCAAGAAATTTGTTTCCGACGTTCCGGAGCCGCCGCGTTTCGTGCCCGACGATTTTATCAATGCCTGACCCACTGTCGCGGCCAGAAGTCGCGCTTCATTGCCTCACCAAGAGCAATCCTTCTTGTATCTAGGTCTCAAATTGTTTCGAATGACAAAAGATATCAATGAGCTCTCCGAACCATTTGGCACCGAGATGAACCTGACCATACCCGACTTTTGCCTGGTCATCCTGATCGGCGCCTCAAGCTCAGGAAAGTCCACCTTCGCAAAACGTCACTTCAAGCAGACGCAAATCGTCTCCTCCGACAGATGCCGAGCCTGGATCAGCGATGACGAAAATGATCAGAGTGTGAGCGATGGCGCCTTCGAACTCATGCGCCAACTGGTTGACCTACGGCTCCGCGCACGGCGCCTCACGGTGGTGGACGCGACAAATTTGCTGCCAAGCCATCGTGAGCCTTTCTTGAAAATAGCAAGATCAAATAACGCTTTTGTCTACGCCATTGTCCTGGATCCCGGAGCCGACACCTGTCTGACCCGATACCAACAACGCGATGATCGTAATTTTCCAGAAAAGGTTCTGGCGGAACAACTGCGTCAGTTAAGTGCAGGCATGTCCCGATTGGATGGGGAAGGGTTTCGAGAGGTTTTCCGCCTCGAAAGTCAACGTGAAATTGAACAAGTCATCCTGACCACCATTCCCATGCGCTCTGATAAAAGATCACAGTTTGGTCCATTTGATATTATCGGTGATGTCCATGGTTGTGCCGATGAACTTTTAGAGCTGCTGCAGACCCTTGGTTATCAGGTGGAGCTGACTGGAAAAGGTGAGAACCGTAAGGCTATAACCATCCCGCCAGAAGGACGCCGTGCATTATTCGTTGGCGACCTTGTTGATCGCGGCCCCAATTCTCCCGATGTCCTGAGAATTGTGATGGACATGATCAATGCCGGTCACGCCATGACGGTGCCGGGCAATCATGACATCAAATTGCTTCGCTGGTTTAACGGACGCAATGTCAAGCTAACCCATGGCTTAGATCTCACCATCGAGCAGCTCGGCAGGGAATCAAAATCCTTCAACAAGCGAGTCCATGATTTTCTGGATGGTCTTGTGAGCCACCTTTGGCTGGAAGGCGGACGCCTCGCCATAGCCCACGCCGGCATAAAAACGCATATGCTCGGCCGGTCTTCCCGTTCGGTTCGCGTCTTCTGTTTCTATGGTGAAACCAGTGGCGAAACCGATGAATTCGGCTTACCGATCCGCTACAACTGGGCCGCCGAATATGAGGGCGATACCACGGTTATCTACGGCCATACCCCCATCCCTGAGCCGGAGTGGCTCAATAATACATTATGTATCGACACAGGCTGCGTTTTCGGCGGCAAACTGACGGCTTTGCGCTGGCCAGAGCGTGAGCTTGTCTCGGTGCCAGCTCGCAAAATGTACGTAAAACCCATAAGGCCAATGGCCCATCCGCCTCCCCGTCCCGGCATAAAGCTGAATCGGCCCGACCGAAACGACGACGATTGATCCTTGGTGATAAATTCATCCCGTTGCGTCTCATTTGTTCCTTGATGGCGCACCTGACTTTGCACGCTAAGGGCAATCCATGATATGGCGAGTCAACCAACGGTTCTTCTAACGAGGCACCGGGCAAAAATACGCAATATGTCCTCGTAAAACGAATATCAATTCAAGTATGGCAAAGAAAACAAAACAGAAGCGGCCGGCAGCGCGGCTGCCAAAGGGAATGCGTGATATTGGCCCGGCGGAAATCCGTGCAATGAACGCTATGATCGCGACCATTCGCGACGTCTATGAATCCTATGGTTTCGAGCCGCTTGAGACACCGGCATTCGAATACACCGACGCTCTGGGTAAATTTCTGCCAGATACGGATCGGCCCAATGAGGGCGTGTTCTCCTTTCAAGACGAAGACGACCAGTGGCTCTCTTTAAGATACGATCAGACCGCACCGCTCGCGCGCTATGTGGCGCAAAACTTCGACATGCTGCCAAAACCGTTTCGCCGTTATGCAGTCGGCCCTGTTTGGCGCAATGAAAAACCCGGACCCGGACGATTTCGCCAGTTCATGCAGTTTGACGCCGATACCGTCGCTACAACCAGTGTCGCAGCCGACGCGGAAATGTGCATGCTCGCCGCCGATACAATGGAAGCGCTGGGCATTGCACGTGGGCAGTACCAGGTTCGCGTTAACAGTCGAAAAGTTCTTGATGGCGTGCTTGAAGGCATTGGTATCGATCCATCTTTTTCTACAGGAACTGAGCAACAAGTGCGAACACGCCTGACCGTTTTGCGCGCCATTGATAAGCTGGACCGGCTTGGCATGGAAGGGGTCAGCGCATTACTAGGGCCAGGACGTAAAGACGAGTCCGGCGACTACACCAAAGGCGCCGGGCTAGACCCGCAACAAATTGACAAGCTGATGACCTTTATCAGTGCCGGACTTGCAGCTAACTCGGCGCAACAGACCTTGAACAGCATTCAAGCTCTCGTTGAAAATAGTGAAACGGGCCGCCAGGGGATCGAAGAGCTGATGGAGATGCAAACGCTGCTTGAAAGCACCGGTTACACGAACAAGCGTGTCTTGATGGATCCAACCATCGTGCGTGGCCTCGACTATTACACCGGCCCTGTTTTCGAGGCGGAACTCACCTTCGAAGTAAAAGATGACAAAGGCCAGCCCGTCCGCTTTGGTTCTGTGGGCGGTGGCGGACGCTATGATGATTTGGTAACACGCTTTACCGGACGCCCGGCTCCCGCAACTGGTTTCTCCATAGGTGTCTCAAGACTTCAATCAGCCCTCCAGGCTTTAGGACGCCAAAACACGAATGTTGGCCTTGGCACGGTCGTCGTTCTTGTCATGGACTTTAACGAGCGTCCGCGTTACCTGACCATGGTGAACGCTCTTCGTTCCGCCGGTATCCGCGCGGAAATGTACCTGGGCACGTCAGGCATGAAGGCGCAGATGAAATACGCCGACAAGCGCGGCGCACCGTGCGTTATTATCCAAGGTGAAGACGAATTGGCAAATGGTCAGGTACAGATCAAGGATCTCATTGAAGGCGCAAAAGCAGCCCAGAGCATCAAGGACAATAAGGAATGGAAATCTACCCGGCCCGCGCAATTCGCAGTTGAATCAGAAAAGCTCGTCGAAGCAGTAACAAGCGTACTCGCCCGGCACTCACCACAAGTTAAGAACTAACTCAAAGAACGGTCGCAGACATGGTCGCAGAGACGGCACGCCAGTTCGAGGCACTAGAGGCCCAGGCGCAAACCTTGATGGGGGTTTTTACCGCAGCGGGTCATCAATCCGTAGCGCCTGCCATCATTCAGCCAGCCGATGTGTATCTCGATGTGATTGGCGAAGCATTACGATCGCGCAGTTACGTCTTCACGGACGCCGAAGGAGAAGAACTGTGCCTTCGCCCGGACCTGACTGTTCCCACCTGCCGGCTTCACTTGGAGCGCGGTGAAAACGGAGACCCCAACGGTCTTTATTGCTATAACGGGACCGCTTTCCGTTTCCAGCCAACTGGCGCCACCTCCGCCCATCCGCGCGAATTCCGACAAGCCGGCATCGAAGCCTTTGGCCAGGAAGATCGCGAAAAGGCTGAAGCAGAAATTCTTGCCCTGACCATTGAAGCGCTGCACAAGGTTGGTTTGAAGGAATGGCAACTGCATTTTGGTGATCTTGGACTATTCCGCGCCATACTGAATTCTGCACCCATGCCAAAGCGATGGCGTAACCGTCTCCTGCATCAATTTTGGCGTCCCGAAGCATTCCGCGCCGAGCTAAAGCGTCTCACCAAGGCTCCCGCAGACAAAACCCAAACACTTCCCGAGGAACTGGCAAAAAAGCTGGTGGGGGTTGAAGAGCAGGAAGCGACCGCCATTGTTACCAAATACCTGGAAGATAAGAATATAGAGCTAATTGGGGCCAGGACCGCTTCCGAGATCGCAAGTAACATGTTGGCAATCCTTGCCGACGTCAATGCAGATCCACTTTCAGAAAAAACAGCCAGGCTCATTGAAGGTTATATTGAGATATCAGGACCCGCGCGCGCTGCCGGAGCGAGGTTAAAGGATCTGATGCGCGACGAAGGTGTTGACATTTCAAAGGCACTCGATGCCTACCACCGCCGTCTGCAGCTTTTTTCCGAAGCTGGAATAAATTCGTCAAACGCTGATTTCTCAGCCGAATTCGGGCGCACGCTGGAATACTACTCAGGCTTTGTTTTCGAAATTGAAGCGCCCACTCTGGGGCCAGACAGTCCCATTGCCGGTGGCGGTCGATATGATGGCCTATTAAGAATGTGCGGGGCAAGCGAAGACATTCCAGCCCTTGGAGCGGCGATACATACTGAGCGCTTACTCTCCGTAGTAAAGAGTGAAGAATCATGATCAGCCTGAACCACAAGCCCGTTTCTGCGTTTTTGATATTGGACCCACTTGCATGAGCGATCGGTTAAAGCTGGCACTACCCTCAAAAGGAAGATTGATGGAGAAATCCATCGAACTGCTTGCCCGTGCGGGCCTTAATGTCCAAAAAACCGGAGACGAGCGCGGTTATCGTGGTGAAGTTGCCGAACTCGAAAACACCGACGTGGCTTTCATTTCAGCGTCCGAAATAGCCTGGTACCTGAAAACCGGCAAAGCCCATGTGGGCATCACCGGCGAAGACCTCATTCGCGAAGGCATATCAGATTATAAAACCCGAATTGATTTCATAAAACCACTTGGGTTTGGTTTCGCCGATGTGGTTGTCGCCATTCCCGACTGCTGGTTGGATGTGCGAACCATGGCCGATCTCGACGAAATCGCCGAACAGTTTCGCGCCCAGCATGGCCGCTGGTTTCGGGTTGCCACAAAATACATGAACCTCACGCGGACGTATTTTTCCTGTGCCGGCTTTTCAGACTACCGTATTGTTGAAAGCTTGGGAGCAACGGAAGGCACTCCCGCCTCCGGTACCGCAGATCTTATCGTCGATATAACCACCACCGGAGCAACCCTGCGCGCAAATGGTCTGCGGATTCTGGACGATGGTGTTATTTTGAAATCCCAGGCAAATCTCGTCTCGTCCCATGCTGCCACATGGTCTCCGCAAACTCGGCAGGTCTTAAACGAGATCATCAGTCGATTGGAAACATGATTGCAAACCCCAATCTAGAACCGACCGTTTTCAGGCAATTTCGGCCAGCAAGCACTTCAAGACACCTAGGCTATACTTCTCGTTGAGCACCCGATACGCCGGGCCAACATCGCCCTTTTCCAAAACAGCCAGCTCTTCGAAAACGCCATGGATTTCATCGATCTGTTCCCCATCAAGATCAACAACATCTTCTGCTTGCAAAACCCCCGCCTCAATAGCTTCGGCAAAGTGTTCTAAGATGGTCTCCACATCCAGTTCACGCTTCTGCGAAATTGTCTCCACATCGTTTCCCTCAAGATGCAGCGCCAGCGTCGCATTTATCGTAGCCGACAGGTTGTTGTCCAATTGCGGCTTATCGTGAAAATGCGATATCACCTCAAGAAGCGCACGACCGTATTTCTTGATTTTCACAGCCCCCAGCCCTGTGATGTCATTTAACTCAATCAACTTTTCCGGTCGTTTCCTCGCCAATTCCACGAGCGTTTTATCATGACAGATAACAAAAGGCGGCACCTTGGTTTTTGCAGCCAACTCCCGGCGTAGGTCCTTAAGTGCATCAAACAAGGAACGATCCTCTGTTGAAAGCATCGCACTTGCAGTTGATTTCGAAGGCTTGCCCGAACGGCTCTTTTTGCTCACACGCTCAGCGGGCGCACGCATTGTGAATGTGGTTTCACCGCGCAAAAGCGGACGCGCAAGCCCGCTCAAAGCCAGCGTGCCATATCCTTCCAGATCTCCAACAAGATAGCCAGCAGATGTCAGCTGACGAAACAACGAACGCCAGCCAATAGCTTCAAGTTCACGACCAATCCCAAATACCGACAGTTTGTCATGCCCGTTTTGAGTAATACGGGTGTCAACTTTTCCCAGCAAGACATTGACGAGATAAGAAACTCCGAAACGTTGCTCCGTTCGAAAAACCGTTGAGAGGGCCATTTGCGCAAGCCGGGTGGCGTCAATGGTCTCAGGTGGGGAAATGCAATTGTCGCAGTTGCCACATGGCTCACGCATCTCCTCGCCGAAGTACAGCAAAAGAGCCTGGCGCCGGCACTGGGCCATCTCGGCTAATCCGATAAGGGCATCAAGCTTCTTATTTTGAATAATTTTGAACGATTCTGCACCGTCGCTTTTCGCAATCCATTGGCGCTGCTGAACAATGTCTTGCAGGCCATATGCCATCCAAGCATTCGCCGGTGAACCATCGCGTCCTGCCCGCCCGGTCTCCTGGTAATAGGCCTCAATGGTCTTTGGCAAAGTGAGATGAGCAACAAACCGCACGTCAGGTTTGTCGATCCCCATTCCAAATGCATTGGTCGCCGTAACGATCAGCCCATCCTCAGCGAGAAAACGTGTTTGTGCATCACGCCGCTCATTGGAACTCATCCCTGCATGATAGAAAACCGCCTGTCGTCCCTTCTTTTTCAGCCACGCGGCGGTCTCCTCAGTAGAACGTCGCGAAAGGCAATAGACGATACCTGAATCTGTTGCATGGTCGCCTTCGATAAACCGCCACAAGCGCTCGCGTGCACTCATCGAGCCCGTTTCAGTAATCGTGTAGCAAATGTTTGGGCGATCAAAACTGGCGACGAACTTGCGGGCCTTACCCAGGCTGAGTTCATCGAGAATTTCCTGTCGAGTCCGCGTGTCAGCAGTCGCCGTCAGCGCAATTCTGGGAACGTTGGGGAATCGTTTTGCCAAAATACTGAGCTGGCGATACTCGGGACGAAAGTCATGTCCCCATTGGGAAACGCAATGCGCTTCGTCGATCGCAATAACGGAAAGTTCAACCTGGTCTAAAAGCGCCAGAGTACGTTCCTGCACCAGACGCTCTGGAGCAATATAAAGGAGATCAAGCATGCCATTTCGCAAGGCCGAGACAACTTCGCGCTGCTCATCAAGAGACTGGGACGAATTAAGGAAATTCGCGTCAAGCCCAAGAACCCTTAACGCATCCACCTGATCTTGCATAAGCGCAATCAAGGGCGAAACGACAATGCCGGTTCCTGAGCGCGCCAGGGCGGGGATCTGGTAACACAGCGATTTTCCGCCGCCCGTCGGCATCAAGGCCAACGCATCTCCGCCCGCCAGAAGCGTTTCAATAATGGCCGCTTGATCCAGACGAAAAGCCTTGTAGCCAAACAGCTTTTCTAAAATACGCTGGGCGTCATCCATGTCCGGATTTGGATCAGTGGGAGAAAATTCAACAATGGGGGCAGTAGCAGATGAAGACATGTCGTAACAGCGGCCCTATGGTACGAGGAAAAAAGCGCTTGCCGTGCCAAGGGACGCATTTCGTGTCTGAACGGATCAGACATGGTAGACCCCAAAAGCGTTCCAACGAAATCTATCAGATTCTTCCGTGTTAGATAGGCAAGTCAGCCTTTTCAACAGGAAACACAGTAAGTTGAGACCTCAGAGGAAAACATGAACAATCACCAAAATTGCCGTTCAGAGTGGGTTCATAAGCAATACCGTAGGTTCAGCATACAAAACGGCTAAAGAACTGATGCACCAAAGCATCAGCAATCGGGAAACCGGGTCGATAAGAGAGACGAAACCAGTGCCGTCGTGGCGTGAACATTCCATAATGTGGCTTCAAGCCCGCGCCATTTGCTGGAGGGATCATTTTGCAAGGAATACGGAATATGTCGATCGGTCAAAAAACGGCTCTGTTGTCTGCTTTCGCTTTTTTAGCGGCATTCTCAGCGGGCATGGCCATCACAGCCAGCGAATCGCAGGCGCAAAGCGGCTGTAAATGGTATGGCACCACCGCTCTAAAGCAGCAGCAACTTAATGAGAAAAACAAATGTGGCTTTACCGGAGATCAGTGGCATTCAGATATGGGTAAACACATGGCATGGTGTTCCAGCGTGTCCCCTGACCAATGGAAGGCTGCCGCCAAAGAGCGCTCAAAACAGCTGGAAGGATGCAAGAAGTAATCTCCAGTATGCAAAAGTACAGTTGCTTCTAATGAAACCAAAACACCCACCTCCCCGTCGTTCGTTATTTTTATAACAGCCCCCCGAACGACACCCGAGCAAACCGCGCTGCTCCCCCCACCGGCGCGGTTATTGTTTTCAGAAGAAAATGCCAACCA
>JAJRZC010000077.1 GCA_024275435.1 Alphaproteobacteria bacterium
CTAGCCACACATCTATTCTTATTGAGAGAATTAGGGAGTAACCCCATGCAAATTTTATATAGAAGCTTCATTGCCCTCATTATTTTAATCGTCGTGCTGCTGGCGGTTGCTTTCTTATTGCCGCGCGAAGTAACCGTAGCGCGCAGCATTACCATCAATGCGAGTCCGGAAGCGATATTCCCTTACGTAAACGATCTCAAGAAAATGAATGAATGGTCGCCTTGGGCCCGCATAGACCCGAAAACCGAATACGAATTTGAAGGGCCAAGCAGCGGCAAGGGCCAGAAAGTAACCTGGTCATCAACTCATGAGCATATGGGCATCGGTTCGCAAGAGATCATTGAAAGCGTACCAAATAAAAGTGTTCGAACTGCTCTGGATTTTGGCGAGCACGGAACCGCTAACGCCACACTTCTTCTTGAGCCAGACGGGGAGGGCACCAAAGTCACCTGGGGCTTCACCACAGATACCGGCTATAACCCAATGGCCCGTTACATGGGATTAATGATGGATAGCTGGGTCGGGGAAAAATATATGGAAGGCTTGCAGAACCTGAAAAAACTCGTTGAGGGCCAATCGAGTTAGTTGCAATTTACGCATCTTTCTTCTCCTGTCGAAAACGACAACAGGTTTTATGACCCACAGCTAAGTGTGACCTAGAGACAGAAACGTATTTTTCTTACCGTTTCTTGCTCTGGGTCTCGTTCTCCTTCAGCTTGTGGATTTAAGCCTTATCTCCGCTTTCTTCGGCGCTCTTTTTATCCTTGCTGCTTTTGCAGCCAACAGCCCGCTTGACCATTTCAATGGGCCGCATTTCAGGAAACGCCTGATAAAAAATGTGTCGCGCCCGAGGTGGTTTTACCACAACAAAAGGCAATGGTCGGCAGATATCCAGCGCAGCAACTCCCAGACGCGCCGTCATGGCTCCATTGAACGCGCCTTCGCCAAGCTTACGAGAAACCCTGCGCAAAACATCCTGTCCGAAAAATTGACCAAACAGATCATCTGTCAAAGCGATGACCCCCGTTGCCGCAATGTGACTGATGATCCACGCGAACAACCGCACACCACCAAAGAAACCAGGCCGCCCACCATAGGCTTCCGCCAAACGACGAACCATGCGCAAGTTTTCAAATAAAACAAACATCACAACGATCAGGGCTATGGGTACAACCGTTGTTACAACTCCAACACGCCGGGCCGATTGATAGATGGCTAGCTTCGCTTTTTTATCAGCCCGTGCCAGTAAAACCCGGTCAGCCAAAGCAATCAGTTCGCCAGGAGCTCGCATATGGCGTTCCTCTTCACGAAACTTGGCCAGATCCCAGCGCATATCACGTTGCCCGGACAATCTGGTCCGTAGTTTACGGACCACTTGCTTTTCTTGTTTGATATCTTTTGAAACAACAGCGGCATCAGCCTGCTTCCGCAGCGCACGCAGTCTCTCCAGTTTAAGCATTCCGATGAGTTCTTTGACCAAGAGAACAACCAGAGCCAGAAGAACCACACCCACAAGTCCCTTGGAGATCCACCCAACCCAGTCCTCTCGAGCAAGGGCCACGGAAACAAAACGGGTGAACCAGACCCCTGTTGCAATTAAGCCAAGACCCACCGTTGCTGAAATGAGAAGTCCGCCCCAACTGATCCAGCCACGTTTTCGTTTGCCGTTTTCTTCTTTTAGGCTGGCGATCTCTTTTTCAGTTTCAAGCCCATGAACAACGTTTTCATCGTCCTCAGCAGACTTGGAACTGACGATTTCAGGATCATCAGCATCGAAAACACGGGGTTTGCGAGGTTCAGGCTTGCTGGTCATGGCAGGTAATCTCCCAGCAGAAATGAAAACGTAGTGTCGAGATTGATATGAGGCCACTGACCTTGCAGCCCAGGAGCAGAACCTTTCTCAAGCAAGGGGGGACGAAAACGGGCGAAGTGAAACCGGTCAGGTTTTGCCTTCGTTTCATCGAAGGCATCAAGTGGATCTGCCGGTAAATCACCTGGGAAAACAACAGCACTTTCACTGCCATCAAAACGGCGCCCAGAAACCACCTCGCCAGCATCAACAATACCACGAACACAACGAAACTTTTCGCCATCAATAGTCTTTTCAACGTCTTCAGTGGCGCGAAGCGCGCTAAGCCCCAGGCACTTGTAATCGGCACCAGTAGTTTCAACACGTTTGCTGGCACGCATGACGCATTTTTCCAATATGGCTTCGAGACGTCCACGGCTTGTTGCATGGATGTGATCTGTTTTGGAAGCAGCAAATAAAATGCGATCAATCTTTCTCGAAAGCAGCCGCGAGAGCCATGTGTTTTTTCCAGGGCGGAATGCCCGCAAAACATTTTCAAGACCATGCTCTAATTCGTTGAGGGCCACCGCACCACCGTTTAGTGCTGATAACACATCAACCAGCACGATCTGCCGGTCGAGTTTAGCAAAATGCTTCTCAAAAAATGGTTTTACGATATTCGATTTGTAACTCTCAAACCTTCGCTCCAACAAAGAAACCCTTGAAGCTGAACCCTTCATTGGAAAAAACGTCAACTGTGGAGACCCTTCAAGATCTCCAGGCATAATAAAACGCCCAGGCCCTAAAACATTTCCAGCCGTTGAACCCTTGCGAGCATCAACAAGAAACTGCGTGTAGATCTTTGAACCTTCAATGGCCGTGTTTTCATCGATGTGGTTTTTTTCATCAAGGCCATCGAGAAATATCAAAAAAGGCTTGCTCAGCTCAGACATGGCTTTTGATCGCAAGACATTCAACACATCATTGGACCATTTCTCAAAGCTCTGGTTGATCATTGCAAGGTCGATAAGCCATTCACCAGGATAATCGACAATATCCACATGCAACCTTTGCGTGACATCCATCCTTTTCAAGCGATCAACACCCGAGGGTTCATCCCACTCTAGGGTAAGGCGCAACTGGCTGATTTGGCGCGTGCTGTCTGGCCAGGTTGGTTGTTTGCTGAGAAGTTGTTCGATGTGATCTTCAAAGGCAAATCTGGGAACATCATCATCCGGTTGCGGTTCAAGATAAGCGCGAAAGCCATTGATGGTCCTGAGGCGGGAAAATGAGGGGACCGCGTTGCTCGCACTCAAGCACTGCACCAAAGACGTTATGAAAACAGTTTTTCCAGATCGCGCCAGCCCAGTAACGCCAACACGTACCACCGGCGTGAATAGATCAGACAGATAAGATCGAGTGCGAGAGAACAGAGGGGTTATTTTCTCTGGTAAGACTGAATATGCCAACAAGGCCTCCTCAGGAAAGTCCAGACAGGACTAGGGATCCCTTGTTAGAGTGCTTCTTGTAAGGTGTGAAGCTGTTTTCCGTGTCTAATCGTAGCCGGGCAGGAAAGATGGCAGATATCCGCCAATTTCCATCTAAGATGGTGATGATCGCAATCTTTTTGTCGGATCAAACCAGGCTGTGAACAATAACAAACACACCAGCAGAAAACACCGTGGCGCCCATCATCAGAATTGTTCCATTTCGAAGAGTATCATTCATGGCTTGCCTCAATTCAAGCAGTTAAGAAAACATAGCAAAAAAGCTTTTTTCCTTAGCTTTAAATTGTACACATTAGATATGAAGGGAGCGTGAGGGCGGTGTTAATAGATCGTTCAGCTTAATCTCATCTCAGGCCACTAAGGATACTTACAAACAGGTCGAAGCGGGATCAAGAATGTTCGGAACGGCGTGCCATAAAGGCAATGCGTTCAAACAAATGTACGTCTTGTTCATTCTTCAAAAGCGCCCCATGCAGAGGCGGAATCATCTTACGCGCATCATTTTCACGCAAAGTTTCCGCTGAGACATCCTCATTCAAAAGAAGCTTGATCCAGTCAAGCAACTCCGAAGTCGAGGGTTTTTTCTTTAACCCGGGCACCTCACGCAACTCAAAAAAGACACGCATTGCTTCAGAAACCAGTCTTTGTTTCAAACCGGGGAAGTGAACCTCGACAATCTCGCGCATTGTTTCCGTGTCTGGAAACTTGATAAAATGGAAAAAACAGCGCCGTAAAAAAGCGTCCGGCAATTCTTTTTCGTTATTTGATGTGATAATCACCAGTGGCCGGTGTTTGGCTTTGACCGTTTCACCGGTTTCGTAAACATGAAATTCCATGCGATCCAGCTCAAGAAGCAGGTCGTTGGGAAACTCGATATCCGCTTTGTCGATTTCATCGATGAGCAAAATCACACGTTCCTCACTTAAGAACGCATCCCAAAGCTTTCCTTTCTTAATATAGTTCGCGATGTCTTTTACGCGCTCATCGCCCAATTGACTGTCTCGCAGGCGAGAAACAGCATCGTATTCGTAAAGTCCTTGCTGGGCCTTGGTTGTAGATTTTATATGCCATTCGATCAGTGGTGCCTGAAGAGCTTTTGCCACTTCTTGTGCCAGCACAGTTTTTCCGGTGCCAGGCTCACCTTTGATGAGAAGTGGACGCTCTAATGCCAAAGCTGCGTTTACAGCAACTTTTAGGTCATCGGTCGCAACATAGTCTTTCGTCCCTTGAAACTGCATTGGCTCTCCAAAGTCGAACTGGAATTTAAATCACTTTTGTGTGAGGTGTTCCGACATTAGAAAAAAAACACAACTGACGGCAATAGCAAATCAGACGACATTTATGATTCGTTAACCTGGAGAAAGGGGTGACCGGAGGAAGGTTGGAAATAGAAAGACAATTCTACCTTTACGGGCACCTCGAAAACAACGCCGTGACCCCCAAATTGTAAAGAGGCCACGGCGCTTTCTTCGCTAGAGTGAAATATCAACGGCTCTTTTGACGGGGGTGCTACTGAGGTGTGGGTGGGGAGCCTGGGTGGAAGGCATCCTCAGTTGCACGAATGTCTCGGAGCGTTTGGGTCATTTTGCGCTGACGTTGCCCTCTTGCGAATAGTCATTGCCACCAGCCCAAAATCGAGTAATGGAGGCTTTTCTTACTAAGCTTAGGTGACATCAACACGCGGGAGAAACGTGTTGATGCCCCTGGCTGGTCGCTATGAGCATGGTCAAGGACGACAACAGATAATTTCCCCTAAAATGCATGGAAATCCTGACATCGCAGATAAATATCAAGTATCGAAGAGAAGGAGAGTGCCTACTGTCTCATCGCCCCTTGACCGTCTCACAAATCAACTATCACCAAATAACATGAATACAACGTTAAGTATATGTATTATTATCATGCAACCATAAGGATATATGTGTCTAAGCCCCTTTTAGATCCGTCATGTCCAGCTCAAGTCCACGTTTTTCAACAGAAAAGAACTCCGCAATCATCCAGCCGTTTCTCTTGACACTTGATCTCGATCACATAAACACGTGTCCAAGAATAAGCCGAGGCTAAGCCTTTTGATTAGCCCTCTGGCCGACATATGACCGCGAGATAGCCAGGAGGCGTATCATGCGAAAAAAACCGGCGTCAAAAAAAACGACGCCAAAATCTAAAGTCGAATCTGACCTGGATGAGGACTATCGGCCTTCCGACGACGAAGAGTTCATGAACGAACGACAAAAGAAATACTTCCGCAACAAACTGCTGAAGTGGAAGGAAGATATCATCAAGGAAACGCGCGAAACTCTTGATGGTCTGCATGAAGATTCCGTTCAACACGCAGACGCCGCCGACCGAGCAACCTCAGAAACCGACAGATCCCTTATTTTACGAGCACGTGATCGGCAACGTAAATTGGTTGGCAAGATCAACGCCGCTTTATCGCGTCTCGACGATGGCACTTACGGCTATTGCGAGGAAACAGGCGAAGCCATTGGGTTGAAACGCCTTGATGCCAGACCCATTGCCACCCTGTCCTTAGAAGCCCAGGAACGGCATGAACGCCGTGAGCGTGTATATCGCAACGAATAGCCTTCCCTTGCTGACCCTTTTTCCCGACCATCTCAAGCCTGCTCATCGACGGGCTCGTTGCTAAGATGGTTCAGCCTAGCTTTCACTTTGAAACATTTGTTAAGCAGGCAGTAACTAATAATTCTGTAGGGTGATGGAAAGCTGGAGCCGTTGGTTTCCAGCTCGGTGCTTTTACCTCAGTTCCCGAAAAAGAGGTCGTTTCGTGTCAAAGTTAAAGCTGATTACATCATCTTCCGCCAGACATCTCGTATTCGCATCCTTGGCTCTTGTGCTTACATCCATCTTAGTTGCCAACGCTCCCACACTGGCAGCTGGATGGGATCAAGTTACGACGGAACGTAAGACCAGCATCGAAGACAAGGACTTCATTGAAATCCCGGTCCATCTATCCGCGAAAAACCATGGGCGGATAGTATCCATTCAAAAATTAACTCTTGATCTATCCACCTTATCCCAAGCCGCATTCGGCGATCGAGAATAAGAACATCCACAGCACAAGCGCTATCGAGCGACCACAAGGTCAAACTTGAAAGCTGCAAACCTGCCATCAGGTTGTTTCAGTTTCTTTTCCCAGCAAGACTTGAGACAGGCGACGAATTCTCAAAGCTCCCCGCATCTCAAAGCCTTACGCCACGTAGGCGGCCTGATACATTTCCATCTGTCGCAACAAGTGTGGTCGAAAACACAAACGTTATTCTCCAGCAGCGGCCACTTTACCGAATGTCCGTGGCGCTCGCGCCTCGACGACATTTGCAATAGGTTCGATATTGGATGTTTTAGAAGTCCGAATGTTGGTTTCAACAACCACGTCCACCGGACCACCAGTCATAATGAGATGTTCGATATTATCTCTTCGTATCAACACGAGTTTGCGACGCCCATCCATATTGGATTGCTCAACCACTTCTAAACGCCGGTCATTGCGGCCACCAAACAGGCCACCCGCCGTGGTATCACCGTCAAGAAACCCACGAACCAACAGAGCAGCGAAGACGCCGCCCCCCGCTAGCAATACAAAGACCAGAAAATAGAAAAGGAAATTCCACATCATCCAACACGGCCTTAAGCCGTCCCCCATTAGTTAAAATCAAGAACTTTCCAAAACAAAGACCCTTTGAGCTCCCCTTCGTGATCAAAGACGCCATGAGAAGAAGCGCTTTTAGAGTTGAGTGCTGACAGAAAACTGATCTTCAACAGGCAGATCTCAGCATCAATTTTTTCTAAAGCGACTCAAAATGAACCGCCTCATAAGCACTAGGACTCAAAAAAACTGCAGAAAAAACCAATAAATTGCCTGACTGACCGAATTTGAGCCAACCTGAAACAAAACTTACACTTGGGATTCATGTCATCTTAACCAGACTGATTGAAATCTGGAGTCCGAAGTTGGCGTTATCCAACGATGCCAAACTTGTTCAACCCCGATTGTTTCGCAGATCTAGTTACAGGGTGAAAAGCAAATCAGTTAAATTCACTTTCAAGCCATTGAACTGGCACTATTATTCAAGTCGCTATTATCGAGGCCTCGGCCAGACCACCCTTAATTATTGATCAGAGTAATGCGTAGAGTAACCAAAAGAATTATGCAGGCTGTCCAAGGCGTTTTTCAAAAGAATCAGATATCACTTGCTCCTATGAATAGCAGCGAGGTACGTCACGCAAATGCTGTTGACGCAGATGCGCTTGGCATACGACATGAGAGCCGCGGTCTACTGACAATCAGCGCCGTCGTCCTGGCGTCTGGGGCTCTTTTACTTGCCCTGATTTCAAGCTCCGTCGCCCAACCTCTTCTGTTAACGATTCTAGCTGTTCTAGCTGTATTTGGTGCCTTCTCAATGCTGGCTTATTTGGCCGGCCATATTCAACTGACCGATCACACACCCAAGGACTTGATCGCAGCCGACCTGGCAGACCAACATCCCGACGCCATGATGGTTACAACGCTGGCTGGTAAACCACGTTGGTCCAACGAACGAATGACCAAACTGTTAGGCAAATCCAGTGGCGGCCTACTAGGGTCTTTGGAAATAGCTCTTGGCTCAGCACCTAGTGTCACGGAAGCCATGTTCCGTCTTTCTAGAGCCATCGAACACGGTTCCGCGCGTTCCGAAGAGATCAACGTTAAACTCTCTTCAAATGCCTTGGGTGATCGTCGCGGAGTCACCCATGTTCGGGTAACTGTTGCACCATTTGTTCACCAACCCAACTCAGAAATATCCCACAGATCAGAATCGGCACCTTTGGTTTTATGGACAGTAAAGAACATTTCTGCTGACCGTGCGCGGGAATTAAACAGCACAAAAAATTTCAAACAGATCATAGACCAATACGACACCATGCCCATAGGGGTGATGACTGCCACGTCGCAAGGCACAATCACCCGTATGAACGAAACGATGTGCAACTGGCTCGGTTTCGAAGATTGCGCCAACCTTCGCGATCGCTCATTGAACCTTAAAGACGTGCTTGCCAGCGATGGGGTTGAGCTTTTAGACAGCATGACCACGCCGCAAGATGGCGTTCCAGTAGGAATTGATCTCGACCTTGTGAAAAACGATGGGGTATTTCTCCCAGTTCGTATCATGTGCCAACGCATTGCTAATGCGTCTCAACCAAATGGCTCAGTAGACTCAAGCTTAATCATCACAGCCATCAATCGTTCTGCAGACCAGCTTGATGAGGCCATCGACACGACAGGCACGCGCTTCGCCAGGTTTTTCCGCTCCGCCCCCTTTGGTATTGCTACAGTTGGCAAAGATGGCCGCATCGCCAACACCAACGCATCTTTTTCTCGAATGATCATCGATGGAACAAAATGCCTTGGACAAACAGCCGTCTCGGTGTTGTCAAAATCTGCCGAACAGGATGCGAAAGAACAAATCGAAAAAGGCCTGGAAGCCGTGCTTTCCGGCCGAGGTAAAGTTGCCCCCATTGATATCACAGCCGGCAAGAAGGGTGAATTTACGCGACGTATCTACATGAGTCCGCTTACACTCAATAATAAAGCGCCTGAAGCCGCTATTTTGTATGTAATCGACGTCACTGAACAAAAAACTCTTGAAGCAAAATACGCTCAAAGCCAGAAAATGGACGCCGTAGGCAAATTGGCGGGCTTCGTGGCGCACGATTTCAACAACATGCTCACGGCGATCATCGGTTTTTCAGACTTTCTGCTTAAAACCCATCGACCCACTGATGCTGCCTATTCCGACATCATCAACATCAAGTCCAGCGCCAACCGAGCAGCCGGCCTAGTGGGCAAACTTCTGGCATTAGCTAGACAGCAAACGCTTCTCGTCGAGCCTCTGCAACTTGGGGAAGTCATGTCGGACTTGGCTCCGCTCTTGAAACGTTCCATCGGAGAACGCATCGAATTGAAAGTCTCCACCGGCCGAGACCTATGGCACGTTAAAACCGACAAACTCCAACTTGAGCAGGCGATCATCAATCTTGCAGTCAACGCCCGCGATGCCATGCCCGAAGGTGGTCGCTTGAAAATTCGCACACGAAATATTACCGAGCGCGAAGCCCAGCGCCTGCAACGCTCTGAAATTCCAGCCGGTGAATACGTTCTGCTCGAAGTTTCAGATACTGGTACGGGAATTGATCCTGGAACACTGGAAAAAGTCTTCGAGCCATTCTTTACGACGAAAGAAGCTGGCAAAGGGACGGGCTTGGGGTTGGCCACCGTCTATGGGATCGTCAAACAATCGGGCGGTTTCATATTGCCACAAAGCACCGTGGGTAAAGGAACGACCTTCAAAATATATCTACCGCGCTATCATCTGGAAGAAAAAGACTTTGCTGCCATTAAGGAAAAAGATGATGCCAAGAAAACATTCTCTGACGCAGACCTAACAGGTTCCGGCCGCGTTCTTCTGGTCGAAGACGAAGACGTGGTACGCTCCTTTGCAGTTCGTGCCCTGGAACGTCAAGGCTACGAGGTATTGGAAGCTGAAGACGGAATTGCGGCTCTGGAGATTCTGGACAAAAGCGGCCCCGTGGACATTGTCGTCTCCGACGTCGTGATGCCGGGTATGGACGGGCCCACAATGCTCAAGGAATTGCGCAAGAAAGATCCCAACATCAAGATCATTTTTGTTTCAGGTTATCCTAATGAAGCTTTCCAAAAGGCTTTAGGAGAAGAATCATTTGCTTTCCTTCCCAAGCCATTCTCGCTTCCACAGCTCGCCGCAAAGGTGAAAGAAGAACTGACCACCTGAAGATCATTTTCCTAAAGCACAAAAACCACCCAAACTTGTAGATTCGAAAGATCTTTCATTCTGGAAATAGAAGAACAGCTTTTCTTATCTACGCTTCCTGGCTTTCTTGGCATCACTTTCAAGAGCGACGACATTCTTTTTCAAATTTGCATGCCGGGAAGGTCGCCCTGAATTGGCCCAACCATAGGCCAACATCGTCATCAAGGCAGATGCCGCGAAAAAGTAGACACCAGATAGCACTGTAGCCTCGGTATAGCCGCTTGAATTAACATAAAAGATCATCAACGCCAGCACCATCACATCGGTCATCGAATAACGACCCAGCCACTCCATGGTTGAGATGGATTTAACGCGAAACTCAGGAGAAAGATCCGGCGAAGTTACCAATGTAAGCAGGTAAAACAATTTCAAAAAAGGAAACAGGATGGAAAACACAAACAAGACTGTGCAGAGAAAATATTCCTGATCCTGATAAAGCGCATAGATGATCGTGGCAATGGAATGCTCATTGGTCCATACATAGACAGTGGTGAACTTGATGACCGGCAGGATTACCCCAAGTGCGAAAAAAACCGTTGCAAGGATAATAAGAAAGCTCAATACAAAATTACGAAAGGGTGTGAGGGGCTGAGCCAGGCCATCTTCAAAACCAACCCAGCTCTCGCGCTGCGTTTCCTCTTCTCCGGTCTGAAACGTTTTTTGATTTCGTTTTAAAGCTTGATCCCTGGCAGCATTGCCGGCCAGAACATCCGGAAGCCAGGCATAGGACAAGATCATCAAGACAATAGCCGCAGTGAAAAAATAAACACCATTGAGGCTTGTCGCATCATAGACGCCTTGGCTTTTTATAAAAAAGATCATCAACGCCAAGGCCAACACATCATGCATCGACCATTTGCCAATCCATTCAAGGGCCTTAAGACGGCGGCGTTGTCGGTGGATTTCTTCAACAGGCAACGTTGAGACCAGCAGCAGGTACAACAGTTTGATAATTGGAAAAACGATCGAGAAGATCAGCACGGTCAGCCCGAGAAACCATTGCCCGTCGTTAATCAAAACATACACCGTCGACAACAATGAATGCTGTGTCGACCAGAACATGAACTGTGTAAGTCGAATTATGGGAAGCGAAATCCCAAGCGCCAGACACACGCTGGCGCCAATGATAGCGAAACTTAGTAAGAACCGACGCCCGCCGATCCGCATTACGCAAACGCTCCTTTTTTGCGCACATGCATACCGGCGCAATGTAAACCAGAAAGGTCTCAGGCGGTCATATTGGTTTTGTTGTGGGAGATGCCTTTCTCAGTCAAAAGCTGTGACAGTTCACCAGCTTGGAACATCTCCCGAACGATATCACATCCACCAACAAACTCACCCTTAACATAGACCTGTGGAATGGTCGGCCAATTGGTGAATTTCTTGATACCATCGCGAACCGACATATCATCCAGAACATTGATGTCCTGATAGTCAACTCCCAGATAATCCATGATCTGGGCCACCTGTCCTGAAAAGCCGCATTGAGGAACCTTCTTGGTTCCTTTCATAAATACGACGACATCACTTTCCGCAATCTGTTTGCGAATCCAGTCTTGAACCTCTTGCTCACTCATGTGTCGTCCTTTCTATAAATCCATGTCTGAAAAGAGCCTTGTTTCATCAAATAGCTAGTTGAGCTTGTGCAACCCAAAAACCGTAGATAATCCATGACGGCCGTCAGAACTATTTGGTCTTTCCACTCTAAGCAACGTGACAGCTAGTCCCTTTCAAACCAATACGGCAGCAGACTACTGAAAAACTCGATCCTCAATGTGGCGCGCTTTTCGCTAAAGTCAATCTTCAGGAATTGCCGTCGTAAGGGCTAAAGCATGAAGTGCATCTCCCATGCGTCCCTGAAGGGCATCAAAAACAAGGCGATGCTGTTGCACGCGTGTCTTTCCTTTAAACTTGGCGCTGATCACATGCGCGGCATAGTGATCGCCATCACCCGCTAGGTCCTTAATGACGATCTCCGCATCTGGGAGAACATCCTTGATCAGCTTTTCAATCTCGCCTGCATCCATCGGCATGGGGGATCGTACTCCAAAATACTTGACTATTGTTTGCTCATGATACGCTTGAACAAGCGAATTCTAAACTAGTCTAATGTTCCATGTATTTGGGTAACCAGTTTTCGTGTGCTTTTCGCAGCGTCACTAGGGAAAGAGGTTCTTCTCCCGGTAATTGAATGTCTTTTCCACCTGTGCGCCCTACAATACGCGCAGGCAATGCCAAAAGACGCGCCCGCTCCGCCACCTCTTCGGCCATATCAGGCTTGACGCACAGAACATAACGGCCCTGGTCCTCGCCAAACCATATAGCATAAGACGGTCTTCGGCCCTCATAGGGAAACAGTTCAACACCAATATCGCCGGCCAATGCCATCTCCGCAATTGTGATAAGAAGCCCGCCGTCAGAGACATCATGAACCGTATCAAGCAGACCCTCGCGAATAAGCGTACGAACCAAACGTCCTGCTTTCAGTTCATCAGCCAGATCAACAGGTGGTGGTGCACCTTCAAAGGAACCTGACATCATCTCCTGATAGAGTGATTGCCCAAGCCAGCCATCTTCACGGCCAATGACAATGAGCAAAGATCCTTCATGTTTTATGGCAATATCGGCAATCTTGGTACAATCAGGTATAAGCCCAACAGCACCAATTGCCGGTGTTGGTGGAATTCCCTGTCCATTGGTTTCATTGTAGAGCGAAACGTTCCCTGAAACCACTGGGTAATCCAGAGTGCGGCAAGCCTCACCCATCCCTTGAATAGAGCCGACAATCTGCCCCATCACCTCGGGACGTTCTGGCGAAGCAAAATTCAAATTGTCAGTTATGGCGAGAGGGTCGGCACCAACAGCCGTTAGATTCCGCCACGTTTCAACAACAGCTTGTTTTGTTCCCATGCATGGATCGGCAGAAACGTACCTCGGCGTCACATCGCAGGTCACGGCAACACCTTTGTTGGTCTTAAAAACACGCACAACGGCTGCATCGCCGCCAGGCCTGCCGATGGTATCACCCATCACCATGTGGTCATACTGTTCCCAGATCCAACGCCGTGAGCAAAGGTGATGCGTTCCCATAAGTTGTTTGAGTGCATTGAGAGCGCCATTTTCAGGTGCGCTCACCCATTCAGGAAGGATGGCCTTGGGCACAACTGTGGGCACCCATGGGCGATCATATAGGGGCGCAGAATCAGCGAGCATCTTAACGGGAATATCAGCTACGACCTGCCCTTGATGAGAAACGACCATATGTCCCGTGTCGGTCGTCTCGCCGATCACTGAAAAATCCAATCCCCATTTTTCAAAAACGGCTTCCGCTTCTTTCTCCGAACCGGGTTTTATAATCATGAGCATGCGCTCCTGACTTTCAGAGAGCATCATCTCATAGGCGCTCATACCGATTTCTCGTTGCGGGACCTTGTCGAGATTAAGAGCAAAACCAACGCCACCTTTGTCAGCCATTTCAGCGGTTGATGAGGTGAGGCCGGCCGCTCCCATATCCTGAATGGCAATGATCGCATCAGAAGCCATCAACTCCAGACAGGCTTCAATTAAAAGCTTTTCAGTAAATGGATCTCCAACTTGAACCGTGGGACGTTTGTCTTGGGTTTGGTCATCAAACTCAGCAGAAGCCATGGTCGCACCGTGGATACCATCGCGCCCTGTTTTTGAGCCCACATAGACGACGGGTAAACCAACGCCTTTCGCTGCGGAATAAAAAATCTTATCGGTTCGCGCCAACCCCACACACATCGCATTAACGAGAATATTATCGTTATAGCCAGAATCGAAATTAACTTCACCTCCAACAGTGGGCACCCCCACGCAATTTCCATAGCCACCAATGCCCGCAACGACTCCCGATAGAAGGTGTTTCGTCTTGGGATGATCCGGTGACCCAAAGCGTAAAGCATTTAGGTTCGCTATTGGCCGCGCACCCATGGTGAAAACATCGCGCATGATACCGCCAACCCCAGTAGCGGCCCCCTGATAGGGCTCTATGTAAGAGGGGTGATTATGGCTTTCCATCTTGAAAACCACCGCATAGCCATCTCCAAGGTCAACAATGCCGGCATTTTCTCCTGGCCCTTGAATGACATTGGGTCCTGTTGTTGGCAAAGTCTTGAGCCAGAGCCGGGACGATTTATACGAGCAATGCTCGGACCACATCACCGAAAATATCCCAAGTTCGGTTATGGTCGGCTCTCGGCCCATAATTTCCAGAAGGCGTTCATATTCTTCTGCAGCCAGCCCATGCTCAGCTACCAGCTCAGGCGTAATTTCAGGCGCCTTAGCATTTAAAGATGCTTCGTTCATTCAGGGGTCCAGTAATTCAGTGAAAGGGACATTTAAGCGCCTTATAGCGGCCTTCAGGGCGCTTGTCCCCTAACGAGAGGCTTCTCGTCCACCATCAAGCATAAAACAACGCCCGCAGACGGACCAGCCCAGCCGGACAAAGCCCGCCAAGTCGATTCGAAAAATATGATGTAAATCTCAAGAGTGCTGGGATGACGCGCGGCCAAACAGCGCTGCAAAGCCTGCAATGCTGCATTGCAAAAACTGCACTTTTTCTTTGATAAGCAAAGCATTAGATTGTTCTCAAGGTTGCAGAGCAGGACCCGCTGACGGGATTAACCATCTGCTTCAAACCATGCCTTTTAAGGCCATTAAGAAAGAGGAGACCATCACAATGAAGACTTTATATCTTCTACTCGCAGCCGCTTTCGTAGTTCTACCTGCAAGCGCAAATGCTCAGGATATCCTCAGCACCGAGGTCCTATCCACCCGTCAAGCCACCCAAGTCGATCTGGGAAGCAAGAAAGCGCTGGGCTACTACGGCAAGCAAAACGGTAAATGTAATCTGACCGTCATGGTTTTTGACAAAAATCAGGACGCTTCATCAGAGAATGCTTCAGCAGCTCGCCTGAAAGTTCTGGTTACTCCAGGTACAACCGCCAGCCTCGAGTCTGTCAATGGACGCTCAGTGGCATTTTTCTGCGGATCCGGAGCACGACGCATGACTGTCATGACACTTGGCAACAAACCCACTCTTCCAAACACTTAAATTAGGAAGAATCTTTGGTTTTGCAGAACCATCCAAAACCCAAAAGGGGGAGGCATTCGAAAAGGATGCCTCCCCCTTTTTTTGCATAGAGATAAAGTTTCTTACCTAAATCCCTAAGTTAAATCTCTTTAAGCCCGTAAAGTATTCAACCAATTTTCCACAGTGGGCCGGAACGGTCCTTCAATCAGAACTTGCTTGGGCTTAAATCCATCAAGTTCACTGATCGACAAGGCAACAAGAGTGCGAAATTCTGGAACTTCAAAATAAGCCATATGAATAAGCTCATGCCAATTCAGGTAGGCAAGAACGGTGGCCGTCTTATTTTCATTCCCGTCTGAAAATGCAAGATCACTAATGGCACCGCGTATTTTGCCTAAAGAAGCCGTCATAGCCTGATTGCTGTAATCTGTGATCTTTGCTGAAACTTCATGAGGCAGAAATGGCCGTGGCGCTCCAATCCAGGAGGGGTTTCGTCGCGCGGAAACAGCAACCTCAGTTTCCGTATCGTTTCCCAGAGCTGAGCGACGCACCTCCGACCAGGTAAGGTCATCAAGTACGAAACTAATTGCATAAGATACAAAACCAGCCAGGAACTGCACCAAAAGCACCATTCCCACCGCTAAGAGTCCAAATACAAACGGTACCATGATAATGGGAAAGACATACTGGAAGAATTTTCCAAAAACGCTGGTGCGAACCTCTTCATCAACAAACCAACTGGTACTTTCATCCGTCACCAGGTGAAACAGCAGACCACTGTTGAGCACGACATCACGGCCCCCATAGCACAGTCGGTTACCCGGGCACGCCCTGCCATCAATTTCAAGAAATCGTTTCTTGAAACGGGCTGCGCGAAAAGTCTGCGTCATATTAGGATGCTCAAGCCGCATCTGTTTGCGCGCTTCCCGTAACTTGTTTTTCAACCTGTCACGTTGTCCCCGAAGGTCGATTTTACGGGACGTGTCCAGCGTCGTCGATCTTATCTGCTCATTTATTTTCTTGATTTTTTCACGTAAGCCTTTGATCTCAAGTCGCTTCGTCTTGTAGGTTTCTTCGACCTTTTGAAATTCCGAGATTCCATAAACATTGTTAGCCAGATAGCTCGCCAGGCCGGTCATCAATGTTGGTGAAAAAATGAGATACAGGTAGAGCAGTGGAAGTATGAAAACAGAGGCCAGTGAAAGCCCCGGCACTGCAAAAGATCGCTCGAAAATATTCAACTTCACCGAACTCAACGAGCTCAACCCTTGAACTGCTTCATCATCCTCATGGCAAAGAGACAGCCATTTGGAAGAAAACTTCTGTCGCGCCTTTTCGATTATATCCCGTTCATAATGCCAAAGCTTTCTTGAGTCTAAATAGTTGGCAAAAACGTAAAATAGAACAAAGGGCAGGGACATCAATACAGCCGAAATAAGAAGCCGAGAAACACCGGAGCTATGGTGAAACATCGAACTTCCAACAGCAAATTCACCTATGACAAAAAATGCGAACATGAACAGGAGCATCAAAGAAGCGATGAAGATTGCTTTCATGATCAAAGGCAACCTTAAAAATAAAAACCGTTCTTTGCGCAATTCGACAAATGGCGTGCCCACACTTACCCATCTGCGCAAGTGATCCAGTTCAATCCCGCGCACAACACTTTCAACCAGCGCCGAAGCGATAACAGATCCTCCATGAGAGTGCCCGATTACGCAGTAGGGTTCTTGTCGAGCCTCAAGCTCCTGGAACAAGGCAAGCAATTTTGACCCCGATTTACGACGTTCAGACTCGCTATTTTCACCACTCCATTCAAAAGAACGAAAAGAAACTTCTCCATCCTCACCGGACACGAGATGTCGTATATGTTGTTCGAAATCACTATTACGCTGCCACCAAAACGATTTTCTGGAGGCATCGACACTGTCGCCGGGCCAGTCGGTAGAATGGGCAAAAGTTCCATGAACCGAGATAATCGTGGCCATGTTTAATCCTTATGAAAATGAATTCCAACACGTACGAATCCTAAAGCCACAAGAGCGGCCCGAGGAGGAGTTTTAAATACTTGGTATGCCAAAGGATCAAAAGCATCAAACCCCTGACAAGAACTGTTTAGGGCAATAGTCTTGAAAAGAGACGGATTTGTATCGAGCCTAAATTATCTTGCCACCGCGTAAAATCAACACGCCGAAGTGAACATCACAAGACCGCAAAACGCTCAGAGACAAATTCTCCAACCAGACGACGAAGCAGAATAGAGGGCTTTGGATAACGCCACGGCCGCCTGAAAAGCTTAAGGTTGGGCCTGTGGCAAACCGCCTTCGACCATGGCGCTGGCAACACCCACAACCACAGACTCGAATATACGCCGCCCGTCAGTTCCACCCAGTGCACGCTCAAATAGCCGCTCAGGATGGGGCATCATACCTACAATTCGTCCACTCTCATTACAAATTCCAGCAATGTTCCGTTGCGAGCCATTTGGATTTGCAGCCTCACTCACGTTTCCATCCCTGTCGCAATAGCGAAACACCACTTGGTTTTCTCCTTCAATACGATCAAGTGTTTCCTTGTCGGCAAAATAATTTCCATCATGATGCGCTATGGGGATGCGAATAATCTGATCTTTTCGGTAACATTGCGTGAAAGATGTGCTCACACGTTCGCATTTGAGCCAGATATCTTTACACACAAAATTCAATGATGCATTGCGCATCAAAGCCCCGGGAAGAAGACCTGTTTCCAAGAGCACCTGGAAGCCATTACAGATCCCAAGCACTGGCACGCCCGCTTTGGCTTTTTTCACAACATCACTCATGATCGGCGAACGCGCAGCCATCGCGCCGCACCGCAGATAATCTCCATAGGAAAAACCGCCAGGTAACACGATGATGTCGCTGGCAGGAACTTCATCCTCTTGATGCCACACCATCGTAACAGGACAACCTGTGACCGCCTCAAGGGCAACTTTCACGTCCCGGTCACAATTGGAACCGGGAAACACAATGACGCAAGCTCGGATCATGCAGGTAAAACCTCAACAGTGTTTATGGTCAAATGCAAACAGCTATGGCTTGTCAATTTTACATTGACCTTTTTCCAGTATGGACAGTTGTTGCCCCAGAAATGAAGTTGCCTTGATTGCCAGGTTGTTGACATCAATGGTAACGATACTCAGCCTTTCATCATCAGCAAGTTTCGATGGCATGATCGGGCGCGGCGACCACAGCTCCATATTCCCTGAAGGCGTTTCACGCAATACACAGCCCTGGGCACAAAGCTTTTCAACACTCACCCCAAGAGAGGCCTCATGTTTTCCCGGTTCAACGGATGCAGTCCACGTCCCTAAAACGGACGGATCGGGAGCATTTATTGGCGCATCACTTTTATGAGCTTCATCACGAGCAGGTGTTGAACCATCCGCCTTTGAGGCATTCCCATCGGTTCCTGAAGCTTCATCAGGCTTTTTGTCTGATGATGTTTTCTTTTGTGCAGCCTTTTGAAATGACAGAACGAATGTAACAGTTCCACTGGTTGTCTTGAACGGATTAAAATCCATTCCAACCGCATTGGTTTCGCAGTCCAGTTTGATTTTTGTTCCAGGGACAGCTTTGAGAAGTGCTTGAGGGTTGGACGGCTCTTTAGGCGTCTCTTGCGACATAGCCACTTTGGGTATCAAGGCCATAAAAATCAAAAGAGGCACAAAACCCAGCTGCAGGATATCTCTAGTCGAGAAACACATTATGCCAAAAGCTCAAAGCTATAGTCTTCAATGACAGTATTGGCCAGCAACTCCTCACACATGCGCTCGACCATATCTTCAGCCGCTTGTCTTTCAGTCTCATCCAAGTCCACTTCGATTAACTTGCCCTGGCGCACATCATTAACGCCAGAAAAACCCAGACTATTGAGTGTTCCTTCGATCGCCTTACCTTGAGGATCAAGAACACCATTCTTGAGTGTTATTTTGATGAGCGCTTTCATGGATCTGTCCTTAAACCGGGAACAAAGAATTGAATATGTCCGCCTGTCCGTTTGTTGAAGCAAGGTAAATACCAACACAAGGCAAGAAAACAACAGGTAATCTCTTGCCCACAAAAAAATGCCCGACTGTGAGGCCGGGCAAATTTTCAGTCAGGCCAATAACGTCCACTCACAAGATCACTCAGATTTGCCATCACTCGAGTTGGACGAAACCAGAACAGGGCCGCTACCCGTCGCAGCAGGACGGTTTTCATTAAGCACACCCAGGCGTCGAGCCACTTCTTGATAGGCTTCAATAAGACCACCCATATCTTGCCGGAAACGGTCTTTATCCATCTTGTCGGAGGTTTTGGAATCCCACAGCCGACAACTGTCAGGGCTTATCTCATCTGCCAGAATAATCCGCATCTGATCATTTTCCCAAACCCGACCAAATTCCACCTTGAAATCCACCAGGCGAATTCCAATTCCGAGAAACAATCCCACAAGAAAATCATTGATACGCAGAGCAAGCTGCATCATTTCATCAATTTCTTGAGGTGCAGCCCATCCAAACGCTGTGATATGCTCTTCCGAGACCATCGGATCACCAAGTTCGTCCTTCTTGTAGTAAAACTCGATAATCGAACGTGGAAGTTGCATTCCCTCTTCAAGCCCCAGACGCTTGCTAAGTGAACCAGCAGCAACATTGCGAACCACGACTTCGAGCGGAATGATCTCAACTTCTCGGATCAGCTGCTCTCGCATGTTCAGCCGCCGCAGGAAGTGCGTAGGCACGCCAATTTCATTCAGCCGTGTGAAAATAATCTCTGAAATACGGTTGTTCAGCACACCTTTGCCTTCAAGAAGCGCGTGCTTCTCGTTATTGAAGGCTGTGGCATCATCTTTGAAGTGCTGGATTAACGTTCCAGGTTCAGGTCCTTCATAAAGAACCTTAGCCTTGCCTTCGTAAATACGGCGGCGCCTGTTCATACCTGGTCCTTTGACGATAGAAGTCATGACGTCCTGTGATGAATGAGAGTATGTCCAAGAGGTCATCGAAGACTGCTTAGGCAACCCACTGTTATTTGATACCACTCAATCGCAACCAAAGGGAGATTGGCTCGAGATATCCAGATTTAAGAGCCCGACACTAGCCGAACAGATCAGGTGAAACAATCAAATCGAAGAACTGGTGATTAACCCGCTTTTGTTCTAAGGCAAGCCATTGAAAATAATGCATGAAACAATTATCTGAAAGTGGAAAACAAAGTTAACAAGCAGCTCGTTATCCACCTCAGCGAGTAACCTTACATACAACACACGCAAATAGGGAGAATGAAATGACCACTTTTAATGAGCGGGAACGGGCTTTTGAGAAAAAATTCGCTTTGGATCAAGACCTTAAGTTCAAAGCAGAAGCACGTAGAAACAATTATTTGGCCGCCTGGATCGGCGAAAAAATGGGCCTCAGCGAGGATGAAATCAAGGAATACGCCAAGCAAGTCCGTCGTGCAGATCTTGAGGAGCAGGGAGACGACGATGTGTTTCGCAAAGTGCGCGCCGATCTGGACGCAAAGAGCATTGCTGTGAGCGATGAGGAACTGAGAGCAGCCATGGGCGAGTTCCTCGCCAAAGCCGTTACCGAGATCGAAGCTGCTAAGGACGATTAGGCAACGGAGCCCAACCTCCACCAGCTAATAGACGCCTTCAAACTTTTGTGTGGGGCCACAGGTGCAAAATGTGCCCAAGGCCCCACTCCAACCATATCCCTATTCAAAAACGAGAAATGAATTTCATATACGGCAAAAGGGCCTTAAGTTGGGAGCGCATCAAATCTGGTCGATTCGAGTACACTGATACCACCTGGTTCTATCCCAAAACCCTTATCCTAAATTCTTCAAGAACCACCCCAGCCGCATCAGGCCTTCCGGCCAAGGGCCATGGCCGGAATCCACATTGAGATGTCCCACCGGGCCCGCATCCACCAGAACAGAACCCCAAGCCAGCGCCAGTTCACCTGCGCGCTCTGACGTACAATAAGGATCGTCAGAAGAGCCAATGACCAGGGAAGGGAACGGCAGCGGCGCGCGGGGTATAGGAGCAAATTCACCGCTGCTACTGGAAAATTCATGACCATTTGTAATGGGCCACTTTTCAGAACGTTCAACATCTGCCGGCGTCACCAGAAAGGCCCCCGCAACGTTCTTTCCCGAAAGACATGCCCCCGCGTGCGCCACAGCAATACAACCAAGACTATGCGCCACCAGTAAAACCGGCTGGGAACACTCATCTACAGCCTGCGTAATTTTCGATACCCAAGCTTCGCGTTGAGGGCGAATCCAGTCTTCCTGCTCCACAAGGCGAGCCGTTTTAAGCTGTTTCAACCATCGCATCTGCCAATGTTCCGCACCAGAACCAGACCACCCTGGAACAATCAGGATATCAAGCTGCGATGTTTTCATGCGCGCCCAAACACCCGAGAGAATATCGTATCCACATGCTTGGTGTGATAGCCAAGATCAAACATCTCCTCCAGTTCATTGACGGAAATCTTCTCTATGACGTCTTTATCGTTCTTGAGCTCTTCGAGAAAATCAGCCCCCGTCTCCCAGGTCTTCATGGCATTTCGTTGAACCAGACGATAAGAGTCTTCGCGCGAGACCCCCGCCTGGGTCAAAGCCAGCAACACGCGTTGAGAATTATGCAGCCCCCCAAGCTTATCGAGGTTGCGCTTCATATTTTCAGGATAGACCACAAGGTTTTCCATCACGCCCGTCAGACGCACAAGCGCAAAATCGAGCGTAACAGTGGCATCCGGCCCAATCATACGCTCCACGGAAGAATGCGAGATGTCCCGCTCATGCCATAACGCGACATTTTCCATGGCTGGCAATGCGTAGGCGCGCACCATTCGGGCAAGTCCGGTTAAATTCTCCGTTAACACTGGATTGCGCTTATGAGGCATCGCCGAAGATCCTTTCTGCCCTGGCGAAAAGTATTCTTCAACTTCGAGCACTTCAGTTCTTTGCAGATGGCGCACTTCTACGGACAATCGTTCCATGGAAGAGGCGATCACCCCCAGCGTTGCAAAATACATGGCATGACGGTCGCGCGCGATAACCTGTGTTGAAACTGGTTCCGGCTTCATACCCATCTTTTCCGCCACGTATTCTTCCACCCGCGGATCAAGGTTGGCAAAAGTCCCAACTGCTCCGGAAAGAGCAATTGTGGCAACTTCCTTTCGAGCCGCAATGAGCCTAGCTTTCCCGCGTTCAAACTCTGCATAGGCATAAGCCAGCTTGACGCCAAAGGTTGTGGGCTCGGCGTGAATACCGTGGGATCGACCAATGGTCAGGGTGTTTTTATGCTCAAGCGCCCGCGCCTTGAGCACCTCAAGCAGCTTTTCCAGGTCTGCAATGAGAAGATCAGCAGCCCGGGTCAG
>JAJRZC010000078.1 GCA_024275435.1 Alphaproteobacteria bacterium
CACTGACTTCTCTCTCGCTGATGGCGATATCCTGGATCTGCAAAACCTGCTGGTTGGGTTTGGTGGGGCTTCGGTCCTTGCTGACTACCTCCAGACCGTTGAGGGCGGTGGTGACACGATGCTGCGCGTCGATATTGATGGTTCGGTTGGTGGGGCCAACTTCGTCGACCTCGTGGTGATTGAGAACAACCTTGGGTTGGATCTGGATAACATGCGTGCAAATGGCAATCTGGTTGTTTGATAGGTAAGTTGATACGGCTAGTCACAGCGACTGTTCAGTGAACTTTAATTGCAATCTTTAGATGCTTAACTTTTTAATCGCAATCTTTGATTGCATTATCGTGCTTTTGTGGCAACTAGATTCTTCTTAAGCATAAGTAAATTCTGTTTGTCCGCTGAAGACCCTTCAAGTACTCTGAAATCTCTGGGTATTCTTGGCTTGATTCGGGGTGAAAAAGGATAGCTGGCTGTTTGTAAATCGTAGCTTGCCGGCAACGAAATACAAATGGCATTCATACTATTCTCAAACCGTACACAAGCACGGTTACTTTCGGCAGCATTGTTGTCAGTAACACTTGGTGTTGCCTCAGCTTCGGCTGAGACACTGCGCAGTGTTGTCGCCGAAGCGCTGGAAACAAACCCAGAGTTGACCGCAATTCGATTTAATCGTGACGCTATCGACCAGGAGTTGCGTGCAGCTCGTGGTCTTGGGCTACCAACGGTTGATCTGAAAAGCAACATCGGGCGTCACCGCGACAGTCTCAAAACATCACTTGGGACTGAGACAACGGATGCCTGGCATCCCCATCGCAACGTGTCAGCTATCGTTTCGCAACGTCTGTTTGATGGTTTTGAGCGCTCACATGAAGTGGCGCGCCAAAAGAATCGTGTTGAATCTGCTCGCTGGCGCGTTACCGACACGGCCAATTCCATCGCCCTTCGGACCATCCAAGGCTATTTTGAAGTTTTACGCTCAGCGGCTGTTTTAGATGCTGCGAAGCGCAACTTGTCTTCGCTTCAGCGGTTAAGGGTACGGGTAAATCACCGCGTGGATGCCGGCCATGGTGATGCAGCCGAGCGCACAGAAGCTGGATCACGCGTTGCGCAGGCCCGTGCCATTCTGGCGGAAGCTAAAGCGCGATATGAGGATGCAAAAGCTTTGTTTCGCTCCGTTGTTGGACGAGCGCCGGGACGCCTCCAGATGGCATCTGTTCCCAAGCGCGCACTTCCAAAGTCAGTGGCTATGGCCGTTGCGCAAGCCCGCGAAGCCGCGCCATCGGTAATCGCCACCCAGCATGATGCTGTTGCAGCAGAAGCCGCTGTCGGTTCGGCCTATTCCCGGCTGTACCCGAAGCTCAATGCAGAATTTTCCACTGATCACGGCAAAGGGATTGGTCAAATTGGCGATCGTGACCTTGATGCGCGCGCCATGCTCGTTGTGCGTTGGAACATCTTCAATGGTGGAATCAATCGAGCCCGAATTCTTGAAGCCAAAGCTCGTGCCGGAGAGGCTTCGAATATTTCTGCCAACACACAGAGAATTGTAGAGCATGAAACGAGGGTTTCATGGAATGCGATGGTCTCGGCGCATACGCGTGTGCCAGCGCTTCGTTCCCAACTTCAATTGGCGCGCGCAACGTTTGCTACTTATTCTGAACAATTCGATTCTGGAGCACGACGCCTTCTGGACCTGCTTGACGCACAAAGTGAAATTTTCATTGCGGAATCTTCCATGCGTACGGAAGAATTCGTAGGCACATTCAATGCCTTTAGGGTTTTGGCTGCCACTGGTCAGCTTGTCCATGCTCTTGGTTTAGAGCTGCCATTTGAAGCCACAAACCCTCATCGTAAATTCATCCTTGAGGGTTGGGGTGCAATGGTTCACCAGTAACCTTTCTTCGTCTTGTTGCGGCTAAGAAGTTTTACACCTGGATTTTATTTTTTAGTCCCGGACTTGTTGCGTGAAAAAGAGTTTTATCAATATATCATTTGAACTTAACGGCTTGGCTCAGGAGTGGAACAGTGCAGAAGAACCCGGTCGGTGGCTTGATCTCCCGACTACAAGCGGGTCTTCAAGGCACGGATAGCTCAAAAGAAAACTCTTCGGGGAATGAGCATCAAGCAGCTGAAACTTATGAAGAGATCGAGCAGGGCATAAATCGATCAACACGTGATGATCAGCTTGCACTTGCGATCTGCGATATCGCTTCTCATTTTGGCACTCCGATTGTTCCGCAATCGCTGACATCCGGCCTGCCGTTGGTCAATGGGCTGCTTCCGCTTGAGCACCTTGAGATTGCTGCGGAGCGTGCGAATCTCGCTTTCGAAGCAATATCGAAAAATATTAAAAAACTAACACCGCATGAATTTCCTGTTTTAGTTCTGCTTTCAAGCGGCAAGGTTGTCGTTGTTTGGCAGCTTGAAATCGATGATACGGGCAAGCCAATAGCGGTCGTCAAATCAGATCCGGGAAACCCGCAAGATCGAATACTCGTTGAGGTGGGTGATTTTTCTTCCAAGGAAAATCAAGTTTTCAGATTACATCCGATTGATGGGCTTGATAGTCGGGGGCGCGAAGCGATCAACACAGGGGGGACAAAAAACTGGTTCCTGCCTGCCTTCAAAGAGAGCCGCAAGATCTATGCAGAAGCCATAGGGGCCACAATTGCCATCAATATGCTTGGTCTCGCCGTTCCGTTGTTTTCGATGAATGTCTATGACCGGGTTTTGCCGAACGCCGCTGAAGCAACACTTTGGGCACTGGCGATCGGGGTCTTGATTGCAATCGGTTTTGAATTTTTGTTGCGCACACTTCGTGCTTATTTTGTTGATGCAGCCAGCCGCCGTGCCGATGTACGCCTATCCAACCTGATATTTGGCCGTCTCATGGGCTCCAAACTTACGGCGCGCTCCTCTTCGGTTGGCGTGCGCGCCAACACCATGCGTGAGTTTGAAACCCTCCGTGAGTTCATCAACTCCGCCACTTTAACGGCGTTTGGAGACCTGCCCTTCCTGGTTTTGTTTATCATTGTCATATGGATTGTCGCCGGGCCTCTGGCCTATGTTGTTTTGGCTGTGATACCGGTCATTCTTGCTGTGGGGTGGCTCACGCAGCGTTCACTAGATAAGCTGATCACGCAGTCCTTTCGAGAATCTGCGCAGAAAAACGCGGTTGTTGTGGAGACCATATCCGCGATGGAGACGATCAAGGCGGCAGGGGCTGAGAGCTGGGCTGCGAACAAATGGGAGCGCTCGGTAGCGGAGCATGTGCGTCTTGGGCTTCGCATTCGCAATGTCACCAACCTTGGCCAGAATACGATCCATACGCTTCAGACTTCAGTTCAAATCGCCATCGTCGTCATTGGATTTTACATTGTCGCTCAGGGACAAATGACGATGGGTGCCTTGATAGCAGCGACCATACTTTCTGGTCGCGCGCTTCAACCGCTTGCTGCTGCGGCTAACCTTCTTGCACGGCTAAACCAGACCCGGATCGCATACCGTTCTTTGAGTGAAATTGTGAATGCGCCCCAAGAACGCCCTGAAGGAGAAACCTTCCTCGCCAAGACTGAGTGCATCGGTGCTGTGGAATTTGAGAAAGTTTCGTTCTCATACCATGAGGAAGCCCAACCTGCCTTGAAGGACTTTTCCCTATTCATCGCACCGGGGGAACACGTTGCCATTATTGGAGGCATTGGTTCAGGCAAGACCACGTTCTTGAAACTTCTGCAAAACCTCTATTCGCCAAGTCAGGGTCGCGTGCTTATTGATGGCATCTCAGCCAGTCAGATTGAACCTTCCCTACTGCGCCAACATGTGGGCCTGTTATTGCAGGATGCTGACCTTTTCCATGGCACCATCCGGGAAAATATTACCATTGCTGATCCTTCAGCCTTGGACGATGCACTTGTCGAGGCTGCCCACACCGCTGGCGCCCTTGAGTGGATCTCCAAGCAACCGAAAGGCTTTGACACTCCGGTGATTGAACGTGGCGCCAACTTGTCTGGCGGGCAACGTCAGTCCATTGCTCTTGCACGCGCGCTGTTGCAGAAACCAAAAATCATTGCGCTTGATGAACCCACGAGCAACATGGACGGGCGCACCGAGCAAATGGTGATTTCCCGATTGAAGGCCCGTTTTAAGGAGCACACGCTTATTCTTATTACGCACCGTCCTGCCCTTTTGGCACTGGTTGACCGGATTATCGTTATCGAAGGGGCCAAAAAAGTTGAAGATGGTCCCAAGCATGACGTACTTGAGGCCCTTCGGGCACGGGTTGCAGCTCACGCAACCAACGTGAAAAAACGCTCAAATCAATCAGCGATAAAAACGCAACCCACAGCCCAGGCTGCAGGAAAACAACAAGGAGGGGGTAAATGAACCAGCTTACTAAGCGTGAAACCTCTTCCGTTGAAAAGGAGAATGACAACCCGGAACTCCAGGAGGGCTCAAAAGAAGACTTCAAGTTGAGGAACCGTCGCCCCCTTGGCGTTCCAACGGCTATCAGTGCAGATCTGCTGAGACCACTTCCGCGCGGGATGGATGCCCTGCTTTTAAGTATTGTCGGCATGGTGGCGGCTCTTATTCTCTGGTCGGCATTTGCCGAGATCGAAGAAACGACAAAAGGCGAAGGCCGTGTCATTCCCGCTAGCAAGATTCAGGTTGTTCAAAACCTTGAGGGGGGAATTGTTCGTGAAATACTTGTTCGCGAAGGTCAGCATGTTGAGGCTGGAAGTATTCTTCTCAGGATTGATCCGACGCTAGCTGGGTCTTCTCATGGTGAAAAGAATGAGCGCATTCTTGGATTGCGCGCACTGGTGGCACGATTGCAAGCGGAAGTGAACAATGAGCCTCTCACCTTCCCGGAGGAGCTTGTCACCCACCATCCAAAGTTTGTTCTGCATCAACATAGAGAATACAATGAGCGCAAACGTGAACTTGAAGCAGTGATCAATACGCTCAACCTGCAGGCGAAACAACGGGCACAGGAGCGCCTTGAACTTGAAGCCAAGATAGAAACATTGAAGCGTGCTCTTGAGATTGCGAAATCCGAGCTGGAAATTCTGAAACCACTTGTGGAAACTCGCTCTGTATCCCGCTCCGTGTTTTTACAGGCTCAGGGGAAGCTCAATGATACACAGGGGGCTTTGAGGGCGGCTCAGCTTGCTCTGCCACGGGTTATTGACCAAAGACTGGAAGCGCTGAGTCGGCGCAAGGAAAAGGAAACAGCATTCCGGGCTGAAGCATTAGAAAAGCTTGCAAAGGCTAATATTGAAATTCGCGCACTCAGTGAGGCCAATAAAGGCGCTTTTGACAAACTTTCGCGCACAACCGTGCGCGCACCAGCAACGGGTATTGTCAAAACCGTCAACGTTACGACCAAAGGACAGGTGATAAAACCGGGAAGTGACCTTATAGAAATCGTACCCTTGAATGATACGCTTCTCGTTGAAGCGAGAATCCGGCCGCAAGACATTGCTTTTTTACATCCTGGTCAGGAAGCCATCGTTAAGCTCACCGCTTATGACTTTTCTCTTTACGGTGGGCTGGAAGGGCGACTTGAGCGTATTGCGGCGGACAGTACCACCAATGACAAAGGTGAAACATTTTATTTGATCCAGGTACGTACCTCCAGCAACACCTTGAAAAGCAAAGGAGAGAAATTGCGTGTTATCCCTGGGATGGTTGCCGAGGTGAATATTTTGACCGGTGCAAAAACCGTTCTTCAGTATCTCATCAAACCCCTCACCAGGATGCGCCACAACGCCCTCACTGAACGCTAAAAAGTTCAATTGCGCGCAGACGACCAATTGACTTGTTGTAG
>JAJRZC010000079.1 GCA_024275435.1 Alphaproteobacteria bacterium
TTCCTATGAAACGAGGCCAGTATTTTCTTGCTTGCCATAGAATACTCTGTGCAATGCATAATGACCTTCTGCAGGCTATGTGCTTTAGTCTTTCCTGCAAAAGGTGGATTTTCATCCACGTCATAAAAACCGGATTTGAGGGAGTTAACGAGATGCCCATAGACCTTGGAATTATCGATCAGGTGTTGTTTCAGCTTTTATTGGTCGCAACGATTGCTGTGTTCATCGGAGATCTTATCGCAAACATGATCTCGTTTGAGAATCGTTTCATGAATGCCATTGCGCTGGCTGTTATCGCAGCAATAGCGGTCATTGCATTTGGTATGTATGTGGATGGACGTCCTATCGGCGAGCTTGCGATGCCAGGTGTTATTGTTGCCGGTCTGGCTTTTCTCGTTGGTTACCTTGGAAATTTAATCGCGTTTGGTAATCGCTTTATCAATGCTCTGGTCACGGCGATTGCCTTTGCGGTGTTGAGCAGTATTGGTTTTTATATCTCAACGCTTGCTAGTTAGACTTTCTTGAGCGGTTCTGTTTGCTCAAAGCATGTTGTTTGATATTCAATGGGTTCAGGTTGTCTCGTTCCCAACTGATTTCAGGCGCTCGAAGCCTGCTTCAAGATCGGATTTGAGATCGTTCAGGTTTTCAAGTCCGATGTGCAGGCGAAGGGCCGGTCCGGGTTCATTCCAGGTTGTAACAGATCGGAATGGACGCGGATCGAATGGCAAGATCAGGCTTTCAAAACCGCCCCAGGAATAGCCCATACCAAATAGTTCCAAGTGGTCTACCATGGCCGCCAGGGCTTCTTGGCTCGTGGGTTTCAAGGTGATTGCGAACAGGCCGGAAGCCCCGCAAAAATCTCGCTTCCAGATGTCATGGCCGGGGTGACTTTCCAAGGCCGGATGGATCACGCGCGCGACACATTCGTGCTCACTCAGCCAGTTTGCAATTTCTACACCTGAGCGATGATGATGTTCCAAACGGACAGCCATAGTGCGCAGGCCGCGTAAAGCCAGGAAGGTTTCCTCGGTTCCCGGGCAGACGCCGAGATTTTCCTTTATGGAATTGAGCTGGTTGGCTGCGCGTTGGTTTCCGGTGATAGTGCCAAGAAGTGCATCGGCATGTCCGACTATGTATTTTGTGGCGGCTTGTATGGAGACATCTACGCCGTGCTCAATTGCCTTGAAATATAATGGTGTTGCCCAAGTGTTGTCCATCAAGACCCAGATGTCGTGTTTGTGGGCGAGCTTGGAAATCTGTGGGATGTCCTGCATTTCGAAGGTTTGTGAACCTGGACTTTCGGTTAAAATGATTTTTGTCTTGGATGTGATGAGTTTTTCCAAGGAGTCGGCGTTCAATGTGGGGTCATAATACGATGTTGTGATGCCCAGACGCGCCATGGTGATATCGCAAAAGGTACGTGTGGGCGCGTAGACGCTATCTGGGATGAGGATGTGGTCGCCGTGTTCGACAAATGCCAGCAGGGCCGTGGTTATGGCCTGCAATCCTGATGAGGTGAGTATCGTGATAGCACCTCCTTCCAGATTGCAGATGGCGTCTTCCAAAGACTTGGTTGTTGGCGTTCCGCGACGTCCATAGGTGTAAGGTTGGGCGCGTGACTTCAAGAGTTCAAGCGTGGGGAACAGAACGGTGGAACCACGATACACGGGGGGGTTAATGAAGCCCGCATATTGGTTTGGGTTTCTTCCTTTGTGAACGAGGTCCGTTGCTGGACTAGAGGCCTTGTTTGACGGCTTTTTTTCATCAGACATCCGATATTTCCTGTTTTGGAGATCTGGCCAGTCATTACGGCCTCGTGCCTGTAACCTTGCAAAATACCCGTCGTCAAGGTCTTGACCCTGGCGCTGAGAGAGGGGATGTCAAGGCATGAGCGTTGTCAGGTAATCGACCTGTGATCGTGCTAGGGTCGGTAACCGTTTAACACGTTTTTTTCTGTGTGCGGATGTTAGCTGTGTTTGGTAGAGAAAAGAAGGTGAAGCTTTGAGGTCGCGTGAAGACAAACTTCCTAAGAAACTTTTGAAAACTGGGAGTGGCGGTTTGAATTGTTATGTCTCGATCGTTTTGGCCATCGCTTGTTTTATGTTGGGAGTTAACTTTGGAACTCTTGAATTGCAAGCTGCGTCTGTTCAGCAGAGTTCGGTGGTTAATGCGATCCAGGAACGCGGTTATGTGTTGTGTGGCGTACGTAACGATATGAAGGGTTTTTCGGTCGTTGATCGCAACGGTCGGTGGTCGGGGCTGGATGTGGATTTTTGCGCTGCTTTGGCTGTGGCTGTTTTGGGTTCCAAGGATGCCGTGAAGTATAGACCTCTCTCCAATGTGCAACGTTATAGTGCTTTGGCGGCAGGTGAAGTGGATGTCATCGCGGGGGGAGCCGTGTGGACGCTGACGCGAGATACGGAGTTGGGTGTTCGATTTGTGGACACATTATTTCATGACGGCCAGGTTTTTCTCGTTCGGAAAGAACAAGCGGTTTCCAGTGCGCTTGAGCTTTCAGGAACCAGCATATGCGCCTTGGACAGCACACGGGCGGCGTCAGGGGTTGAGCGCTTTTTTGGCAGCCGTAAGATGCCCTATGTCCTGGACTTAAAAAAGCACTGGAAGGATGCGTTGGACACTTATCGGGACGGAGATTGCAATGTGTTGACGGGAGATTTATCTGTGATTGCTTCTGAGCGTTTGCGGTTGCCCAATCCCGATCAACATCAGATTTTGCCGGAAGTTGTTTCCAAAGAGCCTTTGGGACTGGCTGTCAAAAAGGGTGATGAGATATGGTTCTCAATTGTGAGGTGGACCTTGATGGTGCTTATTGAGGCGGAAGAACTTGGGGTTTCCAGCGAGAATATTTCGCAATTCAAAACATCCAAGATGCCCAGAGAGCAACAACTGCTGGGGATTGGTGCCGAGCAGGGTGCACCCATGGGATTGTCAAAGGATTGGGCCTATCAAGTGATTTCACAGGTGGGCAATTATTCTGAATTGTTTGAGCGAAATCTTGGGGAAGGGTCAAACCTCAAGCTCGAAAGGGGCATAAATGCACTGTGGAACAAGGGTGGGTTAATGTACGGTGTTCCACTCCGCTAAGGTGCCTTCATGGCCGGGGTGGAATTTCACAGGTATTTTCAAGTGTGATTGCTGAGCATGATTTCTGAAATCTCTATTTTGGGGCCCATTGCGTGGGGCTTACTTGCCGTTTTACCTCTGGGATTGGTTTGTGCGGCGCTGCTTAGTTCACACTGGATTCGGGGTGGAGAGAAGCAATCTGACGTTGCTGCTGTTGATCATGACAAACCTCATTCAAGTCCGGAAGAAGATTCAAAAGTATTGGGGATTAGTTTGCCGTTAGATGAGGATGTCGCCAAGCCGTCGGTGTTGGATAATTCAGTATTAGACCTAGATGAGCAAACCGGTAGGACAATAGAAAAGAGAACTGGATTTGAAGACGATAGGGGAATTGGAGCAGACGAAGTCACGGGTGAGAAAGAGAAGCTGGGCAAGGAGGGTGAAAGGTTATTGGTTGATTTTGTTTCGACAAGGGAAAATGCGCGCGCCTTGAAACTTGACGAGAGCGCGATCTCAGATGCCCGCAAGCAAATTTCCATGTTTGAGCAGGAAGGAAAAAGAGATGATTGCCTTGCGCTTTTGTATTTACAGGTTGGTGAATACCTTTGCTTGAACGGTAAGCGCAATGAAGGTTTGGAGCTTATTCGGAAATGCATCGAACTGGCGACTTCCAGCAAGAACAACCTCTTGCTGGCTCAGTTGAGACTGTCTCTGGGGGCATTGGCTGTTCAGGAAAAGGACTTTACGGGGGCTTGTGAGCAGTGGCAGCTTGCACGCGCGTTGTTTTCCGATGCGGGACTGAAAGAGCATGGAGAAGAGGTTAGGGCACACATGTACAAGTGTGGTTGCCCTACGGAGTGGGTTTTATCTGACTTTTAAAGCACTGAGAGAACACTTGGAAAGTGTCTTGAAGGGGGAAACGGTTAGTTCATGACAACTTCGACACTGGCCATCTGACCGTCTTCAATTGCGAATTCAGCTTGATATGTGTCCGTTTTTGAAATGGCCGTTACTGTGTAAGTGCCTGGTGCCAGGATGTGAGTGGGCAGTGCGCCGACGCTTTTTTTGACAATTTTTCCATCGGGCGTTGAAATAGACCATTGAATGCCAGGGTGCGCTTCTCCGCCGGGACGATCGACGAGTTTGAAGGTGACTTTGGCGGCGGCGTGGGAGACGGTTGCGACTGTCAGTTTGCCGGCTTCAACCTGGATGTCTGCGTTGACTTTGGCATTGGCGTCTCCGTAGTGGGAGATAATTCGATAGATACCGGCATTCAGGCGGATGATAAGACCGGGTTTTGTATTGGCGATGACTGTTTTTCGTTCGCCGGACTGGTCAGGTTCGCCATCCAGGACATCGTATCGTACGCTGTTTTTAGGTGCTGGTTTGCCCTCGACCAATGCGATGAGTTTTAGGCCGCCGGCGTTAAGAACGAACTTCTCGGAACTATTGGTACCCGGCTTTACATAGATGGTTTTGTTCATATAGGCGCGCCCGAAGGCTGCGTTGACGATGTATTTTCCAGGTTTCAGCTTGACGATGGGTGTTGCTTTTTTTTGTGTCTCGATCAACCTGGGTTGTCCGCGCTTTTCTGAGTGCTGGTAGATACGCCAAACAATACCGGTTTTTATTTTTTGCCCTCCATCTGAGAGAAGTGCTTCTAATTGAACGCTACCTAAGGCTTGAGCTTTTGGCGTTTGGGTGTTTTTTGTGGGATCTTGCTGGTTTTTTGGAATGGCTGTATCGCCTGTGCGAGGTACCACAGTGGTGTTGTCAGGCGTCGTAGAGGGCTCAGTTTGAGGTACTTGCAAACTGATTCCAGAGTCCCAGCCGGCTGGGAGATCTTGAGACAACGCGGGGCTGACAAGTACAGAAGCTGCAAGAACGATGGATGTGAGGCTTAGTAAGGGACTGCTACGCAAAGAGGTTTTGGTATCTTTTGAGAGCATGTGGTGCGCGCTTGAAGAAATAAGTTGATGGGTCATTTTACAATTGATTGGTTAAACTAAATTTTCTCAAGAGTGGGTTAAGCGAGAAGGGATTGCGTTCCTGGTTGACCCATTTATCAATGGATCAGTTCAATGGACTTACTTTCTCCGGCGGTCAGTTCAAAACTTTTTGTCTGTTTTCCGTTTCGAGTTTCGCAACTCACCTCGTAAATTCCTGGTGCTAGCAAGGCGCTGGGTGCATAAGCATTTGACCGCCAAACCACCGCCCCTGTTTGGTCACGTACAATCCAGAACCGATTGATTGTCGAGGCATTGGTTTTTCCACTTAGCTTTAGAATCACCTCGGCTGCACGTGGGTTCAGTTCTATTGCAGTATTCGAGCCGGCTGGAAGATCTACTTCGGCGGTTGCGGAAACATTGCGCGCTCCGATTTCGGCAACAATACGATATTTCCCCGGACTAAGGATGAAATTGGGGTTTTGTTTGCCGCTTAAGGCGATTTCCTGTTCTACGCCGCTGATACGGGTGATGCGGTACTGGATGGGTAGCTGTGTGCGCTGAGATGAGATGTTGAGATTTGTTTTTAGAGATAATTGGGCGGCAAGAAGGGTGATATTGACGTTGGTGGATGTGCCTGAGGACACGACGGCGCGGGCCTTTTGTTGAGCGTAGCCCACATGTGCTGAGATATAGTACGTTCCTGCTGGCAAAATGAAGGATGGGTTTGGAGAGGTTGTGCGCGCGATTTCGCGACGTCCGGTAGCCGAGTCGGGGTCGTCTACAAAAACTTTGAACAGAACATGATCGGTAACAAAGTCATCGCCCGGAATAGACAGATCTAGTATCAATTGCCCGGTGCCAAGGTTCAGGTCAATTTGCGAGGTTTGACCTGCTGTAACGGAAAGGGTTCGTTGGGAACGCGCGCGTCCTTTTTCGATTGTCATGGCGTATTTGCCCGTAGGCAGTATTACGACACTTTCACCTCCGTCAGCGACCACAAGGGGAGCCACAACAGGGCTTGCTGCGGAGGTCTCACTTTTATTTAGTGGTTGCGTGTTATCGGGTGAAAGGCGTTTGAGCGTAACAATGGTGTTTGACCTACTCATTGGATTGCGTGCTTCAATATTCGCATCGAAGTCTGGCGCGCTTAGACGGATTTGTCCTGCGTCGAAGATCACATCCAGTACAGCTGCTCCGACTTTGGGGACTGTTACCGAATGATTTTGTTGCATTTGGCCCAGAGTCGCTACGACGTTATATGTGGCGGGCGCAATTGGGAGCGTGAGTTGTGCTTCGGCTATATCGAGAAGGGGTTTGTCTGAGGGCTGGGCACCGCTTTTGAAAACCTGCCAGCGGATGGGGGTTTTTAAGGTTTTTCCTTTGGGGCCAAGTTTTGCTGAGAGCCGCATTCGGGAAGGGCCGGTCTTATCTTTTGCACTGTCAGTTTGTTCTTCACTGATGCTTGATTGAGCTGTTTTGGGTTCTTCTTTTTTAAGTGGGCGGTTCTTAATGGCAAGGTTCATTGCTGTTTTGATAGCTTTATCCAGCTGTTCGGCGGTTTCCACCTGCGTGACGGTTCCTCCAGTGAGTTTGGCGACACAAGCTGTGGCAATTCTTGCAGCCTTGGGCAGGGCGATGGAAACCAAGTGTATGGGAACGCCTTTATGAGATTTGGCAAAGTCCTGGGCAGCTTGACAGGGGTCTCGACGGCAGTTGTCTGGTCCATCATGGATGAGGACTACACTGGCGTTGCTGAGTTTTGGAAGTGACTTTGCTGCGGTCTCCAGCGCCAGAGATATTGGGCCTTTGCCCTTTGGATTGAGGCGCGCAAGTTGATCAACGAATTGTTTTTTTGAGTCGAGCCCAGGGGGTACAATAAGATTGGCTGTTGTGCACCGTCCACCAAATATAATGAGACCTGGAGCGTTCGTTTCACCGGGAGGGGCTGACAGGGCATGGTTTAGAGAGTTTGCAGCAGTTTCAAATTTCGTTTTTGTGCTGTCTTTAAGTTTGCCCCACATTGAGCCGGAGCTATCAAACAGGACGAGTACCTGAGCGTTCTCCTGTGCGCGTGAGGGGTGACTAAAAATGGCAAGCGCGCAGACCACGAGAGTGATACAGAAAGTGAACTGGCTTAACCTTGAGGCGTTTTCTGGCATCGGTTGTTTTGCTCCGGTGGGTCTTGTTTTCGTTGGAGTGTAACAAAGTTTGTGCGGGGGTTCGAGTTCATGTTTTGCGATGTTTGTCAGTTGAGCACGTCTGACAGAGAGCTTGGGAGATTATAGGGGCGTTTGAGACACAACTTGAGTGGATGGGGAAAAAATGACGAAATTGGAAGTTCTCAGATTTCTTGAGACACGCCGTTCTGTACGCCCAACGATGTTTGATGGGAAAGGTCCTTCATCGGAGGAGCTTGAGCGAATTTTGAGCGTGGCGATGCGTGTGCCGGATCATAAGAAACTGGCGCCTTGGAGATTTATTGTTTTCCAGGGTGAAGTGCGTGCGCAGATGGGTGAAGTGATGGCCAAAGCCTGCCAGAAGGAAGAGGGAGAGGTCTCACAAAATCGACTAGAAACTGAGCGTACCCGCTTTTTGCGTGCGCCGGTTGTGGTCGGTGTGATTTCGCAAACTTGTGAAAGGCCAGGGGTTCCAGAGTGGGAACAGATTTTGTCGGCGGGGGCATCGGCATTTAACTTGTGTCTGGCGGCCAATGCTCTGGGCTTTGGGACCAGTTGGATTACCGAGTGGGTTGCCTATGATCGCCATGTTCGTGAAGCTTTGAGGCTTGAAGATCATGAACGTGTGGCGGGATTTGTCTATATTGGTCAGTGTTCTTCCAGGCAGGAGGATCGTGAACGGCCACTTCTGAGGGATAAAGTTACTTTCTGGAGTGGTTTGGAGAACGATCAGTAGCGGAATTGTTCGACGAGTATACGTTCATCAAGGTTATGTCCTGGGTCAAACATCATATTGAGTTCGTCTGATAGAGAAAGTTCAATATCAACTCGTTGAACATCGCGTGTTTCGCTGTGGTCGGCAACGGCGCTTGCGGGGCGCTTTTTGGATTCCAGAACCTCGATTGAAATACGTACATTATTGTCGAGCAAAGCACCTCGCCATCGGCGGGGACGAAA
>JAJRZC010000080.1 GCA_024275435.1 Alphaproteobacteria bacterium
GAACAGGTGGATGCAGAAACCGGATTAAATCACGCCTTGGCCTTGCATTACAAATCTGTTGAACTAAATAAAGAACTGAAAGCAGCCGAATTAGCGCTCGGGCATGAACCAAGCGAGGAATCATTCGAACGGTTGCGGGACATTCAGAATCAGATCACCAGCGTTGATGGCACGGAAGCATTGATTGAAGGATTTGGTTTGTTATCGGGACGCGGGACGCCCAGCTTTTGAAAAAAGCTGGAGTGCTCTAGGCGTTGTTTTGGCGTTTTTGTTTTGAATTCGCTTTAGTTCTTGTGATTTTTTACGCTAAAACGCCCTTGATAAGAAACTAAATTGGCAGGTAAGCCGCGAATAAGCCGCGAAATTGGCTAACCCGCAGTAAATAAAGTTATTTATTTGTCTAATCTTTACCATGTGAAAAGCTATATGCGCTTATAGAATGACCTATAGATAAATTAGGTCATACCCGTACCGCTTCACCTTTGTTGGTGCCAGGAGACAATTGATGGCGACTAAAGCTCAAGCCCAAAAGAATTCAAAAGAAAATTTAAAAGAACAGCAAAAAACACCGGAAACGGCAGAAAATCAGAGCGCCAGCGATGGCCCCTTGCTCGATATGTCAGATGCGGGTGTAAAAAAGCTGATCAAGGTAGCCAAAAAACGTGGCTATGTGACCTATGAGGAAATCAATGCGGTTTTGCCCTCCGATCAGGTAAAATCGGAGCAGATAGAAGATTTCATGTCCATGTTCTCTGAAATGGGAATTAATGTCATGGACGAGGATGATACCGAGGAGCCGGAAAGCAAGCCGCAAGCCACCACCGGCACAAAACTGGCAACAACTACCGGCACAGCAATTCAAAGCAAATCCAATGCTCGTGAAGGCTCTGACCGGACCGATGATCCGGTTCGTATGTATTTGCGTGAAATGGGCACCGTCGAACTGCTTAGCCGCGAGGGCGAAATTGCCATTGCCAAGCGTATCGAGGCCGGCCGTGAAACCATGATCGAGGGGCTTTGCGAAAGTCCGTTGACCTTTCAGGCGATTATTATCTGGCGCGATCAGCTCAACGAGGGCGAAATTTTACTGCGCGATATTATTGATCTTGAAGCCACCTATGCAGGGCCTGATGCCAAACAGGCAGCGCCCGAAACCCCGCCCCTTCGCGGACCAAACGGCAACATTGTGTTGCCGGAAAAATCCCACGTTGCTGAAACTATAGAAGAAGAAAAGCAAAAGGAAAGCGGGGAAACCGACGATGTCGACGAGGAAGAATTTGAGGCAAATCTTTCCCTATCGGCCATGGAGGCAGAATTAAAACCGCAGGTTGTCGAGCAATTTGATACCATTGCCAATATTTATGGCAAAATGCGCAAGCTTCAGGATCAGCATACAGTTGATCAGCTGGCGGCACAAAAACTCAAACCCCGTGAAGTGAAAAAACTCAAGGAATTGCGTTCTGAAGTTATTCTGATCGTTAAATCACTGGCTTTGAACAATTCGCGTATCGAAAGTCTTATCGAGCAGCTCTATGACATCAACAAATCCCTGATGCGCCACGAGGGCCGTTTGATGCGGTTGGCCGACAGCTACGGCGTGAAGCGCAAAGAATTTCTAGATGCCTATTACGGGGCCGAGCTTGATCCGGACTGGTGTGACAAGGTTGCGGACCTTGCCGGTTCCGGTTGGGGTGAATTTATCCGGCGCGAGCTGGACGTTATCGGTGAATTGCGCGGTGAAATCCAGACTTTGGCAACAGAATCCGGCGTTGATATTTCCGAATACCGGCGCATAGTGCACAAGGTACAAAAAGGCGAGCGCGAGGCAGCGATTGCAAAGAAGGAAATGGTTGAAGCCAATCTAAGGCTGGTTATTTCCATCGCTAAAAAATACACCAATCGCGGCTTGCAGTTCCTTGATCTTATTCAAGAGGGCAATATCGGCCTGATGAAAGCGGTTGATAAATTTGAATATCGGCGTGGTTATAAATTTTCAACCTATGCCACATGGTGGATCCGTCAGGCGATTACCCGCTCGATTGCCGATCAGGCCCGCACAATCCGAATTCCGGTGCATATGATTGAAACCATTAATAAAATCGTACGCAC
>JAJRZC010000081.1 GCA_024275435.1 Alphaproteobacteria bacterium
CACCGCTGAGATATCTTTATAAGCCGCCGGGCTCTCATCGATAATGGCCTTGTCCTTGCGGCACTCGATCCCCTCAGTGGCCAACCGGTGATCCTTGAGCGTGATCCGCCGTTTCGCTTCCCCCCTCGACATGGAGCGGCCCGCCCCATGCGAACATGAACAAAAACTTTCCCCGTTCCCAAGCCCGCGCACAATAAACGAGCCGGTACCCATCGACCCGGGAATGATCCCAAGATCACCAACCCGCGCGCGAACGGCTCCCTTCCTCGTGACCCACACATCAGCGCCAAAGTGGTGCTCCATAACCGCATAGTTATGGTGACAGTTCACAGCCATGTCACCAATCTTAAAACGCGGCAGGTGTTTGCGCAAAACCCGCAACACTGCATCCATCATCGCCTGGCGGTTTTCCCACGCATAATCCTGTGCCCAATTGAGAGCCTCAATGTAATCATCAAAATGCTCCGTGCCCTCAGAAAGATAAGCAAGATCCTTGTCCGGCAGGTTTTTGTAGTGGCGCTCCATGTCTTTTTTGGCAAGCTGAATAAAATACCTGCCAATAACGTTGCCGGGCCCGCGCGAGCCTGAATGCAACATCACCCACACATCGTCGTTTTCATCAAGACACAGCTCAATGAAATGATTTCCTGTGCCAAGAGAACCCAATTGATGTGCCGGCCCCTTGTGTGAAATACGCGGATGTTTATCCATAAGCAGCCGATAACGTGCCTCAAGGTCACGCCAGCGAGCCCCCACGGAGTTGGGCACAATCTCCCAGCCGCCCTTGCGCGCCCGGCCTTTGGTAGAGACAAACCCATGCGGTACAGCTCGTTCAATTTCAGAGCGGATGGTTGCAAGGTTGTCCGGCAGATCATTTGCGGTGATCGTGAGTTTCCAGGCCATCATCCCGCAGCCAATATCAACCCCCACAGCAGCCGGTATAATGGCACCCTTCGTTGGGATCACTGAACCGACGGTGGCACCGATTCCAAAATGACAGTCCGGCATACCCGCCACGTGTTTGTGAATGAACGGCAGCATTGCGACGTTCTTCATCTGCTCCAATGCTTTGTCATCGATCTGGACATTGTCGGTCCACATTTTTAGCGGAACCCCACCAGGCACCTCGTGAAATGTAAACCCGCTCATGTGTTCCCTCTTTCACACCGTAAAAACCACAGATCTAAAAACTTGGCCGCACAATCATCAACCAGATGATCGCCAGCACCGCAAAGAACGCAGGAAAACCAAAGGCGAACCAAATTCCATACAGCCGATGAAATTCTTGCGGCAATTCAGCACCGTTGCGATACGCTTCCCGCGCAAGGTCACGCAAGCGGCGCTGCATCCAAACCACCGGGATCCAAAAAAATCCCACCAGAATATAAAGACCTAGTGATGCTAGAATCCACGGCTCGCTTAACTGCCATCCCATAGCCACGGCGAGCAGCGCTCCGGTAATCGGTTGCGCAACAACGGCACTTGCCGTGAAAACCCAATCAGCAATAACAACGACGCCAGCCGTGTGAGCAATGATTTTCGGCTCAGCTGTGCGCACCGCCATCATCATGAAAAAAGCAATACCCGCTCCGGTGCCCAATAGAACGACGGCGCCAAGAATATGCAGAAACCGTAACACATAAACCCAGTCCATCAGCGCTCCTCCGCCATCGCCGACAGTATCATGGCAAGGGCAATAACCGGAATAATCTTTACCAAAGGCCCAAGTGGATCGGCCCAAAGTTCGGGCGTAACGAAACTGCCGGCAACCAAGTAGCCAACGCAAACACCGATTGCCAGAAAACAACTTGCTCGGAATGTTTTTTGAACTAGAAGACCAATCCCTATAATCACATCAAGGACTGAGCCCCCCAAAACAAAATAGGAGGCGAGCTGCTCACCTATGGACCCGGAAATAAGAGCAACCGCTATGTCATGACGCCATAGGCCAATGATCCCGGACACAACCCAGAACAAGGAAAATAAAACAACAATGAGCGGGAACAAAAGCTGAGCCCGCGCAAAAAACCGTTCTTGTCGTGTCGAAGCCAAAGTGGAAAGCGTGGCTGATAAAGACTTCATTGTCTCACCCGTCGCAGCTTTCCAAGGTCCCGGATCTCCAAGCACATCCTTAGCAAGCACTTTTAAGGCCGTCGTTCGCAACGGCGCCCGCCAACCTAATAAGCCCGCCATGTCGGCAACACGCGCCATCAAGAAACCTAACCCATCGGGTAGCGCCACAATAGAACGCGGAGAAGAAAAACCAAGCCATTGTCGTATCATCAAAACAACATCTTGCAGCGAATGGGGGCTCAGTTCCACAAGATCAAAGTCTTGGCCGGCCAAAGACGGGTCGCACAATGCACGAACCACCGCACGTGCCACATCACGAACCTCAACAGTCTGTATGCGCGCGTCCGCCAGAACAATCGGCTGAACCATTGGGAACGCGCTCAA
>JAJRZC010000082.1 GCA_024275435.1 Alphaproteobacteria bacterium
CGGCGGGGCGTTTGGCGCGATATATTCGAGGCTCTGGCCCAAAACAGCGAAGACAGCCTGCTTTTCATCGACGCCTCCATCGTCAAAGCACACCGCGCGGCAACAGGCGCAAAAGGGGGGAACTGGCGCAGGACATCCGTTGCCCGGCAGGTGATTGCATGTAATCACCCGCCGGTAATAGGTGCACCCCGTGCTTCTTCGATAACTCCGCCAGCGTCAATTCCTCGCGGATCGCCTCCAGCGCCACACGCGCCTTAAACTCGTTCGAATACCGCTTTCTCGTCGTCATTTCCTATCGTCCTTTTCATAGGCCGATTCATCTTAGCAACTGGTCCGATTTTCCGCGACCACTTCTCTGGATTGCGAACAGTCATTTTTGTCTCCTGCTGGTGTTACTCAAAAACAACGATGTAGGCATTAACCTGCCCAGCTTTCGCAGTCCAATTGAAACCGCGGAAACTAATTAAATCAAGCAGCACCAGCTTCACATTTTGAGCAAAATATTTCTCCTGTCCGTTGATGCATTCTTACGGGACTGCCTTCAAGAATCTCCTCAAAACATCCATCGCACATGCCATCCAGGCCTAAAATTTCATCTGTGTATCCACTTTTGTCTTGCTCTACCCCGTTATGTACCTGGCCACGCTCCGCGCTTTTTACCATTGTGCGGCGGAAAACCTCATGCAGGCTGGCCCAGCGGGCAACGAGATGTTCGGGCAGATCATACGCACGCACACATTCGAAAAACAGGTTCTCGCGATAGTCAAACAGCTCGTCAGAAATAACCATCCAGTGATGCGCGTTAAACGGTGGCTCAACAAACGAGCTGGGTATGCCGGTTAATAAACCTGCTGTAAATGCATATTGCTTACCCGCAACGCGTGATTTCGTAACCTTTTGAAAGAACGGCGACAAGCGGGGGTCTTGAAAAACACGCGTGTAGAAATCATCCAGAATTTGGGAAAGCAGCGCCCCGTCCTTCAGGGCGGCCCATAATTCAGGGTCCGGCTTTATGGCAGCTATTTTGGCTTCATCATCGGGCATATAAGGTTCGGTGGTTTCGAAAGGGTCAGCATGGATAGAGGCCAGCTTAACCCCGCAAGCTACGGCCTTGATCCGGGCGGTTTCAACGCTATCGGGCGCACCGGCCAGAAAAAGCGTATGGTCGCGCAGATCAGGGTGTTGAGCAAAGGCGATATCAACGACACGCTGCTTGGCCCCGTCTTGCGAGGCGGTACAGTGGGCCGTAAAGTTAGGGTATTGCGCCTCGAGCGCGCTGAGCTTTTCGGTTAAATACAGGTTCTTTTCCAGAGCCGCCCCGTGATACAGCGTGATCGGCGCAGTGTGCCCGCGCCGCAAAGCATCTCGTGCGACACCAATCAGCGGGGCGGCTCCCGTGCCTATGCCCACAAGCAGCAGCGGCTGCCCTGCCATGGCGGAATCGTAGTAGCAGGTGCCAACCGGCCCCTGAATGTCAACCTCGTCACCCACAGATAGCCTTTCAGCCACCCAGTTGCTCACCTTGCCATCGGGATAGCGCCGGATATGCAGCTCGGCAAAGTAGTCTTCCTCGGGGATGCTGGCCAGCGAATAGCTGCGGGTTTCACCATCGGGGCTGGTCAGGTTAATAAATTGTCCGGCACGCCACTCCATGGTTGTTAGCGGCTCCAGCAATAACTGCCAAACATCATCAGATAGCTGGTTTTTTTCTGCGACCAATGCTTTGATATTCCACTGGGACAGGTCCGGCAAACGGGCCTCTACCTTGGTGGCGGTGCGGGTAACGCATGGCAAAAACAGATTGCGCGCACGCATTTCTTCAGACAGGCGTGATTGCGCTTCTTCGCCTAGTTCTCCGGAAACGGCCTCAAGCATACAAGATCGGCATGAGCCTTTGCGGCAAGAAAAATGGAGGTTTGCGCCGCCGCGCAGCATAGCGTCCAGCGCGGTTTCGCCCTCTTTGATCAGGTATTTTTTCCCGTCAAAGCTGATCCAGTTTTGTGTGTTTTCCATGAGGCACTGCTTTCAGTCAGGATAGTATATTTATGTGTTTGAATTCCCAATCAAGCTGCGCAATGATAGCGTTGCTTTCTTCGGTATTTTGCTCGGACCCGTCTTTATGCCGTATGTCTTCAAAGTAGTCATGTGCTTCTTGCAGGCGGGGCGCCATCTTTTGGGCCTCTGCCGACTGCGCACCGCCAGATTCCATTATAAACGCAAGCACGCCCTCGACGAGCTTTAAATACCCAAGTGCGGTCACCGCACCATCAGCCCCATGTAGTTTTGTTTTGGCTTTTGAAAGCTCTTGCATCCAATAGGCCGCAAATTGTGGCGTACTGGCCTCTAATTCGGCTATGACCGGCAAAATTTTATTTTCCAAATCATGCACAACATTAGCAAAAACATCGGCGCGCACCTCGGCAGAAATAGCGGCCATTGCGCCAAGGCACTCGGACCCGCCGCTCGCAACCCATGACTCTTCGTTTGTCACCACCCCGCTTTTATCTCTGGCTGCAGAGGCCGCCAACAATTCCATCGGAATAATCTTTTTAAACAGAAGACCTGCTTCTTTTTTCATCCGCTTCATAAGGCGGGCCATCGAGGGTTTTACGCTGGGCAGGTCTACATGGGTAACAATTAGCAGGCTTCGTTTCTTCAACTCAAAGGGCAGGTTTTCCCACATGCGTCGTTCGCTTTCTCTCCACGCCTGCGTGGCATTGGTGCACCAAATAACAAAATCCGCGTGGGTTGCTATCGTTAAAAGCTGGTCAACGCTGCGAGAGGGATCTGCGGTGCCAGGGGTGTCAAATATCTCGTATTGCCTGAGAAATGGCACATCTGCCACGATTTCCAAGCAGTCAAGTCCCCGCAGTTCACCTTCTGTGAGCGCTGCTATGTCGCGAACTTTCCAGCTGCGCTGTGCCGTTATTGCCCGATAGGAAGTCTCCGCGCCATATAAAAAACTAACTGTTGGCATCGCACTGGCAGAGGCTTGCATATCCACAACATGCTGGCCAAGCAGCATTTTTACGAAGGTGGATTTTCCTGAACTAAATTCCCCGCCAATGGCCACCTTTATGGGACGCGTCAGAAGCGTTTGCAGATCAAGGGCCGCATCATGAGCTTTGGCGATACGAATATCGCCTTGGTCCGCTTGCGAGAGTTTCGCAATTGCAGCTGATACGGTTTTCTCAAGTTTCACTTGAAAATCTGATGAATTATCTTGCATTATTCTCGAACCCTATGCGGCCAGTGCTTTTTTAAGAACAGCACTTACCCCTTTGCAAACCTTTACTCTGTCCTCAAGCTCGTTGATACGCTTGGATATGTCTTTCGGGGCATTCTCCTGAGGCCGCTCGGCTTCTGATGTAATGATGTCTACCAAGCTATTGAGCGTTTTTTGGTAAGAAACAATCGCCGCGTTTGACGAGGTTACAAGCTGCTTGGTCATGCTACCCATCAGTTCATCCTGAATAGGAAGAAACTGCGCTCGGATCATTCGTCCAACCTTCTCGCGGACTTTGGCCGTGCGCATAAATTTCGACATCCAGCCCTGCCACCAGGAGGAGTCCATATCAATGGGGACGATTTTTGAGAGGGCCGATGTGCTGGCGCTTTGGGCCGCCAGCTCTGCGGTATTGATACGCAGATTTTTGGCTGCTGGCAGGCCAGACTCCACCATAGAGTCGGATATTTTCTTTACACCGTATTCGATATTCCCCAACACCGTTTTCTGAATCTGCGGAAACTCCTGATTCAAATAAATGTTAAGCTCGCGGCGCAATGGCGTTGTGTCGCATGACCACGGGATCGTCTTCTTGCTTTTTTTTGCCCGTTGTAGATACACGGCAAATTCCTGATCGTGCTCGACAATGAACTGTTCTGTCAGCTCTTGTAGCCCTGTTTTCATTTCAGTCCAAGCGGTGTTCATATTTCGCTCAACCACCAACCTGAGGGCCCCAAACAACCGCTCGCACTCTGAATCAAAATGTTTAGCGTCAAATTTCGGGGTAGGTTTTTTGTCTTTAGTGCGACTTTTGTTTGCACCTGTCTTTTCTTGTTGCTGTTTTAGCCTGTCGAGGGCTGTTTCGGTTTTGGCCTGTATAAGCCTTGCCGCATTATCCAGATCAATCCGCGCACTTGTTAGCCAGGCTTGCCCCGGCCCATCAAACATCATTTTGGAGATTTCGTGTTCCAATGCAGGCAAGCCAGAGGCATCCCACGCTTGCTGTTGTTTTTTGCTTTCAAATTTAGTGTTGCTTTTCACTTTTGCCGCGCCCGCGCTGCTCAATTCCATCGAAGCTACACGTGTCGGGTCAATAGACGCTTCTCCCAGCATCGCGCTGCTGGCGCAGGACGCGCTTCCAAATACGATAGGAACCGCGATATCCGGGCGCTCCTTTTCCATAAACTTTGTAATGTGCTTGCGGATGGCGCCAATATCTTTTTCAGGGTTGGTAAGCTCATCTGCGCGATTCACAAATATGACCAAGCGATCGAGCCGCAGCGCGTTCAGGATACGAACCAAATAAAGATCCGCGCTGGAGAAGGCTTGATGTGCCGAAAGGACAAGCACGAATATCTGTGAGTGCTCAAGGCTTTGAAGCGTTATTTCTTCGCGGATCATCAGCGGGTCATTCAGGCCCGGTGTATCTACCATGACCACAGGGAAAGCGAATTTTTCCTTTTCAAAAAACACCGCGGCCTCGCGGGTGATATCTGCATATCGGCCTTGCACATGCTGCTTCACCAGCGCTTCTGGCTCATCCCCCGCACAAATATAGCGCGCCAACACATCTGTGGTCGCTGTTTCGAACTTATGTGTTTTGCCCAATAAGCTCTGAAACCTGTCGCCAAGCTGCTTTTTAGCTCTTTCTTTCATTTGCTCGACTTCCAGCCGAACCCCTTTTAGTTTTTCTTCACTTTCGGGGATTTCCGATGCCAATTCACCCAAGCGGCCGCCGCGATTGGCAAATTTATCCCATTGCTGATCATCAAAAAAAGCAAAATGCGCTCCGCTATGTGGCCCGCCCGGCTTATCAAAAAAGAGCTGAGTTACAACAGCTGTCCAAGGGTTTACGTCAGATGGCAAAAAATTGGGCTTAGCTATTAGCGCATTAACTAAACTTGTCTTCCCGGCCTTAACTTGCCCGATAAACGAAATTGACGCGATCGCATTTTTGAGAATTTCTTCCGATGGCTCAAACAAATGATCATATTCCTCGCCATCTATTGCGCCGCGCAATTGCTCCAGCAGAGCAAGAACGGCATGGCTTTCAGCTGCCAAGTTTGCACCAAGCGCACTAGGTAACGATGAATCGGTCTTGAAAGTCATTGCGAATTATCCTTGGAAGCCGTCGGTTTAATCACAGTTTTCTTATAATTGTGCTGCGCTGGCAAAACTGCCAAGTTACCGCTTATACTTGGTTGGTCGGTGTCCGAGCACAAGTCGAGAACCAGTTCCAGATCCCACAAAAATTGTTCGTCCTGTATGTGGATACCTATGCCAACCTCTTTAACATTTAGCAAATCAATGGCGTCTTTGGCGGTAATGCCCGTATTGATAAGCTGAACCGCCGCTAATACGCCAGCAAGAACAGTTTCTGTTTGCAAAACCGCTACACGACCACCCCGAGAGATGACACCCTCGATCTCGCTTGCGAGGTTAAGGCTGGCGCGGATTTCCCACGGGGCACCGGCATTCGGGGTGCTATATTCTATCAATTCAATTTCAGCAGACGTGAACGCCTTAGAAATCTCCGGCTCTATATTATGGGGCACGGCAACGGCATTTATCCTTCGGCCGCGCAAGGCTTCAATGAGGTCAACAAGGCCGGATCTATTATTGCCTTCCAAATATGCAATCGCAAATGAACGGCGAATGATCCATTTCAAAAGTCCGTCAGCGGTGCTGACCGTTTGTGTATTTATCCCTTCAGGAAGGCCACGGTGCTCTGGTGCCAACTGCCTTGGATGGGCATCAAGCCGTGGCAAAGACAGGCTGCCTGTTTTGATGAAATGCTTGGTGATCGGGCTGCGGGGCGCGTTGAAGAATGTATCTGTCGGCCCTTGCTCGACAATCTCTCCACCGCCTAGCAAAACCACCCAGTCGGCAAAGCTGCGTGCTTGCTCGCTGTTATGGGTCACCATTACTATGGCGCGCTTTTTAGATTCCTGCTTGAGCCAGTCGAGCATAAAAAGGGCTTCATTATGCGCAACACCGGCGGTCGGCTCATCAAGGCAAAGCATTGCTGGATCTTGGTCTAATGCCTCTTTTATTTGTTGTTTGATCGTGCCGCCGTTAATGGCACGCTGTGCTTGCTCGCTCCGGTTGGCCTGCTTGATGACTATCGGGTGGTTCCCTAAATCAAGGGCTGCATCTGCATAGCGAGCAGCGTCATAAGATATGCTCAAACCATTGCTGTTTCCATGCCCATCTAGCACCGCCAACAAGGTGGATTTGCCCACACCAACCGGCCCCATGACGGCATAAAACCCCGTTGAATGAATGCTTAGGTTGATACCGAAAAACAACCGTGTGTTGCCCGCTCTGATCTCTAAATTTGATAGGCTGCATAGCATATGCAATATTTTCTATTTCGATTGTGACGCCCGGATCCACAAACCAGTAACGACGCCCAAGTTCTTAGTTTCAAATTCTGCCAGCAGAAACTGGCAATCGGCAACTGCGCAAACCAAAGAAACTCCATCATTAGAAGACGACCGCATAATCAGTAACTGAGGTCCACGCCCGAGTACAGGTAATACGGATTCACGCCATGTAAGGATCGACGGTGTAAGCCTCGCTGAAATAGCTTCATCGACCACGCCGAAAACACCCGATGTTTGAACCTGTTTGTTGGCCGTATCCTCCAGATATGTAAACCTCACCTTGCTTTTTAAGCTCGCATAAAAGCCCTGCAATATTGCAGAATCTGCGGCGGAAACCGGAGGCTTTTTCCTGTCTTTCCCCTGCTTCCAATCATCAAGGGATACAACCCTTGGCGGTGATGTGGGAAATCCAGTCTTTGCACCCTTATCCGGTGCACCTGCTTTTGCAATCTCGCCACGGTCCTGCTCGCCAATCAAAGCTAAAGACAACTCTCCAACCTTCAGCGCCTCCCCCGCAGAAAGCACGAGCGCATGCTGTTTTGCTTTTGGCAGGGGGCTACGTGCCCAAGTAAGAGATTGTGCAGCAACGGTTTGGAACCCGATAATTTCGCCGTGCTTTACAACCAACACAAAGTCCCCCTTAGGGCCTTGTATCAAGATTTTACGGGGCAAAATTGATCGCTCAACAATTCTGCAAACAAATCTGGCATATACATTGGCCCGTGCGTCAGACGCATCGAGCTTCAACTCTTCCAGAATATCATCACGGTTAAGAAGTGCAGCCATCTCAAACCTCGAATCTAATTAAAAAAATACTTAACAATAAATGTGTTGGCAGCGAGAAAATCCCGCTGCCAGTCTTTAAATTAAAGGGCGGCAGATACCGGGTCAACAGCCATGCGGGCCTTAGTTAACACCATGCCAATATTCGCATTTTTACGAGAAACAAAGCATATTACATGATCAGGATAGGCTTTTGTGCGCAAAAATACGTGAAGCAGGTTTTCACTAAATACGATGATTTCCTGAAAGAAATGCACGCCGTCATCGGCTTTTTGACCGCGTGCTTTTTTGAAATGCTCTTCAATTGCTACAACCGTTGGCCCCTGAAACAGGTCCGCCGTCGCGGCAGATACCATGTCCAAAATTTCCTGCGGGTGGGAATCTACAGTTTTAACCCCAAGCAGCATGCCCGTGGACATATCCACATAACCAGCTGCAAGGCATTCAGGAATTTTCGAGACCGCATCGGCCAATGCTTTATCTAGTGACATTTTTATCCCCTCCAAGGAATTATTCTTTAATTTTCTGACTTGCCCTTAGGCAAATACAAATATGGGTAACCCCTGCTACTTTTAGTAACAAGAAAAGGAAATTCCGTAATACCCTGAGTGCCGCCGCTGACACTGAGCTTGTACTATTACGGTCAAAAAATGTAAATGGTGTTGACGCGAGGTCAATAATCGTTGCATTAGGTTGTTTTCAACCATTTGATTGCAAACAGATTATTCGAATTTCCCATCCAGATATACATCAAATTTATGCAAAAAAGCCAGTTGAACCTCTGTTTCAATCCATCTTGGGTTCTTTTCACGCGCCATTCGAATCGCTTCATCCGCTGTTAGGCCATAGTACATAAGCTGTGCCGCAAGCATTGTGCCTGTGCGCCCGACCCCGGCACGGCAATGAAAAACACAGGCTTTATCCTTCGCCAAATAAGCATGCACATACCGGCACGTTACCAAAGCTTGCTCAAAATCAGGGGCCTGAAGGTCGGTGATTTTGTGTGTATAGGAATCTATACCAAACGCCGCAAGCTCTGCAACGGGCGGAGACCAAACCTCGTTCAGGGTTACCAGAAGTGATATATTAACCCGCTTGAGCGCCTCCAGGTCATATCGCATTTCTGTAAGGACACCCGGCAAGCGCATGCCCCCAAGCAGCCCGTTTACCAGCCAGTGAAACCCCGATGGGCCGCGATAGGACGTAACATAGTCACGCTCCTTGCCGAGAATATCAGAGCCCTCCAGGCACCTTAAGCTTGTATTAGCAGCGTTCACAATCGGGCTGTCTCCAGGTCATCATAGCAGTTCGAATCGGTTTGTACTACTATTGTGCCAGTTGGTTTTCGGCAAGTGTCAAAAAATTTCAAGTTTTGTGAATTGTATGCCTTGCCACTTCGAGCCGAGCGGCGCTGCAGACAGTTAGCACCTCTAGGAGAATAACATCCAATATGCTTCGCTAGATTTACGGCACCGCGTTTACATATTCATACATACCTACAGCTTCGTTCATCGCCACAAGCACAGCCTCCATATTATTTACAACCACAGCACGGTCTTCATCTGTGATCTCTGCACCATCAGCAACAGCCTGAAGAGCCGTATTTACAGGCGCCCAAAAACGGGCAGTCTCCCGCAGTTTTTGGCGAATATCATAGTTTGGCGCTGATATAACCATTCCTAGCAAGCCACTTTGCAGTCCAGAAAGCGTTGCGTTAAGCACTTGGATAGACTGCGCAAGACGAGCTCTGTTCTCATCTCTGTTCACACCGGCATCAAGAGTTATAGCCGAAAGTTGGTGACGGCCCGGATGGGCGGCATATCCTGGCGTTGTTAGGACGCCGCGGTTCTCAAAGAGAAAAGGATATGCCAGATGAGCAAGAATACAGTTATCGACTTCACAAAACCAAGCCATTTTTCACCTGACCCGCTGACGGATGTTTTGCGAGCAGGTGCGCGGGAGCTTCTAGCGACGGCGATCCGTGCCGAGGTTTCCGAATTTATGGCGAGCCAC
>JAJRZC010000083.1 GCA_024275435.1 Alphaproteobacteria bacterium
CGCGCGAACATCTGAATTAAGTTTCGAAGGTGCGATGAACAGCTCAACCTTCCCCCGTGCTGGCACAATGGCGAAACACAGTGCGACCGGATTATGTGCAATGTCTGAGCCACGAATGTTCAACAGCCAGCAGATACTGTCGGGAAGCGTCAGGATTGCAGCTTCCAGATCATCTTTTTTCAGCTGCTGCTGGATTTTTTCCAACTTTGAAGTGCTTGTTTCGCCTGCATATTCTAGCGGATGTATCGTGACCTTGTTTAAAGGTTCATCCGGACGATCATCACCCCAGATAGAATCAACAAGATTACAGCGCGACAGGGGTTTCAAGGTAATCCCCTGTCCGGCAAGCCCGGCTTGTAGCCGCGAAATCTCGTTTCCCGTATGCAGCCACGGGTCATATCCCACCTTGCTGCCACGTTTTGAAAGGGTTTCGCAAATCCATTCAGCCGGACGTTTGGCGCTAAACTCAGGAAGCTCAAACAGGTCCTCATCCACTTCCGAGCGCGCCTGAACCCTGTAGCGACCATCAACAATGAGAGCCGCTTTTTTCAACCCGATGATGGCAAGACCCGCCGAGCCCGAAAAACCCGTCAGCCATTTCAAACGTTCATCACTCGGGGGTACATACTCGCCGTGGTGTTTGTCTGTGCGTGGAACAAGATAAGCGTCGACACCCACAAGGCGCATTTTTTCGCGCAAGCTTTGCAGTCTGTGCGGCGAGAGATTTTCAGGGGGAGGATTATCAAAGTTTTGAAACATCAGCGAATACTAGCAGAAATCACCTGATTGATCGAACAAAGTGTTGAGACATTCCACATAACAAATTCAAATTTATTTTTCTCCAGATACACATTTAAGATTTTCTTAGTACAAGCGCCGACCACTCTCCACGTCTGTGATGTTCAAGTAGCGTAAATTTCGCAGCACCATAGGCAGCTGTAACTTCTGCGGCTTGACGAGTAAGAAGTCCCGACAGAACAACTATCGCACCCCGCTTGGCGATACATGAAATATCACGAGAAATCTCAATCAAAGGTGCCGCTAGAATATTTGCCAAGATGAAATCGAATGTCGCTGGGCGTTTAAGCTCTGGCATTGACAGACCATTTGCAACTTTCGTCTTTATTCGTCCCCCCACGCGGTTGATCAGAGCGTTATGACGCGTTACTTCGATGGCTTTTTCGTCAATGTCTGTCGCAACGATACGGCACTTGGGGGCAACGCGCGCCAGAGCAATCGCCAACACCCCGGAACCACACCCCAAATCAAGGGCTTGTTGAAAATGCTTTCGGCGCGTCCATTTATCGATCGCTTCAAGACACAGGTAAGTCGTGGCGTGATGAGCGGTGCCAAAAGCTTCGCTGGCGTTGATCTCTATGGCATTTGGTCCCCATGCGGTCGCCTTGCGATCATGACTGCCATGCACTAGAAAACGCCCGGCTTGAACAGGTGGCAAAGCCGCCTGTGAAATGGCAACCCAGTTCAAGTCCGGCGTTGGCGTAAGGCACAGCTCAGGAAAGTCAAATTCAACATGTGTTGAAAGCGTTCTAGTCAGGGCTACTAAGTCTGGCTCTGACTCGAAGTAGGCATCAACACGCCATCCAAGAGCCAGCTCTTGTCCAGCAATTTGGATCTCGAATTGGCTGACGGCAAGAGGTGGCGGGTCGCAAAAATCCTGCAAAGTATTTGTAAAGTCATCGGCGATCTTAGTGTCTGGGACATTTACCGATAGCGTACTTGGACCACTATTCCTGCTCACCTGGCCGGTCCGTTGTTGGCACCATTAAACTCAAAGCCCTCGTTGTGTTGGGTGTCTGGAAGATTATCAAGGAACACATCCCACTTTGCATCAAGGTGTTCAGCGGCCTCAGCGGGAGGCAATGTTATCAGATAGCCATCCTCGTCCTCATGCACGATGCCATCTTCTTCCAAGCGTCCCAAGGCGTCATCAACA
>JAJRZC010000084.1 GCA_024275435.1 Alphaproteobacteria bacterium
GACAGGCTCGGGCGTCATTCGGCCAGCTTTTTCAGAACGTCGCGGTCCTCGCGCATGATCTCCTCGGCCGCATCCATCTGGGCCGCGAAGGCGGGGTCATAGGGGGTCAGCTCGATCCCGCCCGGGGTCTCGACCGCGTAAAGCCGGTCGCCGCGCTGCACTCGCAGCCGGGCCAGCAGGTCTTTGGGCAAAACAACCCCGACGGAATTTCCGATACCGGTGAGTTTCAGGCTGGACATGGTGCTCTCCTTTGATGTGGGGTTATAATAGGTGTTATAACGTAAAAATTCAACCACCCCCGAAATCACCGGACCTCAAGCCGGTTCTGGCCCGTTTTATCACAAAATCGTGAACTGAACGCCAAATCCGCGCAACGCGAGATTGGTGCAAGGTTGCCGGGAAAAGACTTCATCCCAGAGCCGGTTCCCTTGCGTCCTGAATATGATCCTGCGCAACCGCTAATTATTCAGCCCGATGAAGACACAATTTCTATTGCCGAAAAAGTTGCGTGTGATCCGTCGCATATTCTGGAAGTGATCGCGGATAAGAAGGAAGCCTTCACCCGTAGCGATATTTTGCGCGCCTTGGTGCAGTATATTCCTAATCCGACAAAACTGCGATTTGCAGCGGATGTGGCTTTGCGTTCGCCTGATCTTGTTGAAATAAAAACGGGGATAGAACCACATTATTCAATACAAGAATTCCTGAGCATAAAAGCCACATTGTCAGCAAACGCGCGCACGATGGCCTCGACTTCTACCCCTTCTGTTTCACGCGCTCATATTGACACTGCTATTGCCAAAGAAAACGCTGCCTTGCAAAAAACGGCGGGAGCAAGCCTGAGCGCAGAGCAGGAAACGGCAATCCGCCATGTTCTTGGCTCAAGGCAACTATCTAGCGTTATTGGTTTGGCGGGGGCAGGTAAAAGCACAATGCTGTCTGCGGCACGTCACGCATGGGAAAAACAAGGGTTTGAGGTGATAGGTGCGGCACTTTCGGGTAAAGCAGCGGATGGATTAGAAAGCGCCTCCGGTATTGAAAGCCGAACCTTGGCCTCTTTGGAATATAGCTGGAAGAATGGCTATAATTTGCTGACCAAAAACTCTGTTTTAGTGATCGACGAAGCGGGGATGGTTGGTACCAAGCAACTGGCGCGATTTGTGAACGCAGCCAAGAAAAGCGGGGCCACGCTGATTTTGGTTGGTGATCCTGAACAGTTGCAACCCATTCAAGCAGGTAGGCCGTTTAAGGATATTGCGCAAGAAAGCGGTGCTGCACACCTTACAAAAATCCGTAGGCAACGACAGGCATGGCAACGCCAAGCCTCAAGCAATCTGGCCAAAGGGCGATGCGCCGATGCAATTGAAACCTACCGGCAACAAGGCTTTGTCAGTACGGCCATTGATACGCCTGAGGCCATTGCTAAACTAGCGCAGGATTATGTGGCGGATATGGAATTGAACGGTTCTGATATATCTCGGATGGCTTTGACCCATCGCCGCAAGGATGTGCATGCAATCAACCAAGCCATTCGATCCTTGCGAAAATCTGGTGGTGATTTATCAGTGGAAACCTTGTTCCAAACCGACCACGGCCCGCGCGCCTTTGCAACGGGTGATCGCATTATCTTCACCCGCAATGATCGTGATCTTGGGGTAAAGAATGGTAGTTTTGGCGTGGTGGAAGAAATTGAGAATAATCAGCTTCGTGTGCGCATTGATACTGATGGCAGCGATAAAACCAGATCAATTACTATAATGCCAGATCATTACAGTGCGTTTGATCACGGCTATGCCTGCACCATCCATAAATCACAGGGCGCAACGGTTGATAATGCCTATGTGCTTGGTTCAAATACGATGGATTACCATCTTTCTTACGTCGCTATGACGCGCCACAGGGATGAAATGCGACTTTACGGCGAACCTGCTGCCTTGCGTCGTTTGGAACGCAATCACAACAATGAAACTGAGCGGTCGGTTCTTCATCTGGATCATCCGCATAAGCGATTCGGGCCAAGGCGTTAGGTTTTATATGTGTTTTTAGACTTAAAAATAAGCGCAGAACCTAGCGGACATTAAAGCGGACATATAGCAGGCAGAATAATGAGAGATGACGGCGAAACAATAGGATTATTTGAACCGCTAATGGTCGGTGAAGGCTCGTCTACGCGGACGGAGCTGAATGATCTTGCGTTGGAATTGGCAACAATCTCAGCTTCGTTCAAAAGCAGCCTACCGGATTCCATTGCCTCCGCTCTGGCTGATCTTATCCGTTCAATGAATTGTTATTACAGCAATTTGATTGAAGGTCATAACACGCATCCGGTGGATATAGAAAAGGCATTGCAGGACGATTACAGCACAGACCCCAAAAAACGCGATCTGCAATTGGAAGCAAAAGCTCATATTGCCGTGCAAAAGTGGATTGATGATGGAGGCCTAAAAGATCGCCCAACATCGCCTGATATGATTTTGGAAATTCATCGACGCTTTTGTGAATTGTTACCACCTGATTTGCTGTTTGTTGAAAACCCCACCACCGGCGAAAAAATCCCGCTCGTTCCCGGCGAACTTCGGAATAGGGACGTGGAAGTGGGGCGGCTTATTGCTATTAGTCCCGGCGCGGTGCCGCGTTTTTTGGACCGCTTGCATGCCGCTTATGCAAAGGCAGGACGCATTGAGGCCATTCTAGCCTCTGGTTGTGCGCATCATCGTTTGCTTTGGGTGCATCCGTTTCTGGATGGGAATGGCCGTGTTGCCCGCCTAATGTCCTATGCCATGCTAAAATCTGCACTGGATACCAAAGGCCTTTGGTCGGTGGTGCGCGGGCTTGCCCGTAATGAGTCAGAATATAAGCGTCATTTGGCGGCTTGTGATCAACCGCGCCATGGGGATCGTGATGGGGATCGTGATGGGCGCGGAACGCTAAGCGAGAGTGCTTTGGCTAGCTTTACGGCGTTCTTTTTAAAAATCTGTATTGATCAGGTGAAATTTATGGAAGGGCTGATGAAGCCTGACCGCTTGCGCGACCGGATTATGATCTGGGCCGAAGAAGAAATTCGTGCCGGAAACCTGCCTGCAAAATCGGATACGGTTCTGCGCGCGGTTTTACTGCAAGGATCACTGGCACGCGCTGATGCCGTCGCCTTGCTCGGCGTCAATGAGCGCACGGCGCGGCGCATAACATCGGCGTTGCTGGACAGCGGCGCTCTAACTTCGGGCAGTACCCGCGCGCCATTGCAACTGGCATTCCCTGCCAAGCTGGCGGGCCGTTGGATGCCGGGGTTATTTCCTGATGAATAAGCACTTTTCAGCACTCATTAACTGAATCAAACCTGTCTGCACTCAACAATCTAACCATTCGATAAATCGGATATTATCGGGTATGATCGGGTATGATCGGGTATGATCGGGTATGATCGGGTATGATCGAATATATGAAGGCGCAACACAAACTGGGACTATACACCTAGCCAAACAAATCACCCTGCTGTGCAAGTAAATCTTCAATACGATTCAGGTGGGCAAAATCGTTGTAAATACGCGCGTATTTCAGGCTGATATCGGTGTGAATATCAGCACAACTATCGGGCTCAATAAAAATTGGATTTTCCGCGCGGTCTCGGCGGATTGCACAAGCAATCTGGCGGTAGCGGAAAATGTCTTCCGCCAAATCCTTCGTGAATTTAGCTTTGAAAGCCCGCAACGCTTCCGAGCGATGCGGTTCTGGTATATTATCAACGGCGTTGATTTCCTCTGCCATATAGCCTTGATAAATCCCTGCTGATACTTCCGCACGGATTTGCTTGGGCGATAAGATTTCACCACCAAGCACATAATACCAAGGATGCCCGAAATTATATCCGGTCAGGTTCTGGGGTGTCTTTTTCATGATTGCCCCCTTTACCCGCACCGATAAATGATGCGGGAACCAGCGATAACAGTTTCGGAATAATCAATCGCCAAATCGCGGGCGATGGCGTCATAGTTGATATAGAATTTTAGGTTTTCGGGAATATCTCCGTAAAGGCCTTCTCCGACAAACTGCTCCGCTAATTCTCGCATGCTGTCCACTTCACAAATTTCAATGTCAAAATCTGTTGGGCTGGTATCATCATCAAATTGATAACCACATTCACCAACGGCCAGAATAACAAGCCGCTTTTCCCAGTCCTCCCAGCCGTCAACAATTTCAAAGTACCGCATAAAATTCGCTTGGTTTAATTCAATAGACAATCCCCTTGAAGGCCCGCAACGCCCGGCTGATCAGCGCGTTACCCTTAATGTCAAGAAAGCGGGGCGATCATGAAACCTCATTTCCTACGCCTAAGCTTCTTCTATTGGTCGGTCGTGCCGATAACCTTTTATGGCATTTTCATCGCCTTCGGGGTTCCACACGCAATCTGGTCTTATGAATTTGTCGATAACGGTAGCCCGTATGATCCGTTCTTGGAGCGCTATTACACTTCCTGCACTTATTGGGGACCATACGGCGCGTTCACAATTCCAGCCAGTGAGGGGAGCTGTCAGCTTGTCGCTTTCTTCAAGGAAGGCGGACGCTGATGTTATTTCACCAACTGCACCCAAGGCGTGGTCGGTCGGCGTTTAAGGCCAAGTTCCTTGGTCAACTCGATACGCATCAGACTTTTTATGACGGAAAGCACCGTATCTTGCGATGCGCCATTGGCAATACTGACCTCGCAATTCTCCCGTATTTCGGCGTCAACGCCGTAAGGGCTGAGCTTAACCCAAAACTCGTCATAACCCATTGGCTCAAGCCACTCTTCAACGTCTTGCACATGTTCAAAATTTTTCATGAACACACAATATCACAAGCAGATTCTGTGGCGCAAATTTAGCCGAAAGTCTGCCCGCAAAACAAAGGAGACTGCGATGTCCAGCATCACAGAAGAGCTGAAACGAACATTCGACTTGGCGAGCTTACGCCAAAGGGCCAAAAGCCTGACGCGCCCTGCTGATCTGGAAAAAATGAGTGAGATCACCAAGCGTTACTCCCGTGAAAGCAGCAAGCAGACAAAGCTATATAATCGTGATTATAAAACCCGTGTCGAAAAAGCATTACAGGCGCGGATTGATAAAGCGGGCGTAAAAGACCGGACACTAAAACATCGCCTGTTTGGCTCGGACAATTTCGATAAATTCGCACTGACACGTCAGGCGCACCGCGACGTGCAACATGATCACAGCCGTCGCATGTCGCAACTGGCAAGTAGTGAAACCCAAGAGCTTGATGTGTTGGTTTCAACTGCTGAACAGCGCGATAGCACCAAGCAGGAATTGCGCGATAAAACCCGCGATGATTTTGAATACGCCACAGATCGGCGCACGGGACCGGCGCGGCGGCATTAAGGCTGACGTGCCACGAAATAATCAATTCGAAGCAATAAAATAGCCAATTAAAGACGCAAATATGACAGCAATAAATAATGAGAGGAAAAAGCCATGACAACGGCAAATTCAGGAACCAAAAAGAACAAAGCAGGCCCGCCAACGCTAACCATAGACTGGGAGCTTTACGGCAAATATCTGGACGAAACTGATCTTTCAGACGCTGAAAAGCGCGAGTTTTTGAAAACAATCTGGGCTATCGTTGTCAGTGCTGTTGATCTTGGTTTTGGTATGCATCCAGTCCAGCAAGCGTCTGGCAATATTTGTGAGCAACAGGCGGAAATTGCCAAGTTTATCACTGAACAATCGGCATCCATGCTAACATCACCCAAGAAATCCAAGAAAATATTTAATGCATCCGCTGATCGGCAATCCGGTCGATTACAGAATTCGGCACAGACAAGGAGTTCAGAATGACAACAAGTACAACACCCTTAAAAGCAGTGATCTATTGCCGTGTGTCCAGCAAGATGCAAGTCGAGGAAGGTCACGGATTAGAATCCCAAGAAACCCGTTGCCGCGAATATGCCACGCGCAAAGAATATGAAGTTGTCAAAACTTTCTATGAAAAAGCTGTTTCTGGCGGGGCTTTTGACAGACCTTCTTTTAATGCCATGCTGGATTATGTTCGAAAATCAAAAATCGAAGGCGTGGTTGTTATAATTGACGATATCAGTCGATTTGCCCGCGACATTGAAGGGCATTGGACCTTGCGCCGCGCCTTGAAAGAAACCGGTGGTACATTAGAAAGCCCATCAATCACCTTTGGTGAAGATAGCGATTCAATCCTGATTGAAAATCTTCTGGCTTCCGTGTCACAACACCAACGTCAAAAGAACGGCGAGCAGACAAAAAACCGCATGCGCGCCCGCGTGATGAATGGCTATTGGGTGTTTCATGCTCCGCTGGGTTTTCGCTATGAAAAAACCAAAGAACACGGCAAGCTGTTGGTACGCAATGAGCCTCTGGCCTCAATCATACAAGAAGCCTTGGAAGGTTTTGCCTCTGCTCGATTTGAAACCCAAGGCGAGGTGAAACGCTTTCTTGAAACCCAACCTGATTTCCCCAAAGATCGCAGCACCGGACTTGTGCGTTTTGAGGAAGTTGCCCGCCTGATGCGTCGTGTGCATTACGCAGGTTATGTCGAAGCCCCTGACTGGGATGTGTCCTTGCGCAAAGGCCACCATGAAGGGCTGATCTCTCTTGAGACCTTTCAAGCCGTTCAGCGGCGCATGAAGGAAAGTGCAAGAGTTACTGCGCGCAAAGATATCAGTGCTGATTTTCCGTTGCGCGGGTTTGTTCTGTGTAACGATTGCCAGAAACCGCTGACCGCCTGCTGGTCCACCAGCAAGACTAAAAAGAAGCATCCTTATTATTTATGCCCAACCAAAGGGTGTGCAAGCTATCGCAAGTCTATTCGCCGTGATGTGCTGGAAGGTGATTTTGCTGAGGTCGTGCGCTCACTACAGCCCTCTGAGGGCTTATTCGATCTGGTGAAAGCAATGTTCAAAGATGCATGGACGCAACGTATAGCGCAGGCTGAGGGGATGATCCAAGGCCTTAAGCGTGAAGCTATCCAAGTAGATAAGAAAATTGAAAGCCTGCTGGATCGTATCGTTGAAACTGAAAATCCACGCGTCATTGCAGCTTACGAAAAACGCCTGTCAAAATTGGAAACCGATAAGCTGGTTTTGGCGGAAAAACAGCAAAATGGGGTGAAGCCAGCGCATAGCTTTGATGATCTGTTCGAACTCGCTACAAGTTTCCTCGCAAACCCTTGGAAACTATGGGAATCAGGTCAACTCACCCTTAAAAGAACAGTGCTGAGATTGGCCTTTTCCGAGCGTATCGCATACTGCCGGAATCAAGGGCTTCGAACCCCAAAAACTACCTTACCATTCAAGGTGTTAGAAGGTTTCCACATAGGGAAATGTGAAATGGCGGAGAGGAAGGGATTCGAACCCTCGAGACGGTTCCCCGCCTACGCCCTTAGCAGGGGCGCGCCTTCGACCACTCGGCCACCTCTCCGAGGCCGTGAATATTGACAAAGGCGGCGGAAATCAAGGAATAA
>JAJRZC010000085.1 GCA_024275435.1 Alphaproteobacteria bacterium
CCGCGCAGGCTGCTCCCCGCGCGCAGGCCGCCAAAGCGAATCGCCGTGGCGGCCTCGCACGTGAAGCGCAGGCGGTGGAAGGTGAGGGGGAAATCACTCGATGCGTTCATAGAGGGTGAAGGAGCGGGATGATTTGATTGGGCGGTAAGGGAGGATGATAGGTTGCACAACCCGACCATTAGGCTTATTGATACCCAGCGTACTTGTTCCTCGGTACACGTCCGCATGCTCGAAGAGCATCTCGGGACCGCAGTCATCTAGCATCTGCATCAAGCCATGGATTGAAAAAGCACCACCGGGTACAGGATTCAGCAATGTAAACTCTGCGGGGAGAGTTTCTGCCTGTGCGACCTGTTTGCACTGGATAAAACCGCCACGTTTGCCTAGATAGTTGACCTGTACTAGCAAATCCGTCAAGGGAGGCATGTTATCTTGTCCTCCTCCATCTCGTACTGCAAGTTGGATGTCCCCACTGAAATACACCTGTTCACGATATGCAATGGTATTACCCCTTGGTCCAGCCAGCCCCGTACCAAACACATCGCGAGGCTTACCACCTTTGAATGGCCGCAAGATTTTGATGAAAGTATTATTGACCATCAAGTGATGAGGCAATTGGATGGCAACCTGCAAATCACGCAGCTGAGGAAACCACGCGCTGCCTCGTTCTAGCCCATAGACCCGGATGGCGACGTCCAGCAAAGCCATTTTGGTGGCAAACGGCGTAGGCGTTATCAAAGATTTTCCTCCGCTCGTGGTCGCATTGTAGGGTCGCAAACTGAACAACGAAGTAGCCTGGTAAATAGCAATGCGCCACATATTGGCCTCCTCAGGCAGAAGAGCCAACTCGCAGGGTATACGGTGCCGATTCTTGAATCAATCGTCCCATGGTTTTACTGAACTCACCTAAGTTAGCAAAAGGATGCACTTCAATGATGTCCTTACCATGTAACGCATTGAGCGCATCTCTGGTACTCTTGATGTCTTTCTCGAAGTCTGTTTTGATAGGGCTGACGGTCGGTGCCGGGGCCACCCCACGGCTGACGGTAACCACACCATGCAACTCAACCAGATGGGGCAACTGGGTGTTTCGCATGGCCCCGTTCATTTCGATGAAGGTATACAGTGCGCTCTCCAACAGGGCAGCAAAACGCGCCTGGCGGTCAACATCGTCCAAGTAAGTTTGGGTAATATCGTTGTAGCCAATGCGGGCAGTTTCGAAATTGCATACGATGGCATAGACGCCGCTACTGGTCGGGCGATGGAAAATCGCTTGTCCCAGATTGCCTTTGCGCTCATCTTCATCAGTAGGTTTTTCGCGGCGGTCGGGGACATATTTTACGTGGAAGTATTCATCGGTAGTGACCGTCTCCGGCAGGCCGACTACCCAGCCAAATTCCACTATGCTTTTGCGGGGTACAGAAAGCGAGCCCTCGGTAATCAGGTTTCCGGCCAAATCGTCAATCGTGCAATCATGTACCAGTTTGTCAAGTACCTGCACCTGGGTGGGTTTTTCTTTAAGCCATTCACGGAATTCTGGAGCTGCGCTTATGCGGTTGGCATCCAACTTTTGGCAGGCCGAGCAGAGTGGCAGACCTTTCTCGGTTGCCACACGGTGCAAGTGTTCCACCAGAATATGTTTGAACATGTCGCCACTGATGGCATTGACGTTGGCTTGTACGGGTTCGCCGGTTTCGTTGTAGTAGACGATATTCACCATGCGGGTTTGGATCTGGTTGCCCTCACCGCCTTCGTTGTTCAGGCTGTGCAAGTTGAGCAGGGCGCGGGCAGAAATCGAGAGAGAATAGATGGGATTGGACATGTTTTGGTCTCCTTATTCAGCTTGTGGTTTGAAATAGATGTAGTTCTTACTCATTCGTAACAGGCGTTTTGGGATCACGAGCGTAACCGTAGGCTACCAGGAGATTGGCGACTGTCTCTGAGCCAAACTCAGCGATAAGATCCACGATTGCGTCAATATCTCTTGTCTGGATCAGTGACCTCCGAACAGGCGGATTCCCTTTGAAGCGTTCGTTGATTTGGGAGTTCTCTCGCATGTAAGCCTGGATGAATTTACTGAGAGCCTGGATGAATTTTTCCGGATAACTGGCATCTCGAAGCAATTTTCTCCCAAGCCCGTAGTGGATTTCATATGGGCCGGGTTGCCCAATTGCCTTGAAGTATTGTGGAAGAACGGTGCTACTCCGAATTGCGGATGCTATTCTCAAAAAACCTTCGTTTTCCAGGATGGGTCTAAAACTCTGTTGGTGTGCCATAATTAACTCCTTTAGATTGGGTGTAGTAAATTGCCGGGGTGTATATTGCCCTCCAGCAACAAGTTTACTCATGATGTATTGAGCGAACTTGCGGTTGAAGCGATAAAAGGCGCGCAGTTCGCGAGTAGAGAGAAAGTCGCGGTAAGCCCGCAACATTGCCTCCTGGTCACCAATTTTTTCGTCCAGGTAACGGATTACGTTCTCGTGCTCCTCCACTACAGCGAGGAAGCGATCAGCCTGTTCGATGCTTGTCAGGGATTCATCGGGCAGCCAGTCGGGCAGGACCATGCTGCTGAGATTCATGGTGGCGTGTGCGCTACCCAGGTACTTGTAGAAGATCACGTCCAGCGCGGCGATGTGGTCGCCGGGCTTGCCTTCAGAGAGCCATCCCAGGCCTGTTTTCTGCCCCTCCAGCCATTGAGTGAGATAGATTTTGCAGTATCCCAGAGTTGCTAGAATATCCATCTTCGCGGCGGTGGAGGCGTACACGGCTTGCTGAAACTTTGAGAAAGTTTGCTGGTGGGTTTTCCAGGTTAGGTTTTTGGGGCGCAAGACGTAGGTTTTGCGGTCTTTGCTCCCACTCACCACGCGGGGCAACGCGGCCTTGAATAAACCGGCGTATTTCAAATATTCCGGGATCCAAAACCCTTTCAGCCCGCCGATGCTCAGACCAGTAGCCTTGCTGCGATTGCCGCCTTTGCCCATGCCGGGGTTGACGACCTGCAATTGAGCAACTTGGGAATTGCTTTGGATGCCTTGCTCCTTTGCCAGCGACTTCCAGCGGGTTTCTGCCTCGTTTATTGTGTTGGGGCGCGTCCGGTACAGGTCCAGAATGACGCCGATCAGGTCGGAGAAGCAGTCCCGATGGGCGTACCATAACTCAGCCAGTCCGTTATACGCGCCGATAGCTGACATTTGATTGATGATCGCCCAGGACGACCAATCTGGATGTGGCGGGTGAATATTCTGTTCTTTCAATTCTTCGCCTTTCATCCCTTTTTTGAGCGCCTCGAAGTAGGTTTGGTTGTTGCGCTGGTGCGTCAGGTAGTCTACTGGCTGAGGCACGTTGGCTGTCTTCTTGGCTGTGTTCAGCCCTGAGAATAGTGGGAATGGCTTTACCCGGCTTAATTGCCCTACCGGAAGCAGGCTGGCACATTCCAGCCGGTAACTGTCCCCGACGTCAATGATGGTAAGGTCTGGCGCGCGGCCGGGTGACACCAGTTTTGTCAGCAACGCTGCCAGACCAAAGGCAAGCAAGGTGTCTGCTGGAGTGTAGGTTGTTTTGTCTACGAAAAAATTGTCCATCTGTCCTCCATCTATTGAGCTTCTATAGATTTTGTTCTCTAGCGGGTATCCTGTGTTCCTGAATCTGCAAAGTGCTTTTTGAATGAGTAATAGTAAGATTTTCGTACCGACGGATTGTTTGACGTAATCTTGGTGCCAATTACTCCAAACTCTCGGTAACAGAAATCCACCACTTTACTCAAATCCTGCACTGGTACAACCATCCAGCGAATGTGATGGTCCCAGCGCGCCGATAGAACACTGTGATAAAATCGGTCGCGGAGAGCATCAAAAGTACCAGGAGGCCCTGGCGGTTCAACCCGCTCAAATCGTACATAGATTTTATCTGTCGATACTTGAATTCTAGAGTAGCCAGTCATTTTTTCTCCTTAGGCATCTACTCATCGATGAGTAAGGGGCGTTTTTGTTGTTTCTGCTGGTATTTCTACCAGAAAGACTGGCTTCTGTCAAGGATTTTTTGAGGCTCTCCATTCCGGTGAAAAATGTGTTATTATATTCTTAACGATCCAAAGAGGATACTGAAACTTACTTCATCGTTGAGTGGCCTTGCTACGATCCAAAGAGGATACTTGAGCAAGGTCATATCTTTTGTGTCTTTGTGCCTCACTATTTTATTTGACTCCTCTGGTCTGCCAGGCGTAACACCCGGATCAGTAGCAAGTACAGCAGCAACTCCCGCATCTCGCCAAAATCCACCAAACCATCCCCGAATTTTTGATATCCGTCATCTTCCCAGTTCGCGCGTTTCGCCCATTCTGGCGGCAAGCCAACAGCCTGCAATGCAGATTCTAGACTGTGCTCTGATGCGGGGTGGAAACGGAATGGGGTGTAGTCAATCACTTTCGAACTGTGATGGCGGGCGATGGCGGTGAATCCGGCTTTGGCAAATCCCTTATCCCAATCACAAGCCAACCCTAGAATTTCAAATGCGGCAATTGCGCTTTCGCTGGCATGACGTGGGCGCGGCGGTTTGATCTTGCGTTGTTCTGTCTTTTGCTCCCTGCTGCCGTCGTAATCCGTGTGGGCAGCCAGGTAATCCTCCGGGATGGATTTGTCTTCCCCAGCATGAAATTTGCCCACCCGGCACTGCCATTCGTGCGCCCAACGTTGCCAATCCAGATTCAGTTTACCCAAATCGTGACAAGCGAACAGAGTGCGCAGCATCCGGTCGAGCGCGCCATCTGGCAGATTGAAACGCACTTCCAAGCGGTGCGCCGCAAAAGCAATCTCGTCACTCAAGGGTAGCCAGGGATGCTTTGTTCTAGGGGGATACTGTCTGTGAATGTAGGCGCGCTGTAATCCAGTGACGTGTTCGGTGAAGGTCTCCAGTTCATAGGCGTAGTTCTCGAATGGTTTTTTGCGCTCGCGAGGGCGCAAGTGGTGTTCCCCTTGAGCAGGTTCGAGCAGGATGCCTAGCTCTAAGCTATAGTGTGCCACGTAAGGGTGGATCGCTAAAACAGGGTTGGAATAAACCTCTTTTGAATCATTGATCTTGCACCACTTCCATTCGGACGCCTGTCGGTTTGGGCCCTCCTCATCCCAGCGGCCTGAGTTCTCATTCACTCTGGTTGCAAACTGCATGATCCAGGGAGTCATCTCGTCGTCGATTTGCTCCTCCAGTTCTGCGAAGGCTTTTCCTAACGTACCGGGGGAAAACGAGAATCCATCATAATGCCAGGGATTGCGTGCCAAGTTTTCATCTGTCTCTGGGGTGGGGTGGATGACGACAAACCGGCTATCAACATTGCGAATCAAGGTAGATGTTGCTCCCCGGTCACATGTTTGCATGGTGTAGAGCATTTCATCTCGGCGCTGGCTACTCTGATAATCCAGCGCGTCCAGAATTGCTTCATCGACAGGCGTGTGGACTCGGGCAATGAAGGTCTGCTCTTTGGCAAAATCCATGTGAACATCTATAAATTCGCCATCGTTCAGGGTTTCCCAGGTAGCCTGACATAACTGCCGTCCATATTCCGTTTTACGGGCTTTGCCTTTAAGAAAATAAGGAGTGTAATCAGGCCGGCCCTCATCGTCACGAGGCAAATACACGAGAACTTTGCCTCTTTCCTCTTTCCGTCGGGCACAACGTCCTGCCCGTTGCAAAATTGAGGCTGCCGGGGCCAGTTCGGTATGCATGATGTCACAGGTAGCGTCAATACCCACTTCAATGACCTGAGTAGCGATCAGGATTAGGTTGGGGCCTGAGTAGTTTTCCTGGGCAATCCCGAATTGTTTTCGAATCCATTTTTCTTTTGAGACGCGGTCATCTTTGTAGAAACGAGAATGCAGCAGGCAAACTTGAGTTTCTTCGTCGCCGCGCGCCGCCAGTTCACGAGTAATCCCGCGGTATAAATCTTGTGCATGTTTCACTGTGTTGCAGATGCAAATTGTGCGCTGTGCCTGGTTTTTGGCGTCCAACACCCGGTCGGCGGTGAGTTCAGCATCCACGGCAAAAAAACGGCGGTCTTTCCCCACCTGAGAGCCAATTTTCAGCATGCCTGCGCGTTGTGCTTCGTTCTCAGGCACAACCACTGCCCCCAGTTTTTCTGCCAGCCGGGAAAGCATCTTGGATGAAAAGGTTGCCGTCATTACAATAAACGGTGTAATGTCTTGGAGCATTTGCAGCATCTCCAGTGTGGTCGGCAGCGTGGTGTCTGGATCAAAAAGATGGAGTTCGTCGAAGACTAGGTAACTGGAAAGTACTGCACCGGCGTTCAGGTTTGCGGACCTTGTACCTAGTCCATAGGGAATGTTAAGGAAGTTGCTCAAGGTCTGATCAATGGTGGTGAAAACCAGGTCGCCTTCCACTCTTGGATCATCAGGTCGGTCGCCGGTCTGGATAGTCACGTTTAGATCATGCTGCCAGCCATAGCGCCGGATGATCTTGCCGTACTCTTCATGAAACTGATTGGCTAACACGCGCATGGGTACAGAGTAAATACACTTGCGTGGAAAGTCGTCTGGCGATAAATGCCGCCTGGCATGGAGATACGGCAGGAGCGCGGCTGCTGTTTTGCCGGCGCCGGTAGGAGCTTGCAGGATTACGCTGCGCCCTTCAAGCAGGTGCTCTCCGACAAGTTTTTGATAAGGGTAGGGCCGCCAACCACTCACTCGTTGCCTCCAAAGAAATCTTGAAAAGTTTGCGACAGGCCCGACCTTGCATCTGCACCTGCCTCTCCTCGATACGTTTGCCACCCGTACACTTCAGCCAGCCGCCGCGCTTCCCCCATCATGGTTTCCCGCAATCCCTCCGGCTCCAGCACCTCGCAATCCGCCCCCCACCCTCTTACCCAGGGCAGCATCTCGCGCCATTCGGCGATGGGCGCTTCCCAGAGGCAGCCGCCGTCATCGGTGTCGGTCACGGTTTCGAGCGGGTGCCAGGTGCTCTCCTTCAGGCGGCGGGCGGCGGGTCCGGGGGCGAAGCGCAGTTTGACGGCGACCGGTTCGCCATCCCGCCGCCATATGCCCCAGGCGTGTTTGAGCAGTTCGTCTTCGTCGAAATCG
>JAJRZC010000086.1 GCA_024275435.1 Alphaproteobacteria bacterium
AACATTGTTTGGCGTGGCCTAACCCGGATCATCTTCAAGCTATGAAGAAGAACGCATGGTCTTCATGGCAGACCGTTTTTAACGACAGGTAGATCTTGAAGATGACTCATCTCGAAATAAGGTTGCCAATTACGGTCTCACGACAATTTATTGAAGACGAATCGGGTTCCAATGCACTTGAGTATGGACTGCTCATCGCCTTGATTTGGCTTTCCATGGCTTCAGCGTTGGCGCAACTCGGGCTTGATATCGCCTCCGTGTTCACACTGCTAAGTGGCGTGTACACCACTTCCATCGCAAACTAGAACTGTTTCGTCCCCATTGTCCCATTGGCGAAAAGTACACCTAACGCCGCTTAGCTCGTTCAAAAATGCCACTATAAATAATGACCTCACATAAACCGATTGTTTCATTTTCCATGCTGTAATCGCCACATGAGTCGGCCCCAAACCTAAAAAACGGAACTGGCTTTTTTACCCGGAATTCCGGAACGACCCTATGGAGGAAACTATCGTGTTGGCGTACCCACTAATCTTGGTTTTTGCTGCAGCTATGATCTATGCAGCAATCAGTGACCTCCTGACCATGACCATCCCAAACAAAGTATCAATCCTCCTGATTGCTATATTCCCTCTTGCTGCCCTGGCAGCCGGTCTTTCCTGGCCGGAGTTCTTCTCCCATCTGGGTGCAGGTGCAATCGTACTTACAGCTGGCTTTGCCATGTTTGCCGCTGGCATATTCGGCGGAGGCGACGCAAAGCTCCTGGCCGCTGGTGCTCTTTGGATTGGACTTGAACAACTTTTACCGTTTATCTATTTGGTCGCCATCTTCGGGGGTATATTGGCAATAGTTATTCTTGCCTATCGGCGTTTTCCTGCTGCTATAGCAGCCGGCCAGCAATGGTCCATCAGACTCCACGACAAGTCTGGTGGCATTCCTTATGGCATAGCAATCGCGGCCGCAGCTTTCGTCGCTTTCACGAAAACCGGGCTTTACTCACAACTCTTGGGTTGATCAGCACCTGCAACCAAGCTGCTGAATGGGTTCTAACCCAAACTTACTCCTCCCAAGAAACATCACGATGTCTGAATTTGCGACGCCGGTTAACTTCATATTGACAATTACAGCCCAATGTCCTGACAGACGGAAGGGCGAATCCCTTCCCGAATGAAGTGGTGGGATCGGAATGAAACGCGCACAATTAATAGGATTTGGAATTGCGGGACTCGCCGGAGTTTTGACTCTGTTTCTTGCAAATGGAATGAGCCCCAAAAAGCAGGAAACAACAACAACCCGCGAAGTCGAAATCGACACGGTGGAAGTGCTTGTTGCCGCTAAAGACATCGGTCTGGGCGAAATCGTAAGCGAGCATCACTTCACCTGGACCAAATGGCCCCAAAAGGGATTAAACCCCGGCCTCATCACCTCAGCAAGAAGAAATGCAAAAAGTGAACTCGCCGGATCCATTGCTCGCTCTCCAATGATCGCAGGAGAACCCGCAACTCCGCAAAAACTGATCAAACCTGGTCAAGGCGGTGTACTGGCAGCAATCCTGCCATCTGGCATGCGGGCAATCTCAACAGAAGTAAATCTGGAAGCATCCGCCGGCGGTCTCATTCTTCCCAACGACCACGTCGATGTAATTCTGGTTCGCGCTTTACGAAAGAACGGTGGCAGCGAAGAATTCTACTCCGACACTCTTTTTAAGAACGTAAGAATACTCGCCATGGGACAACAGCTAGAAGCTGCTCCCGGTACAAAATCAACGAAAACATCAGGCACAACAACTGCAACGTTGGAACTAACCCCCTCTCAGGCAGAAACCCTGGCCATGGCCAATTCGATGGGCTCGATCGCGCTGGCTTTGCGCTCTGTTGCCGACATCGATTCCGAAGGGCGTCACCTGAGTGGAGAAGATATCAGTTCTGGTAGAGATCAAGGAAACTCCATTGGTGTAACGCGTTATGGAGTCAAGTCGCGTGCGTACGGCGTAAACTGAGCAATCGTCAGTAGCTCGTGAACAAGGCTTTTAAGAAATGCGAACCATTATAACGACCCGTTGGTCAACAACCCTGGCGACAGCCCTGGCACTTTGCTTTGGAGTTACACTTAGCACCGTGCATCAAGACGCTTTCGCCAATGGTTATAAAAGCAAGGCATCGGCTGAAGGTGCACACCACAAATCCATTCTTCGCATAAGCGATTCGAATGCGATACCTGTCGAAAAGACTCTCAAGATCGGGTTGGGAAAATCGATGCTCGTGGAGTTCCCCCGCGACATTCGCGACGTCATGGTCTCAAACCCCCAGGTTGTCGATGCAGTGGTTTTAAGCACCAACCGCGTGTTTCTTCTTGCTCGCAAGATCGGCGAAGCCAACGCTTTTTTCTTCGATTCAAACGGAGACCAATTCGCGACATTTGAACTTTTCGTCGAGCGCGACACAAATGGCCTTCAAGCCATGTTGAACCGCTTGATTCCTGGCAGCAACATAAACGTCGAGATGCTCAACTCCACAGTTGTCTTAACGGGTTCCGTTCGCGCCCCCGCAGATAGCTCACGCGCCTCTCAGATTGCAAGAACTTTTGTCAACGTAGAGTTTGAAGTCACACACACTCAGAAGGTCGAAGGCACCGCTCTCGCACGGGTAAAAAAAGCTGAGGGCGACAGCCAGGTTATCAACCTGCTTGCCGTCGATGGCAAAGAGCAAGTGATGCTGAGAGTGGTTGTGGCGGAAGTTCAACGCACAATTCTGAAACAGTTCGGCGTAAACCTCGGCGCCGCCATCAACTCAGGCAACTTCACAACCGCAGTACTTACTGAAAATGCTCTGCCTTTGACGGCTGGCCTAGGACTCGGTTCACTTCCGATTCCCGGGATCGCCACCGCAACTGTTGCAGGAGCCGCCAACACAACTGGTCAGCTATTTAACTTCAATGGCTTCCAGGGTGGAGGCAACAGCAACTTGGAGCCATTTGGAAACTCCGGCATTAGCGGAGCATGGGGCACCGGCAATCAGCAAATCAGCGGCGCCCTACGTGCCCTCGAGCGCGACGGTCTGATCCGAACCTTGGCCGAACCAAACCTGACAGCCGTATCCGGTGAACCTGCAAAGTTCTTGGCCGGTGGCGAGTTCCCCATCCCGACTGTGGACAGTCAGGGTCGCATCGGTGTGGAATTCAAGGAGTTTGGCGTTGGTGTTTCCTTCACACCGCTTGTTTTGTCGGAAGGGCGCATCAGCCTCAAAATCGAAACCGAAGTCAGTGAACTTTCAAACAATGGAGCCGTGCAACTCAACGGCCTGCAAATTCCTGCTATCCAAACCAGACGGGCCAACTCGACCGTAGAGCTACCCTCAGGTGGAACGCTCGCGATCGCTGGACTACTTTCAGAAAACTCACGCCAGAACATTGACGGTTTTCCAGGACTGAAAGACCTGCCGATCCTGGGAACATTGTTCCGCAGCCGTGACTTCGTAAAAGAAGAAACGGAAATGCTGGTGATCGTCACACCATATATCGTGAAGCCAACCGCACGCAAAAACTTGGCGCGACCCGGCGACGGCCTCTCCCCTGCAGTCGACAGAAAAGCAAACTTTCTGGGTCACATGAACCGTATCTACGGTAGGGAACACACTGTTAGCGACGGCGGCCTTAAGGGCGACTACGGATTCATCGTTGAATAACTGAACGCCCAGGAGCACAACACAATGACTTACTCTAAAGCTCATATAACTAGCGGCGCAAAGTTGGTTTTCATCGCGTCACTTTCAGTGCTGGCTTTAACAGGCTGCAAACACATGGAGCCTGGCACACGGGTTGCTGGTTGGACTTTGATCGACCCAGCCCAACGCCATCCGGTGCTCGTCTCGCAAGAGCCAACCACCATCGACATCCAGGTGCCTTCCGGAGCCTATGGCTTGTCCCCTCGTCAGCGCAGCCGCTTGGTTCAGTATTATGGCAACTACAGAGAAACCGACGATGGAACCAGCCGGTTGGTAATTTCAGCGCCAAGCGGCGCTTCCAACGAAGTTGCAGCCATTCGCATGGTTGAAGACATCCGCAAACTCCTTAGTGATCAAGGTGTCAAAGACAGCAACATCGTCGTCGAGGCTTATCATGAAGAAAGCGATCCTCAACCACCAATCCGTCTTTCTTATCTACGCCACGTAGCCCACGCGCCAGATTGCAGCAAGTGGCCAACCAACCTTGCCTATGAGCCAACAAACATCGCCTATCCGGATTTCGGTTGCTCAACGCAACGTGCCTTTGCCGTTCAAGTCGCCAATCCAGCCGACCTTCTGGGACCACGCACCATGACACCTCGTTCTTCAGAACGCCGTGATGCAATCTGGAGAAAATATGCAAAAGGCGAAGCAACAGCATCCGAGAAGTCCGAAGATGAAAAAGTTTCGAGCAGGGGAAAAGAGTAAGCAATCATGAGCCAAGAAGCCCAAGCGAAAGTACTCGACACACCTAATCTGGATCATCAATTGGCGACAATTGATGAGCCAACACCAAACCTTGACGAGCAGGAAATTATTAACGCCCGCCCGATCCCGCGCATTTCCATTCAGGCATTCTGCGAAACAACGGATTTGGTTGAAGCAATACAGGCATCCGCTGAAGACCGGCGGCTGTCCAAGGCACACGTGTCTGTGCACATGGGCGGTATCCCCGCCGCTATTTCCCACTATATGGAAAGCCCAACACCAAATCTGATTATTATTGAATCAAGCCAGCCGGCAAAAAAAGTTCTCGAAGGCTTGGATGAGCTCGCGTCCAGTTGCGATGCCGGAACGAAAGTCATTGTTGTCGGACACATAAACGATGTCAGCCTCTATCGCAGCTTGCTGCAACGCGGCGTTTCCGAATATCTCATTGCTCCCATCACCCCGATGAGATTAATGGAAAGCATCTCTAACTTATACAACGACCCTGATTCAGAACCCATTGGCCACATCTATGCATTCATTGGCGCAAAGGGAGGTGTTGGCTCTTCCACAGTATGTCACAACGTAAGCTGGGCCCTCTCCGAGGTTTTAAAAAGCGACGTTGTGGTAACCGACCTCGATATGGCATTTGGCACGACAGGCCTCGACTTTAATCAGGACCCAGTCCAAGGAATTGCCGAAGCTCTTTCCAGCCCAGAACGTCTTGATGAAGTTCTCCTCGACCGGCTGTTAACAAAGTGCTCCGAGCACCTTTCCATTTTCGCTGCTCCAGTTCTGCTTGATCGTGACTACGACCTCTCGGCAGAAGCGTGTGAAATGGTCCTTGATGTTGTGCGATTGAACGTGCCTTACGTCTCCGTAGATATCCCGCACACATGGACATCATGGTCGAAGAGAATTCTCCTTCAGGCAGATGAAGTGGTTATTACCGCGGCTCCTGACCTTGCCAACCTGCGCAACACAAAAAACATCATTGATCTTCTGAATCAAACACGTCAGCACGATAACAAGCCACATCTCATCCTGAATACGTCAAACATGCCCAAGCGGCCGGAAATTTCCCTGAGTGAATTTGAAAAGGCTCTTGGAATGGAGGTCACATGTGAGATCGATTTTGATATCGAGACCTTCGGCCAGGCCGCCAACAACGGACAGATGATTGAAGAGCTGAATGAAAAGGCAAAGTCCGCTCAGGCATTTCGCGACATAGCAATGGCTTTAAGTCACCGAAAAGAACCAAAGGTGGAAAAACAGTCAGCACTAGCTCCATTCCTCAAGAAACTAAATCTATCTCGTTAAGGAGATTAAACCACCATGTTTGGCAGGCGTACCAACCAACCATCTGCAAAACCGTCTCCAGCTCCAAGGTCCACCCAAGCACCAGAGCTGAAAGCAAAAAGTGCACCAAACCCTTCCCCTGTTCCCGCGGCGAAGCCTGAACCAAGGCTTGCCCCGGTAATTGAGGAAATATCAGATGATGCGCGCTCGCATTCAGAAGAATACTACGATGTTAAAACAACTGTCTTCAATGCGCTGATCGATACCATTGACCTGACCCAGTTATCAAAACTGGACAGTGATGCTGCTCGCGAGGAAATCCGCGACATTGTCGGCGAAATTATCCACCTCAAGAACGTCGTGATGTCCATTGCCGAGCAGGAAGAATTGCTTGAGGACATCTGTAACGATGTTCTTGGTTACGGTCCGCTGGAACCGCTTCTGGCTCGTGACGACATTGCCGATATTATGATAAACGGCGCTGACACCACATACATCGAAGTGAATGGCAAAACAAAAATAACCAATGTCCGCTTCGCCGACAACACACAACTATTGAATATCTGTCAGCGCATCGTGAGCCAGGTCGGCCGTCGTGTCGATGAATCAAGCCCCATATGCGACGCGCGCCTCCCTGACGGAAGCCGTGTCAACGTCATCGTACCTCCTTTGGCCATTGATGGCCCTACGATGACGATTCGTAAGTTTAAAAAGGATCGCCTGACACTACAGCAACTCGTCGAGTTCGGATCCATAACACCCGAAGCAAAAACAATTCTCGAAATCATCGGCCGAGTTCGCTGCAATATCCTCATCTCCGGAGGCACAGGCTCAGGTAAAACAACATTGTTAAACTGCCTGACCGGCCCTATCGACATGGATGAACGCATTATCACCTGCGAAGACTCAGCCGAACTTCAGCTTCAGCAGCCACATACAGTACGCCTTGAAACCAGACCGCCCAACCTCGAAGGTGAGGGCGAGATCACCATGCGTGACCTCGTAAAAAACTGTCTTCGTATGCGCCCTGAACGCATCATCGTCGGCGAGGTCCGCGGACCAGAGGCATTCGACCTCTTGCAGGCAATGAATACGGGCCACGATGGTTCCATGGGAACACTTCACTCCAACAGCCCTCGCGAAGCCCTAAGTCGTCTTGAGTCCATGATCATGATGGGTGGCTTTGCCCTTCCCATAAAAACAATTCGAGAAATGATCACCGGTTCCATTGATATCATTGTTCAAGCCAGTCGTATGCGCGATGGCTCTCGTAAGATCACCCACATCACCGAGGTCATAGGCATGGAAGAAGATGTCGTAACCCTCCAGGATATCTTTGTCTACGAATTACTAGGCGAAGATGAGAACGGAAGAATCCTGGGCCGCCACAGGTCAACCGGCATATCCCGCCCCCGTTTTTGGGAACGCGCGACCTACTACAAAGAAGAAAATAGACTGGCCGAAGCCTTAGCCGCTGCCGAAGTAACGGATGAAAATGGCGTACCCTTGAGAGAAAACCATGCTTGATCCACAAACGCTCTTTCTAATCATACAAATTGTTGCCGGCCTCGCAGTGGCCTCACTAGCCTACGCGGTTGTTTACCCGTTTATAAACGAGGAAGACAAAACCAAAGAGCGTATATCCACCTACACCGTATCGCGTGCCGTAAAGATTGCGGCGAACAACGAAGCTGAGGTCACGGCCAATAGAAGAAAACAAGTCTCTGAATCCTTGAAGGAAATCGAGCGCAGGCAAAAAGAAAGTGAAAAAGTCACGCTTCGTCTGCGATTGATCCGAGCAGGATTAAACATTACCCCTCGAACATTTTGGATTTCCAGTGCCATATTCGGCGTATCCGCTGCAGCCATAGTGTTCGTATCACTGGAACGCACACCCTTGACGATGATTGGATCACTCGTCGTTGGCTTTGTCGCAATGTTTGGCGTCCCTCGCTGGATATTGGGGAAAATGACAAAGCGCCGGTTAGATAAGTTCCTCAATGAACTCGCCAATGCCATGGATATTATTGTTCGCGGCATCAAATCCGGATTACCTCTCAATGAGTGTCTCCAGATTATTGCCAGGGAAAGTCCCGACCCCATAGGTCCGGAATTCAGAGAAATTGTCGAGCAGCAAAGAGTTGGCGTCACTTTGGGAGAAGCTCTTGATCGTTTGGCGCAACGTGTGCCGCTGCCGGAAGTACGCTTCCTCGGCATTGTAATTGCCATTCAGCAGCAATCCGGCGGCAACCTGTCGGAAGCTCTATCAAACTTATCCGGTGTTCTGCGCGAACGCTTGAAGATGAAATTAAAAGTGAAAGCTCTCTCCGCAGAAGCGACAGCTTCAGCAGGTGTTCTAGCTTGCTTGCCCCCTGGCGTGACCGTCCTCCTTGGAACAGTTTCACCAAAATTTATCGCACCTTTGTTTAATACCCAAACGGGAAACTTCTACATTCTCATTGGTGTTGTTCTGATGACAATCGGTGTCTTGGTCATGAGAAAAATGATCAACTTTAAGTTTTAAAACAAATGAAATTTGGCCCTTCTTTATTCGTGGCTGAGAACAGTAAATCGCAGGTAACGTGATGGCAGAATTCATAGATATGATCATGCAGCCGAAGTTTCTCTTCGGACTTTCAGCTGCGGTAGGCGTCTTCGCAACAGTGCTGACCATTCTTATTCCGCTGCTTGCACGAGATCGCACCAAACAGCGTATGAAGGTCATGGCCATCGAACGCAACGAAATGCGCGCTCAAAGGCTGGCCGAGCTCGCCCAGTCCGATCGAGGCTCTGGAGGTTTGCGGCAAAAGCCCAAGGGCTATATGAAGCAGATCGTCGACCAGTTAGACTTGCGAGCGAAGTTTGACAATGATGAACTCAGACACAAGCTCAAGATGGCGGGTTTTCGTGGCCAATCTCCAGTGGTCACGTACATGTTCTTTCGCGTTGCCATGCCCATCGTCATGTTTTTAGGTGCCTTGCTATATGTATTCGTAATAGCAAAACTCGACCACCCTCCCATGATCAAGGTGCTGATGGCACTCGCAGTTGGCCTATTAGGCTACTACATGCCAAACGTGTACATTTCAAACGCCATCTCGAAAAGGCAGGCTTCCATCAAGCTCGCATTCCCGGACGCCTTGGACATGCTGCTGATCTGCGTGCAATCGGGTATGTCTGTTGAAGCCGCATTCGGTAAAGTCGCAACAGAATCAGCAAAAACATCCTTAGAACTGGCTGAGGAACTCCAGCTGACAACCGCCGAATTAAATTTCCTACCCGAACGCAGAATGGCATTCGAAAACCTTGGCAATCGCACAGGCATACCTGGCGTAAAATCCGTTGCCACAGCACTCATTCAAGCGGAGAGATACGGAACGCCGGTCTCACAAGCCTTGCGAGTCATGGCCCAGGAAAATCGCGACATTCGCATGGGTGAAGCAGAAGCAAAGGCCGCAGCCCTGCCCCCAAAGCTCACCGTGCCAATGATCCTTTTCTTTCTTCCGGTTCTGTTCTTGGTCATCCTTGGACCAGTGGCAATATCTGTTTGGAAAATGAACTAAAAAACCATTCAAGAACCAAAGTCATGTTCGCCCTACTGGTCTGGCGCTGGCAATGTCGAAGGGGTGACTGCCGGAGATTTGGAGGAAACCGAACCGGTCGTTATATCGCTGGCTCCAGAAACATGACCGACATTTTCCTCCGAAAATACGCCAACTTCTTGGTTCGTAACCGTCTGCCCACCTGAACCATTCGCCTCGATAACTCCAAACCATTTATCCTCGGGAAGAAAACGTTGGTGTAAACCCGCCCACATATCCTGAGACGAGATACCCTCTACGAAAGCCGTTGGAGAAGGACTCGCAATAAGGGCCAAACCTGTTGCCACTGCCATCCCTGCCGTGCGTCCGGGATGCTTTGCATCTATGAACTTCAAAGCGGTACCAAACGACCTTTTAATTCGCCGCCCCATGAAATCAACTGAATAGATCTCATCCAGAATCAAGTGCACCATATAACCGATAAACATGAACCCCGCCGCCAGCCAGGCGACACCTTCATGCCTGCCCAAAGCATACTTGAAAACAATCGCAGTCAGCGCGGAAAAAAATACAGCGGCAAGGATCGTATGCCAAACCCCTCGGTGAATAGAGAAGCGATGAAACATGGCCTGAAGGCCGTAACGGACAAAGACAAGAGCACCAAGCCATATGATCCAAAGCTCAACGATGGAGAATTTGGGAGCCGCAATAAACAAGACGCAAAATGATACAAATACAGCCATGCTTGAAAAAAGTAGCCGGCTTGCTCGGGAATCCTTCAGGTCAATATCCGGCAACACCGAGCCGAGCACACAAGCAAGAGTAACCCCCACCAAGTTTTCCGGGGAAACGACATCAGCCGCCAATGTTAATGTAGCGAGCGCTCCAGAAACAACAGTTCCCGCCCCAATATGTGTGGCATAGTTGGCCATTCACGCCCTCCCGAACCAAAAAACAATCCAACGGATCAGATCAGGATTACGATTTCAGATTCGCGCACTTGGGAAAACGTCACGAGCAAGCCATGACTGGGGATAAAATAAGTTCATCAAGCAATAATCAAACGCAGGGTAATTCGGTCCTAGATCTGATCTCAGGCAACCCTCACCACAAAAAAGGGTAAGAAATCAGTATCCCGGCAGGTAAAATCACCAGGACGCCGACCCTCAACGAGTGACCAAATTGAGATAAAAAAACCTCAAAGGAAATGAGGCATCAATTTAAGCTGTGGCATTCGAACCCCAGTTGAACACCGGTAAAAACTGGGAAATAGAAAGCGAACGAGGAACTTTGTCATTCGTCTTGTTCAACCGGCAGGCAATGCGTTCAGCGGCCTGCTCTCGACGAGCGCGTTGCGAACGCGATTTATCTTCAAGGTAGTTCAAAATACCGTTGACACCCCCAAAAGCCATATCGTCAGCACCACTCAATGGCCCCTGAGAAACACCGTTGGCAAAAAGAATATCATCAAACAGCTCCCCAGCTTCATCTTGCAAACGCTGCATGACTTTTTCCCGATCAGAATTTGAAACGAGAGCATCTGAATGCGTTACAGCCAAAACACCCAGGCGACGGCACCTGCGAGGAAGTGATGTCCAGGCACGACGCTCTGTCTCAGACCAAGCACGAGAGGCATTCGTACACCAGATAACAAAATCAGCTCCAAGAATGCTGGCTTTGTGATCATTGTTAGCCGGCGTATCAACAAGTTCGAACTGTTTCAGCAGCGGATTTGGCGCTCGAACTTCAACAGCCCGCAGCCCACGCCCTTTCAAACCATACAATGGTGACGTTCGATCAATATCAAACCAAGTGCCACAATCCATTTGTGCGCGAATGGACGAAACCGTACTGAATCGCATCGTAACCGACACCGGTGTATTGGCCACAACGGCTGTTGGTAACATTTCTCGCCCAAGCAGTGAATTTACCAGAGCCGTTTTCCCGGAATTATGTTCTCCAAGAACAACCACACGCATCGGCCTGGCGAGGTATCGCTCAAGATGGGCCATAGTCCGATTAACAGACCCCTCTTTCTTGTTAGAATGATTTGCCTGCATCAAAGCACGGCGAACATCTACATAATCGGCAACAACATCATCATTCACATTTGGCATTGAGATACTCTTTTACTCTACAGGCACGCGTTGTAACAAACTGGATATGGCACGATAGACTTGGCCAAACTCACGACTCAAACGTTCACTCAGCTGCGCACGATCACGCAGTTCACTAATCTTCTTAGCCTGTCGCGAAACAATATCGGACACGGCATCCCCTTCCGTTGACTGGGAAAGTTGCTGCGCATTCTCGCGCAAAGATATCCGGCGCCTTTGCATCGACTGAATGAGATTGCGGCACATCGTAAATGACCAACGCAAGGTCATCGAACAATAACGGTTCAGTTCCTCTTGTGCTGAGGTAACCAGTTCCTCGACAACCGGCTGAAATTCGGAGCGGATTAATTCGTCCAGCTCTTGGCCGCGCTCCTCAACACCAGGGCCCCGCGACCACCAGGCACGCCACCATGGCGTATCAAGATCAAGCGCAACAAAACGTCCAAGAGAGGCAGCAGATGGCGTTGGAATCTCCATCTGTTCGCGTTGCGGCTCACTCGGCACTTCTCCATCGGGGGCCACCATCTTAGTGAGTTGGCGAAGCTCAGGCGCCACCCGGCCTTGAAGATCAAGTACCCTTGCTGCAGCCCGTTCAAAACGTGAAACAAACAATTCATTCAGTCGTGACCGAAGCTCACCCACTTCACAGCGCCAAACTCTGGGGACACGACCGCGGTTCAATGTATCAACGAGAACGTTGGCTTCTTCACGAGCCTGAGCCGCAACTTCGCTTTCCATCTGCGTGCGCATGGCATCCATCTCGTCAGCAATGATCTGATGAAGCTTCGTTTCAAGATCTCGCGCCGACTGCTCGATGACCGTCGTCATGTCCCCAAGCTGACGCAGCTCTGCATCAATCTTACGGATGGTTTCAACTGTATTATGGGCCGTGGAAACCGAGTTAGCATGCGCAGAATTCAATTGATCGAGCTCACTTCGCGCCGAAATCCGTGCCCCGCGCGCTAGCTCTTCATAACATTGCGAAACCTGCCGAAGCACGTGTGCACAATGGCTTGTCCCAAGCATATTCGAAAGCTCTTCATAAACCGCAGGAATACCAGAACCGATAAACAAGGCACGTCGCAGAGCTTCGTTTTTGGCTTCACCCTCTTCCGCAGGGCCAACCATGTCTTCACGTCTAAGAGCACCGATTTCTGAAAGATAAGAAAGTGTGCGTGGCTTCACCATTTGTTCAAAGGTGGTTTTATCAGGCTCCAAAGCACTACTGACCCAACGGGCACATCCCGCAATAACTGGGATATCAGCACCAGGAAATTCCGCGGCAATCTTCTTCTTGACGAACCCCATCACCTCATCGACATCACTGCCAATGTTTGCCAAATCATCGATCCGATTGACAAATACAAGGATACGATCCTTATGCAGCCCGCGCAAAATACGCAAAAGCGCAACATCAGCTTCAGAAAGCGGCTGTCGTGCCGTGAGCACAACAATGTAGAGATCCGCAGCTTCCAAGCTGGACCGCGTTACTTCATCGCGCAGCAAGAACGGATCATTCGTCCCTGGCGTGTCAACAAGTGTAATAGGAAATGCAAACGGCCCGTCTTCACAGTAGATATCAGCCGATTTCGTGATGTCGGAGTAATGTCCTTGATCAACACTTCCTAGTGCCGGTGCCTGATCACCCGAATAGATTCCACTACAGACGTAGCGCTTGAGCAAATTGGAGTCGATCTCGGGGAACGTATGGGTCTGACCCAGCAACGTTTGAAACTCGGTCCCCAACCGGCTTTCTGCACGTCGGCGCAACGCATCCACATGTTGGCGTAAAAGCTCAGGTTCGAACCCAGGCACGAGGCGTTTCGTTAACTCACGCATCTTGCCGGCGCCCTCAATAAGCTCTTCCCATTCCTGCTCGGCAAAAAACCGGAAAGTAGCTGGACCGCCTTCTGGAGATTTCTGTCTGAAGTGTAAATTAGTAACTGCTGTCGTCCACGGATTTACGTCCGTCGGTAGTAAATCGGGCTGTTGAGCAAAAGCGTTTATGAATGAGCTCTTACCGGATTTGATCTGACCGATGACCGCAATTCGGCACACCTGCTTTTGAAGCATCCGGGACGTTTCCGAAACAAGTTCACGCCCAGCCGGCTCGACACAAGATTGTAATGAAGCGCCTGCCACAAGAAGCTTACGACGCAAGATCTCTAGTGTGCGGCCCACTGCACTTGCATGCGGTGTCTCAGCCTGAGAACCTTCCACAAGATCCACTTGCAAATTATCAACTTTATAACTTGTGCCTAGAGGTGCATCAGACGAACGGCCTAACCCAGCCGCGCCGCCAACAATAGGCGACTCGCCATCGACGCGCGCACTTCCCCCCATGCCGCTACTCCCAACTATCAACTCGGACCGACCCCTATGCCAAGACAGAAAAAGCCTTGACGACCCGACCCCTAAAGCCCTTAGCGCGAACACCTGGGCCCATTATTATGGCATGTTCTACGTAATCCAGAGACGAACTAGTCTCGCAGATTACGTTCTGTTGAAAATGCGGCAAAATTACATCGCTCAAGAAAAACAATCCCTCCCGCAAAAACAGTAGCAGAGGTGGCGTAAAAATACATAAAATACAAAATAACATCGCTGAAACAATGGGATAAAAGACTATCGCACACAGAAGATCAGCATCGTGAAACGAGAGTCGCCCACAGGTCGTAATGATCCGAATGATTAACGCGGGCCCGAACAATATCTCCAGGCGAAACCGAAGTCATACCGTTCAAGAATACACTCCCATCAATCTCAGGAGCATCCCATTTCGATCGCCCTATGGCCCCCTCCTCATCAACCTCATCAATAATCACGTCAATATCTTGCCCAACGTGCTTCGCTCTGACGGACTGGGAAATATCCTTGGCTGTCGCCATGAATCGATGCCACCGATCCTCCTTGACGTCTTCTGGTATTTGACCTGACAATTCGTTGGAAACAGCACCTTCGACATCTTCATATTTAAAACATCCAACCCGCGCGAGACGCGCCTCTTTCAGCCACCACAAGAGCTGTTCAAAATCATCTTCGCTCTCGCCGGGAAAACCAACGATGAACGTCGATCGAATAGCAAGGTCAGGACAAACCTCCCGCCACCGGGAAATTCGTTCCAGCGTTTTTTCCTGATGCGCAGGCCGACGCATATCTTTCAAGACGGAAGCAGAAGCATGTTGAAACGGAATATCCAGATACGGCAGAATTTTCCCCTCCGCCATTAATGCAATCACCTCATCAACATGAGGATAGGGATAGACATAGTGCAAACGCACCCATACACCCAGCTCCCCCAGCGCCTTGGCCAGATCGAAAAACTTTGCTTTTAATGGCGCCCCTTTCCACATCGTTTCGCTATAGCGTAAATCAACACCATAAGCCGACGTATCCTGGCTGATGACCAACAGCTCTTTCACACCCGCATTCGCAAGCCGTTCAGCCTCCATCATCACATTTACCGCAGGACGGCTCACAAGTTTCCCGCGAAGCGACGGAATAATACAAAATGAACACCTGTTGTTGCAGCCTTCGGAGATTTTCAAATAGGCATAGTGACGAGGCGTCAGCCGCAAACCCTCGGGCGGCACAAGATCGACAAATGGGTTTTCAATAGGCGGCACCGCTTGATGAACCGCCTTGACAACGTCCTCGTATTGATGCGGGCCGGTAACCGCAAGCACACCTGGGTGTTGCTCTCGGATCCTGTCTTCCTCCCCCCCCATGCATCCAGTAACAATCACACGCCCGTTTTCAGCCATGGCTTCACCGATAGCCTCAAGGCTTTCAGTCTTGGCAGACTCTAGAAACCCGCACGTATTCACAACAACCACATTGGCACCAGCATAATCTGGGGAGATTTCATATCCATCCGAGCGCAGCTTGGTAATAATTCGCTCCGAATCAACCAGTGCCTTCGGGCACCCCAGAGACACGAACCCAACCCGGGGCACATCGATGCTCTTCGTTTTTTTGGATTGATCGCTCACACGCATTCCTTTGTCAGCCTGAAGACCATCACCATCATCTCCACTGTATTGGTAGTTCGATTGTTAGAAGAACAAACCGAGCAAAAATGGATCCGTATTCTAAAGAGCAACTCCAGGCCACCTTTTAACCTGCAGCAACCGCACCCCGTTTTGCCCTTCAAAAACGCAAGACCCGGATCCAACGCGCGATATCTAGAAGGCTCATCGCCGCCGCCGCTACATATGTCAAGGCCGCCGCCCTAAGAATCTGGCGAGCAGACTTCATATCTGCCTTTCCAAAAAATCGCCCGGCCTCCAGAACAGGCAACGCCCGTCGAAAACTCGCATCAAACTCAACCGGTAGCGTAAGAGCATGCATCCCCACTATAGATCCAAGCATCACCACACCCGCTAGAATTTGGACAAGCATCAAAGCCGGAGATTTCGTAACGATCATCATCACCGGTGCAGCAAGCATGACGCCATAAGCAAGCCTCTGTATCCATTGCGACTGCTTGGCCATCTTTGTGCGCGCCGCCAGTGGGCCATACCCTGATGCATCCTGCATCGCATGACCAACCTCATGGGCTGCAATCACAACTGCCGAAAGCGAGCGACCATGCATATTGGCAGGGCTAAGCCTCACCACCTTCCCATCGGGATCATAATGATCCCCAAGCTGGGTCTCCTCAACCCGCACTCTGGTGAGTTTCATCTCATCAAGAATATGTCTGGCAAATTCACCGCCCGATCCAGGAATATCCTCCCGCTCATAGGAATGCTTTTCGATGACACGCTTAACCCACATCTGCGGCAGGACCGACAGACCCACAAGAATGGCAAGGATGATAACCACCACGGCCATAGGCAAAAATCTCCAACATTCAAAAAACGAGACAGGATGATAACTTTACATAACTTTACATAGCCGACATCACAACGAAACGTACTTGGTTCAACTTCAGAACATGGCAACTGAGGTCTAGGACAAAAGACTTTAGCAGCCTTCTATCGAAACAGACTTCAAGCATAAGCTAAACCCTAAGCACAAGGATGACCCTCATGTCTGAGAATTCAACCCCGAACCAAGAACCAGTCGGTTCATCTTATGAGAAAGGCAAGCGCCCAAGCCGTGGCCGAAAAGCCCTCTTTCTTGCTACCGTCCTCTTGACCGGAGCCATCGGCGGTTCATTTGCCACCAAAGCATTTTCCCACGGCCCAGGCTGGCATGGAAAATGGGCCCATGGAATGGGCTCTGGCATAACACATGTGCGCGGACCCATGGGAGTCATGGGGGGACCAATGGATCCAGCAAAAATGGAAAAACGTGCCGAACGCATGGCAAAGCACCTCTCAGTAGCTGTTGACGCCACCCCTCAACAAACTGAAAAACTTGTCGCCATCGCCAAAACACTTGCTCTCGACATGGCTCCGCTTCGAGCAGATCTCAGAAAAAACCGTCAAGCGGCCGTTGACATACTAGCCTCCGACAACCTGGACCGTGAAGCACTCGAAAAACTGCGCGCTGATCAGATGACCCGATGGGACCAGGCATCAAAACGCATGCTTCAAGCCCTCACCGAGGCCTCCCAAACGCTCACACCGCAGCAGCGCTCCCAACTTCATAATCGCGTAAAAAACTGGCGTGAAGCACGTCATGGCTGGTGGCATGGTTGGAAGCATGGCCGGGCTCACCACACAGGTATGCATCGAGGTTCTTATAATCCGCAATCCGATGAATAGTGGAACCAAAGGCTAAACCAATAAACTTTGGTGACAATATCGGCTTTAAACCGTGATACGAAACAGACATATTGTGAGCCGGCCATAAACAGCGGCCGGCTCATACTGATTTTTGTGTTTCATCAATTCTGATCATCATGGAATACCTGTAAGTCATGGTAAAATCACTTCTACTCATTGAGGACGACCAACGGCTCGCCCACATGATTTCAGAATACCTGACCGACGCCGGCTTTGACGTTACCCACGCCTCCAATGGTAAGGATGGACTTGCCCATCACAATACCGCCCCTGACAAAGCCATCATACTCGATCTGATGTTGCCCGATATGGATGGTCTCGATATCTGTCGAAAAATCCGGCAGCATTCAAACGCACCTATCTTGATGCTGACAGCCCGCGGCGACGCCATGGATAGGGTAATCGGTTTGGAGTTAGGGGCGGACGACTATCTTCCCAAGCCCTTTGAACCTCGCGAACTACTCGCCCGTCTCAATGCCATATTGCGTCGAACTGCATCCGAGGTGAACACAAAATCTGCCAAAGTCGAAATATTAAAATTCGGACGCTTGGAAATTGACCAAAGAGCCAGACAAGTCAGCATCGATGGACAAGAAATATCCATTACCGGCTACCAGTTTGATCTTTTACTAGCGCTTGCCCAGCACGCTGGACGCGTTCTCTCGCGCGAGCAAATCATGGATCTCGTGAATGGATCCAAATTCGACGCGTTCGACCGCTCAATCGACGTTCACATATCTCGTATCCGTCATGCCATCGAAGAAAATCCAAAGCACCCACGACGCATTATCACAGTCCGCGGCGCTGGCTACGTCTTTGCTAAATTACAAGACGACAACCCTTAACACCGACCCGGCGATGAATCAGCAAGGACCAAAAGTGTGAAACGGCTTTCCCATCAAATCTATCTGACCATTATCCTCTGCCTCGTCGCAGTCGTCATGGTTGCGGGTTTTTTCTGGAGCCGATCAGGTGGCTCCATGCATACACGTCAAGCTTTTGCCGTCGCAGGGGAACTAGCCGCAGCCGCTCTTCCCGCTTCTACCCAGTCGCAACAAACTCAATCAGCCGCCCTTAAAGTCTTCGCCAAACGCCTCGATATCGACCTCGCGCTTTTTTCCTCAAAATTCGATCTGATCGCCAGCACCACCACAAAACAAATGCCTACCCCTCCGCATGGTCGCCATCACGGAGGCTTCATGTTCAAAAAGGGAGGCCCGGCATGGTCCATTGCCTTGCCCGATGGTCGCTGGCTCGTCGCCCGTATCACCAGGAACAAACCCCACCGCCCCGGCCTGCGTCTCATTATCCTGCTGAGCTCAATCGCTCTTGTCATAGGCTTGCTCGCATGGCCCGTCGTCAGAGGCCTGACACGTCGTCTCGAACATCTCCAAAATGGCATAGAAAAACTCAAATCCGGAGATCTATCTTCTCGCGTAAAAATTGAAGGCCGCGACGAGATCGCCCGTCTTGCAAAAAGCTTTAACGATGCCGCTGAGCGTATCGAAGAACTTGTCAAATCTCACAAGATGTTACTCGCCAATGCAAGCCACGAACTAAGAACCCCACTTTCCCGCATTCGCCTAGGTATCGACCTGCTTGCCAAACAACCCAACCAGGCCCGCAGCGATGCCATTGCCTTGGATATCAAGGAACTCGATGATCTTATCGAGGAAATCCTGTTACTTTCCCGTCTGGATGCCCGCCTTGAGCTAGACGAAAAAGAAACCATCGACCTGCTGGCTTTGGCCGCCGAGGAAGCATCAAACTACAAACAATGCGAAACGGAAGGCACGCCCGTCATGGTCAACGGCAGCACGCGCCTTTTACGTCGGATGATTCGCAACCTGCTTGAAAATGCGACAAAGCACGCCTCCCCACCCATCCATGTTAAAGTTGTAAAAAGCGGCACGATGGCTAAGTTGCAGATCTGCGATAACGGACCCGGCATTTCACCAAAACACATGAAGGACATCTTCGAACCTTTCCATCGCGGAGACACTTCCTCAACAACAGCAGGCACCGGTCTCGGTCTGGCTCTAGTCCGCCAGATTGCCGAACGTCATGGAGGAACAGTTCAGGTCATTGATAACCCCAAGGATGGTCGCCTGAATTGTTTTGAAATAAAAATTCCGACTCACACAACGTGATGATCACAACACACAAGACGTCTTCAAACCGGGCTAAACTTATATCGGTAGGCGGATGTGCACAATCTCGCCAAACGTCGGCATGAAATCAGGCCATTTGGAACTCGGTGCTCCCGCAAGCGTGCCACGCAATGTACAGATGGCCCCTCCATGTCCCACAGCAACAATATTTTTGTCAGCTGGCAACTGAGAAACCCAAGAGATCATGCGGTCGCGAACATCATTTGCCGTCTCGCCTCCCGGCGCACAATAACTGTCAGGTTCATGAACCAATCGAGACATACCATGACCAACCTCAAGAAAAATATCATCCCACGAACGTAGTTCCCAAGCGCCGAAATTCATCTCCAGCAGGCGCGCATCGCACAGCAGTTCAACGCCCGCATGGCGCGCAATCTGTTCCGCCAAGTACCTTGCCCGCGAAAGTCCCGAGTGCAAAACAACCGCCGGCCCCTCACGCGCCAAGGAAACAGCCAACGCATTTGCATGCGCCTCACCTTCAGCCGAAAGGGCAACATCACTCGCCCCATAGCAAATCCCCGATAAATGTGCCGCCACTTGCGTGTGCCGCACAAGGATCAAACGCCCGCCCCGGCCGTCAGCTGTCTTTGAAGCTTCTCTGCTCATGGTTTCAGTCGCATCGGCAAACCCGCCACAACCAATTCCACAACATCAGAAAGCTTTGCAATTTGTTGGTTCAAAAGCCCCTGCGCATCACGAAACGCCCGCCCCAAAGCATGTTCAGGAACAATGCCCTGGCCCACCTCGTTCGAAACCATCACCACCTTGAACGGCAAACCATAAAGCGCCTCAACCAAAGCGTCACTCATTTGCGAAACGTCCCGTTCGGCAAGCATCAAGTTTGAAAGCCAAAGCGTCAGGCAATCCACCAGCACCACCTCACTGCCAGAGCCCGCAAGAGATTCATTTTCCCCATGCAGTTTCACCAAAACTTCAGGAAGCTCCAGCGGTGCTTCCACCGTCAACCAGCCCGCTCCTCGCTCTTTTTGGTGCTTAGAAATGCGCGATATCATTTCCTCATCACCCGCATGAGCCGTCGCAACATAAACCCGCTTGGAAAACGGCTCGCACAAAGATAAAGCATGGGCCGTCTTTCCTGAGCGTGCCCCACCAATAACGAGGGTTTTTTGCCAACTCACGGATGAGCCCCGCTCATGGGAACAAGAAACGATGCGCCAACAGCCAGAGCGGCAAGCGAACCAACCATAGACATGGAAGCGCAAGCGCCAAGCACATCACCCGTCTGCCCACCAAGGTATCGCTGCGCCATGAGACAAACAACTCCACTCAAAATGAAAGCTCCCAAGAAAACCAATAACGCACCAATAAAACCCAGCAAACCTACAACCAAAAAAGCCGATATGAAAAATCCAAGCACCATCAAACCTCCCGACGCCCCGGCGACACCCGCGCCAAGGCCCGTTGCACGCGCAGGAAGCAACAAACCCATCGGTAATAGCAAGGCGGCACGCGACACACACGCCACACTGATTATCACAGCCCACATCGGCCACGCACCTTCCGGACCAGCAAGCGAAAACAGCAACGCGCCTTGCAACACCAGAACAAAGCCAAGCGCCATCACGCCATAACTACCGATCCTGCTATCACGCATAATTCTTAGCCGCGTTTCTCGGTCACTTCCTCCACCAATACCATCCCAAAAATCCGCAAGCCCATCTTCATGCAGTCCCCCGCTGATCAGTACCATCAACAACAGCGCCACCACACAAGCCACAACTTCAGAAAGCCCCAGCACCCGCACAAGTTCAAAACCAATGGCTCCAACTCCCCCGACCACAGCTCCCACAATGGGAAAGACCCAAACAGCGCGCTCCAGAGCCACTGGCTTACCCACATCGAACTGCGGCAAGGGAATACGTGTAAGCAGTCCAAAGGCCAATCCCATATCAGCAAGACCACGCCACCACCACGCCCGCTGCACGCCGGTTTGAGACAACCGATCATTCATTTCAGGCGCCTTATCCATTGCCTCGCCATCATTGGAATTACCTTCACTCAAACCTTGCTCAACCTTTTTTGCGTCCCGACACATGCGCCTCATCAAATGTCGCCATCTTGTTATGAGCAGCACATGCCGCCCGCAACAGCGAACTCGCTAAAACCGCGCCAGTCCCCTCTCCCAACCGCATGCCAAGATCCAAAAGCGGATCTAATGACATGGCATCCAGTAGTTTTTTGTGCGCAGGCTCTGCCGAAACATGCCCGGCAAGACAATGCTCGACAATCTTCGGGTTTTCCCGAAACAACGGTGCCACCGCCGAACAGACCACATATCCATCCAACAGCACAGGAACCTTCGCAAGCCTTGCGGCCACCACCGCACCGGCAATAGCCGCAGTTTCGCGGCCACCTACCAACCTTAAAGTCTCCACAGCCGTATTTGGAGCGCCCCCATGGCACGACAATGCCTGATCAACCACTTCTGCTTTTCGAGAAACTCCAGCCTCATCAAGACCGGTACCAGGCCCGGACCAATCCTCACCAGACCCCCCAAAAGATCGCGCCGCCAATGTCGCTGCGATAGTTGTGTTCCCAATACCCATCTCGCCAAGCACCAAAACATCATCGCCAACATTGACGCACGAAGCTCCGACATTGAGAGCACACAACAAATCTTCCTCGCTCATCGCCGCACAACTTGAGATGTCGCCCGTCGGACGCTCAAGCTCAAGCGCAACTACATCAAAGGCAAGACCGAATTCTTTCGTAAAAGCGTAACTCGCCGCACCCCCGCCTTCAAAGTTGGCGACCATCTGGGCTGTCACCTCAGATGGATAAGGACTGACCCCACATCTGACGACCCCATGATTTCCAGCAAAAATAACAAGACGCATCGCCTGGGCACAGGGGATCCCCCCATTCCCCCAGCCTGCAAGAAAAATAGCAATATCCTCTAACCGCCCAAGAGAACCAGGCGGTTTCAAAAGAACCTTTTGTCGGGAAATCGCCAATTCACGCTTGTGGTGATCGGGCTTGGGCAATTCTGCCAGATCAGCGGTGAATGCAGCAAGAGAGTTGAACATATTCGAGCGATAACCACCAAATGAACACGAGGCAAGAAGAGCATCATCGCCAATTCATCAAATGAGCAACACCAAACAAGTCTTGGTACGGACGACTTCATCGGTTTCCCGTGTTCATGATACCGATATTCTCAAATAACAGTTATTCACAATTCTACGTGTGAAACCTATGGCAACAATCGCAAATCAGGGTTACCCCAGACATGAACTGGTTCAATAAATACGCATTTGCCGTCTCATAAAATCCACTTGAGCCATTTCAAGCGCTTTCTTCGCACCTCAGCCAGGAAGAGTGCTCTCGCTTAGCGAAAAACTTGCGGCACCTCAGGGAGAAAACCATGCTTTCACGCCCCACATTCATTGTCTGGCTTCTATCTACCATTCTTGTAGTCGCTGTCATTGGCGTTAAATATGCCGGCATCAATATCCCCGTCGTCTCAGATATCGCGGGAAAAGCCACTTTCGAGGTTCTGCTTTTAGCTTATCTCCTGCTTTGGGCTGGAACAGTTTTCAAAGGCATCTGAGCCTATCCCAGGCCCTAAAATACATTTCAGCCTTGCCGGGCAGATATCAACGTCCGGCAAGGCTATCTCTTTCCAAAATTCTCGCCTCACGAGGGAATAACTCAAAATACTCATTTTGAGACTATTTTTCGATCCGTTACTATATTAATATTTATAGATATTTTCTACAATTTGACGCAGCTTTAAGTAGCGAAACAAATTCCGCAACAACGCTGAATCATGTTCCCCTTCAACTTCCATGAAAAATGTGTTACACTGTTCTTACAGTGGCGCAGTTGGACAACAAGGGAACATCCGCGAACATATCTAGCACATTTGGTCATTCCGAGCATATATGGATGATCAATACGACATTTCTTGTGCTCGGTGCGGATTGTAAATCTTAACAGCAAGCCATGAGAGCAGCGTAAAAGCCCGTTTCATATGGGAGATTCTTTTCGTTAAGAACTCCAAACAAACGAGGGGGCCATTACGCGCTTATATTGCCCCGGGTTGGCGGTCATTAGATCGACGACACGGGTTTGTGCGTGGCCAAATCAATCAGTACGCGGCCGCAATTGAGTATGAACCATACTGCATCAATGGTTCTAATGACAGACAAAAGGTGAGACGACGCACATGGCTGTAAAAAGTAAAGCTCCGGCCAAATCAACCAAAGCAGTTAAAGCCAAGGCACCCTCAAAGGCAAGACCGGCTGCAAAAAGTGCTGCTTCCAAAACATCCGCCTCACGAAAGACAGTAACCAAATTGAAAACGAAAACAACCTCAGCTTCAAAAACAAAGAAATCTGTTGCAGCTTCCACACGCAAAACGGCTTCTGCCAAACCTGCGACCAAAAAAACCACCGCGGCCAAAACAAAAGCAACCGCCAAAAAAGCCGTAGCTAGCAAGAAAACAACGGCAAAAGCTGCGGTCAAAAAAACTGTTGTTAAAAAAGCCGCAGCCGTAAAAGCCACGACTAAGACAACCAAAACGACCACTGCGCCAAAAACGAAGGCAGCGGCGAAAAAAACCGCGTCAACTACAACCAAGAAAGCAGTGAAGAAAACGGTGAAAAAAACCGCATCAACTGCAACGAAGACAGCGGCAAAGGCGCCAGCTAAAAAAGCCGTCAAGAAAACAACCAAAAGAGCTTCCAAGCAAACAGCCGCCTCGCGGAAAGCTGTTCTCACAGCCGCTGCAAAGAAATTCCAATCCACCATTCTGTCTGGGCAGAAACTGAACGTTTCAGGCAACACGCGTGCCACCGCACTGGCCGCTGCAGCTAAACCGAAGCAAACCTCGGTGCGGGCTCTTGCCGCCTCAGTTTCTTCCCCCTCAAGCGGAAAGAAGATCAGCACCCCGGCTTCAGGAGCACCTGAAACACCAAAAGACATCGCTAAAAAAGCTGCCGAGAAAAAATCCGTCAGCCAACGCCATGGCTTCAAGACAAACGAACAGATCGTTTACCCCGCACATGGTGTTGGTAAGATCATTGGAATCGAAGAGCAGGAAATTGCCGGAATGGCTTTGGAATTGTTCGTAATCCACTTTGAAAAAGAAAAACTGACGCTGCGTGTTCCCACAGGCAAGCTTGAGAGCGTTGGCATGCGCAAACTGTCCGATGACGCAATCATCACCAAGTCCATGTCAGTGCTTAAAGGCCGCGCACGCGTAAAGCGGACAATGTGGAGCCGGCGTGCCCAGGAATATGTGGCCAAAATCAACTCAGGTGATCTGGTTCAGATCGCCGAAGTAGTTCGCGACCTCTATCGCTCGGAAGCACAACCCGAACAGTCCTATTCGGAACGTCAACTCTACGAAGATGCTCTCGATCGTATGGCCCGCGAAGTCGCTGCAGTCGATAAACTGGATGAGCGCGGCGCAATTCAACGCATCGTCGAAGTCCTTTCAAAAAGTGCCCGTAGCCGGCGCGCCCTGGAAGAAAGCAATACAGAGACCTCAGACGAAACAAAAGCAGCTTAATCACTGCGATTAGTCAGTCTCAAATCTCACAAACAAAAACGCCGCTCCTTTACCAGGATCGGCGTTTTTTTGTAGCTTGCTGCTGCTCACAGCCACCTCACATCATCTGCATAGTCATCAGGAATAGGACTCATCACCTCAAGTGTATTGCTCGCCGCCCGGATTGCCTCAAGGGCCGCATCAATCTGCTGGAGCACAACCTTGCGCGACTGCTCGTCTGCACTAAGCGTCACCCCGTCCACTTCCTTCCGCAATAGACGCGAAGCCTCCCGCAGGCCGTTGGTGATAATGATCTCAAGATGATCTGCATCACGCGCACCAACCAGCACCATCATGCGCCGCTGCGCCTCTGCGCGCACATCATCAGCTGTGGGCATTAAAGCCTTTGTCGCCTCGACGACAACCGCATCCCACGCGGGCTTTGCCCGCTGATCCTCCCAAACAAGCGCATCGAATGACGCCCGCGTGTTTTCTGTTAGGCTGCCCCTGTATTTCGCGCCAGGAACAAGCGCATCAAGTCCAATCGCTATATCTGTCATGATCAAACTTTCTGTATTTTTATCTGCGAGAAAACTTCCGGCTCGTCAGTTTGCGCCGCGCTCGTTTTATATCCAAACCCATATGTTGCTCTGCTCGTGCTACAACTATGCTGGAGTTCAAGTGTTGCAGTGCCTGCCAGTGTGAAAGCAGCGCTTAAAATAGCTGGCGTTGTAAAATCCGAGGTGCCGCTTAATGCATACGCAGAAGAAGACACGGCCAAAGTCACACTGTTGGTAACATCTCGCAAACGCAGTTTGTGCTCATTGACGCTGTAAGCAGGAGCATACGCCCAAACCTCATAGTCACCCGCCGGCAGTGTAATTTGATTGGAGCTTAAAGACGCACTTGAGATGTTGTTCTTCTTGACAGTATTTAAGTCGCGCGTGCGCCAAGCTCCCGATGTAAAGCCGCCCGCATTCGTGCCATTGGCTTTTTCATCAACAACAATGAGCGTTTCTACACTAGCTCCTCCCGCGCCTCCGCCCGCACCAAACACTGTCTCAACGCCCGCGCTGTCACGCATGGCAAGCTTAGTGGTGCCGCCCTCATCCTTTGCATAAAGGCGCGCCGTATCTAAAGCAGGGTTTCCCGGAACAGTTATCTCTGAGATATCAAAATAACCCTCATGTGAGGTGTTATTCTTGAAAGCTGCATCACCACTGTTTCGGTCTAAAACAAAACTCTCATGGAACGTAGAACCATCTGGTGAAACCTTGAAGTGAAAGTCATCATCTCCCGTCGTGCCCATTTCCGCTCGACCAGAAAACCCCGTCTGAAAAAGAAATGAGGCCGTATCACTCGAAACATTCTTATTGATCTTCGTTTGATGCCCAGCGCCTTCATGATTCAATAGTGCAGCAGCCGATGAAACGGAAAATTTATTGATACCATCCGGCGTGGCGTTCACCCCCAGAAGCGGTAGCTCATCTGAAAACTCCAAAGACGTACCG
>JAJRZC010000087.1 GCA_024275435.1 Alphaproteobacteria bacterium
AAGAAAGGTGTGAGAGCCGGGTTGTCAGGAATGTCCAGGCTGGTGCCGTCATTGTAGGAAGGGTGTAAGCGTGGGACTGTGGGATTCGATAACCAGCCATGGCGCGCGCGGCAGGGGATGATAAGGCTTTGAAATGCCAGTTGGGGCGATCGACCACGGCGATTGGAAGGTCCTTGAAGATATTGCGCCACTGCTGCCATTTATGAAACGTGGCAAGATTATCGGCACCCATAATCCAGACGAACCGTGTTCGCGGGTGGCGATTTTTCAAGAAGGCCAGCGTGGTTGCCGTAAAGGGTGCATCGAGTTGCTTTTCAAATGCGGTGACAATCATGCGTGGGTCTGAGGTGAAATTTCGAACCGCTTTGATGCGTTCATCAAGAGGAGCGAGATCGTCGTGATCTTTTAAGGGGTTTCCCGGTGTCACAAGCCACCAGATTCGATCGAGCTGCAGGCGCCTTAGTGCTGTTTTCGCAACGATGAGATGACCATCGTGGGGGGGGTTAAATGAGCCACCCATGACACCGATACGCTGATCCGGCAGAGCCAACGGTGTTGTCACTTGAAAAATCGATGAACGCGTGGGCGTGGATCTTCGGATCATATTATATCAATGAAATTTGAGACCATGAACTAGTCAGGCCGGACCTGACCGGTTCCGCGCACGACGTACTTGAAGCTCGTCAGTTGCTCGACGCCGACGGGGCCTCGTGCATGCATCTTGCCGGTGGCTATGCCAATTTCCGCTCCCATGCCAAACTCGCCGCCATCTGAGAATTGCGTCGAGACATTGTGCATGACTACTGCGGAATCAACACGATTGAGAAATCGATCGGCGGTGCCATAGCATTCCGTGACAATACAATCCGTGTGGCCGGAGCCATAGTGGGCTATATGTTCAATGGCTTCGTCAATGCCATCGACGGCCTTAACCGAGACAATTGAATCGAGGTATTCTTTGCCCCAGTCGCTTTCGCTGGCAGGTTTGACGCGCGGATCGATTTTCAAGGCAGCCTCGTCTCCGCGCACCTCACAGCCGGCATCCAGCAGGGCCTTGATCACGGGTTTCAGGTTATCTTCGTGTGCACCTTTGTCGACCAAAACAGTTTCTGTCGCCCCACAGATCCCTGTGCGACGTAGCTTGGCATTGATGACGAGATCCTTGGCGATGTCGATATCAGCGCCGCGATCCACGTAGGTGTGGCAAACGCCTTCAAGGTGCGAGAATACAGGAACGCGCGCTTCTTTTTGAACACGTTCCACAAGGCTTTTGCCACCGCGCGGCACGAGGACGTCAATGGTGCCATCCAATCCTTTCAGCATTTCGCCGACGGCGGCGCGGTCGGTGGTTGGCACGAGAGTGATTGCGGTTTTCGGCAGATCGGCCTCAAGCAGCCCTTGTTGCAAGCAATCAAGAATCGCTTGGCTGGAGTGAAAACTATCGGAGCCTCCTCGCAGGATCGCGGCGTTGCCCGATTTCAGGCATAATGCTCCTGCATCGGCGGTAACATTGGGGCGGCTTTCGTATATGATTCCGATAACACCCAGCGGCGTTCTTACGCGAGAGATTTCCATACCGTTGGGGCGCTTCCATTGCGCGATCACGGTACCTACGGGATCGTCTAGTTCGGCTATTGCGCGAAGGCCATCGGCCATGGCTTGAATGCGTTTGTGGTCTAGTTTCAGCCGATCAATGAAAGACGCCGGACGACCAGCCTGCTTCGCGGTTTCAAGATCTTTGGCATTTGCCGAAATGATTTCATCTGAGTGGGCAAGAAGTGCCGTGGCTGCCTTTTCCAAGGCTAGGTCTTTTTCTGCGCGCGATACAGTTGCCATGATGCGCGCGGCTTGGCGAGCGGATTGACCAATCTCACGCATGAGATTGACCACATCGTGGTTCTGTTCGTTTGTTGCCAAGTGGTGAGCGGCCGTTGTCATCTTATCTGTGTCTCGTTTCTAAAGTTTGGCTTTGTGATTGTTGTCTAGGGGGTAACAACAGGGAGATTTCGATTTACCCCTAAACGATCAAAGCATAGTGCTTTAACATATGTTTGTAACAGGCGCATAGTTCAGCTGCACGTCGTTTGAGAAGACTTTGGCGTGCTGGAGCGACTTATGTTCGGTGTAAGGCCATATCGTTACGGTGAATGAGTTCGTCGCGACCTTCATAGCCCAAGATCTGGGTGATTTCGCTACTCTTCTTGCCGATGATTTGCTTAGCGTCCTCGATAGCATAAGCGCTCAGACCACGCCCAAGTTCGTGCCCGTCGTTTGCTCGAATGATCACAGCATCTCCACGATCAAAGGTACCTGAAACCTCAGTTACTCCGGCGGGTAGCAGGCTTTTACCATTTTCAAGAGCACGGCGAGCGCCGTCATCGACGACTAACTCTCCTTTCGGTTCCAGTTGACCCGATAGCCAGCTTTTCTTTGCGGTAATGGGATCTGATGGCGCGATGAACCAGGTACAGGCTGCACCGTCTGCAATTGCCGCCAGAGGATTTTCTATTTTTCCGGAAGCAATAACCATATGGCAGCCGGAACCACGGGCAATTTTTGCTGCCTCAACCTTGGTTTTCATGCCACCTTTTGAAAGCGCACTGCCAGCATCTCCAGCCATGGCTTCTATTTCAGGGGTGATTTCGGAAACAATAGCGAGGCGGGTTGCGTTTGGATTTTCGCTTGGTGGTGCCGTGTAGAGGCCGTCGACATCAGAAAGCAACACAAGGCAATCGGCTGAGACCATTGAGGCGACACGCGCCGACAAACGATCATTGTCCCCATAGCGGATTTCGTTCGTGGCGACGGTATCATTTTCATTGACGACGGGAAGCGCGTTGAGGCGCAACAACGTCTCCAGGGTTTGGCGGGCATTGAGGTAGTGGCGGCGTTCCTCGGTATTGGCCAGTGTCAATAAGATCTGTGCGGCTACGAGCCCACGCTCTTGTGCGAGTTGTTGGTAGGCGTGTGCGAGACCTATTTGACCAACTGCGGCTGAGGCTTGAGCCTGCTCAAGTTTAAACTTATTGCCTTTGATGCCCAGAGCAAAACGACCTATGGCTACGGCGCCAGATGAGACGAGCACGACTTCGCGTCCCGTTTTTTTCAGTCGGGAGATGTCATCGAGAAGCGAAGCCAACCATTGAGTCTTTAAGGCGCCGGTTTGTGCATCCGTGAGCAGAGCAGAGCCGATTTTCACGACGATGCGACGTGCGTTGTTCCACGCTGTGGCCCCTTCATCAGGGTCTCGTATCAGTGATGCCGGTTTGGTCATTTCGGCTCGATTGTATCCTGTTGACAGTTGTAGCCCACACTCTGCATGTGCTCCAATGCTGTTCTTATCACTGATCTGCTCAGTTGTACCAGCTTGAGGACATTCGCTGGTGAAGATGTAACCCTGATCTTTGCCGATCCTGGACTCTGTGTCTCTTTTCTCCAAAAAAACTTTCAAGTGTTGGGAATGTTGTTAGGCATTGGGCTTGTTGCGCCTGGATCTGTGCAGCTTCAGCAGCGGTATGGCTAAAAGGTCGATTTAGGGGCTTTGATAGCGACCAGAGGTTGGGAGTTGGTCATGGCGAGAAGGTTAGGGGAAGATTTCCATGAACTGGTCGAACATTGCGTTAAAGGGCACGATCGGCGTTGGGGCCCTGGGAATGACGGCAATTTTGACAGACTTGTTGGATCCCCACATTGGCATCTGGGGCATTATCATACTGGTGCTGATGCCGTTTACCCTCCTCGTTTTTTTCAGAGTCGATGAATTGCCTGTTTGGATTATCAAAATCGCACATGGGATCGCGGTGTCTTGGTATTTTGCTTTGTTTGTTGGTTCTGTGAGCTATATGGCGTTGCGGGGCTTTATATCCAGTGATCTACTTTTAGGTGCGTTCATGGCGCTTGGCCTTTGGCCTTGCGTCATAATTGTAAGAGCGCTTGTGCGTGGAGACTATGGTGAAGGCGAAGGTTGACCTTCAAATGGAACGGCAAGACTGCAACGCTTGAGTGCTCATTGAAGCTGAGATGGCTGAGTGAATAACGACCAAGAAACCTTAAACAATGCTGGACAGGTCATGTCCCAAGACGAGAAATCAATGCTAGGTGGCGTCATAGAAAGCTAGATAAGCTTTTGTGATTTGTTGAGATTGCAGCAGCCTGGAATTTGCTGCCCCAGGATACTGTAACAGCGAACTGCCAATTGGGTTCGTTACAGACCGAACATAGATGGTGGTGGTGAGGGTTTTGGAGCTTTTTTCTTCTTTGGCTTCTTAGCAATCTTTTTACGCTTTCTTTTTGACTTTACGACCTTGCGTTTTCTTTTCTTGAGCTTTTCTATTTGCTCCTGGGCCTGCTGGAGTTTGAACTCTGCGTCGCGCAATTGAGTTTCCAGGGTCATTGTTTTCTTGAGAGAGGATTGCTGGGCTTCCTCTGCTGCCTTTAGTGCGGCAGCCCTTTCGGCAAACGCTGCGGCCCGGGCTGCGCGGGCGGCTTCAAGTTCATTTTGTAATCTCGTCTCAACGTCTATTATGCTTTGCCTGCTTTGACGCTCTGCCTGAAGCTCTTCACGTAAAGCTGAAACTGTGCGTGAGAGCTCCTGCATGTCTTTTCGTTCTTGTTCGAGATCCTGCGCAAATTTTCTAACAGTAAGCTCGGCGTTGTTATTCTCTTTTTGGGCTTGCTCCAGGGCTTCGCGTAAGTCGTTTCGTTGCTGTTCGGCTTCTAATCTGATTTGCTTTTCGCGCTTAAGGGCTTCTCGCAATTCTCGTGTTTCTTTTGCATTGAGGATGGCTGCCTTTGGTCGCACACTCTCGGGTAAATCACTGCTTTTCAGCCCAGGGGTTACAACAGCCAGCTTGGTTTGATGTAAAAAAAGACCATCAAGACTATTTGCATCCAATCCAGATGCCCATAAAGCAAATGTCCCCAGACCAGCAAATAGAACCATGCCACTGACGAAGGCTAGCGCGTTCGTCCAAGGTGGTGTCCTTGTCCAAATCTGCTTCTGTGCCTCGGGGGGACTTTTTTGCGAAGAGCCTTTCCAAGGATTGTAGGCTCCGAAATTCCATATGTGACCATAAGGATCACGACAGGAGTAGCCCTGACCACCGGAACCGCCGCCCTTGATGTCCAAAACAATCTCTGCGCCAGCGGCTTTCGTTCTGGCGTAATGGGCATCAACGTCATCAATGACAAGATAACAGCATTGGGTTTCGTCTCCGCCGATGTCCTGAGGTTGACGAAGGACCGGATCGAGTTCGAAATTTTGGCCCGACCCTATCATGATCATGCCGGTACCATAGGAGAGTTGCGCGTAGAAAATTTCGCCGTCTTCGTCGGTTACGACCAGATGCTTTTCGAACCCGAAAGTCGCACAAAGCCAGTCAATTGCAGCGGCGATGTCTGGGTACCGCATCACCGGCATTATCAAGGATTCATCCGTTTGTTTCAGTTCATTCTTTTGCATTGACGCTTATCTATACCGAACCAAAGGATTGCGATGACTGAAGGCGGAAAGACAGTCGCACTGTTTTTTGAAACAGGGCGACTGGTTGTTAATCATTCCATCAAAAGCAGACAGAGCCCTTGGCAGGGCACTACTTTTCGTCCGCAACTTTGATGCCTCAGCCCAGCTTTTGCCGTTGGAAAGGCGATTTTCGTCAGGCATCGAATCTTTCCCAGTCGTCATCTAAATGATTTGAGCACTTTCACGCATGCTGAGCTGGAACGGTAAACGATTCTTAAAGACTTGGATCGAAATGGTGATTAATTCGTTTGCGTCATAATAAGCATAAGGTGCTGGATTTACTAGGATTGCTGTCAAATTGACCAGCATGTGGCATCGGTACTGGGTGCACAGAAAATGCGACTTTCTGGGGATTTCTCAGCCTGAGAATTACCCGCGCTCGGTCTTTGTGAGCATATCTTGCTTGGAGCTTTCTGACCGCAGCAAAATTGTGCTGTGGCGCGCAAATGCCACACCTTAGAGCGTAACAAAAGGGCGTTCTGGTTGTGTGCCGTGACGCTTGTTGGTTGTCAGGCTTCTAGAAACGAGGGCTCGAAGGGTTCTTAGGACTTATTGCCAGTTTAGCTTTTCATGAGGCTGCTCACGGGAGGCGCAGAGCTTTCAATATCTGATCCAACTCTTTGCACGGTGCCACCAACATGACCACCTGCTGCAACAGCCAACTGTCCATAGGTCAGTTCACCGGATACACGACCTGTTGAGCTGATATCCAGGAGATTGGCCACCACGACGTTACCTTCCAAATTTCCATGAACCAGGGCTCGATCTGTTTTGGCATAGCCATTGAGGCTGCCCCCTTCGGAAATTACGATCTCATCAGCAACGATGTTGCCTTCAAATTGCCCCTGGATCTGGACGGTGGTGCAATTGTTAATCTCTCCAACCAGCCGGGTTCCCTTTCCAATGAGGACAACACCTTCACCGATGGTATCATCTGGCATAGTGGCTTTCTTTCCTACGATTACATCTGTTGATTCAGTGACCTGCAAGAGCGTGTATGACGAAGAATCCTGATCTTTATTATTTGCGTTGCCACCTTTCGGGGATTGAGCCGGTTCAATAGTAACGGCTTTCTTCCGGTCAAACATCGTCAACTCCTAAAAAACGAAACGTTTTACTGAATGAATATTTCAGCACGATACTCGCCATAGCTCTCAATTAATCTCACTTATAGTGCGGTCTTAGTTTCAGACCTAACCGGGAAATTTGCAATTCCTTTGCGTGTATTCGCTATGGCCTTAAGCCAACATGCATATTTCAGTGTGTCAAGAAGATAGCGGGCACTTGGATCTTATTGTTAATTTGAGCAGTAATAACCTTCTTGAGCCAATTTTGAGAGCTGAAGCAAAGATTTTTGATATGAAATTACTCTCACAAAAATGCCAGCGAATTAAGACTAAGGATGTAAAATATTTTCACTGGTACTGTGACGTTACGAAAAACCGAATGGACTCGTAAGAAAGCATTGAATGCCTGGGCAGGCTCTTGCGTTTTTCCAGTGTTCGAACAATGGCTTTGTCCAAGGGTTCTCTTTCTTTCCGATAGACTTTTTCGTCATTTGAATAAATAGATGACTAAACTCTTGGGTGTTTTTGTATTGGATTTTTTAGTTACAGATCCACTATTGAGAAACCACTCCTATTTCTCATTCTGAAGCAATCCCAGAATTAGAGTTAATTCCATCCTCCTTATGCTCTTTTCAGTTTTAAGAGAATTCTTCTTTTTCAATTGGCGCGCTATGACTTTAAGGTCTATCGGATATTGAGTGCGGGCTTGTGACGTTTCAAGAATAAAGACTTCAGACGAATTCAAAACTGGTTTGAGGCAGCGCCACTTATTGCTTACGGTTTACGACGAAATTGGTGGCTTGACGGAGGGTGTTGGCTTTGGAACCAAAATACTCCAGCGCAGCAAGTGCCTGAGCATGAACTGCAGATAGCCGTAATTTCGCCTCATCAATTCCAAGCTTTGAAACGAGTGTCGCTTTTCCCGCTTGTGCGTCCTTGGCAACCGCTTTGCCCATGGTCTGGGCATCCCCCTCGGCGTCTAAAAGATCATCTGCAATCTGGAAGGCGTAACCCAGGCTATTGCCGAAGGCTGTTAACGCTTTTGTGCTTTCCTCGCTTTCATCTTTTCCAGCCAATATTGAGCCTGCCATGCAGGAGAACCTGATTAGGGCACCAGTTTTCATCGCCTGAAGGGATTGGATTTGTGCCAACGTTGGTTGCGCGGTCTTTGTTCGTTTGTCGGCTTCAAGGTCCAAGGCTTGCCCGCCAACCATGCCGGATCCACCGGAGGCTCGTGCTAGGTTTACAACAAGTCGGCTTCGGATCTGCGGATCCTTATGGCAGCGACTGTCACCTAAGAGTTCGAAGGCGAGGGCTTGAAGTGCGTCACCGGCCAATATTGCTGTCCATTCGTCATATGCTGCCCAGACGGTGGGCTCACCGCGTCGCAGTTCGTCGTTATCCATTGTTGGCAGGTCGTCATGGGCGAGAGAATAGCAATGAATGCATTCGATTGCAGTTGCTGTCTCGAGAGCTAGAGAAGCGGGTAGGTCGAAAAGTGCCGCGCTTTCCAATACAAGAAAGGGACGAAACCGTTTTCCCCCAGCCAACAAAGCATGGTGAATGGCTCTACCCAGACGATCCGGGGTGCCCTGCGCTTTAAGGTCAGCACAAAGACATTCCAGCCTGCTCTCAATAAGTTCCACGGTTTCGTTGAGCCTTTGCTCAAATGACATGATGGCATACCCTTGTCGTCGTTCGATCCTGCCCTGGCGGGGCGGCGCATCATGATCCGGAATGCGTTGGTTTGAAAGCGGCGGCTTCAAATTTACTTACAGCCAAAACGGAATTTTGGGCGCGGCGCTGTCACTTGAGACTTAAAACAACATCATTGCTGTTAGAATTCTGGCTGATCCAAAAAAGTAGAACCATATGCATGACGGGAAATACCAAGGTGGCCATGGATTGACACTTCGTCCACAGGGGAAAGTCTCGCCTCCTGAGATGGTTCGTCTAAATCATGCTGAGCTGCCGGGTCTTGGACTTTGCGGACCTGAAGCACCTACGCGTATTGGTCAACTTTTTCATTACTTAGAGCGGTTTGCCCCTTGGTGGCGAAAGCCGCAAACACAAACCTTTTTCGGTCTCGTTCGAACGGTGCGCGCTCATGCCGTTACCATGTTTCGCTTTGTGGCTATAGGTATGGGTGTCTGGCTTCTTGCCATGGTTTTGTTGATCGCAGCTTACGGGCTTTTTAATCCGCCCGGGTCAACTTTGATGGTCCTTCGTTGGTTGAACGGCGCTAAAATTGACTATCGCTGGGTCAGTATGGATCGGATTTCTCCCAACCTGGTTAAAGCGGTGATTGCCTCGGAGGATGGTCGTTTTTGTCGTCATTGGGGCATCGATCCAAAAGAGATCATGGCTGCCATCCGGCGCTCACGTGGGGGGGTGCCGCGTGGGGCCAGCACAATCTCCATGCAACTGGCCAAAAACCTCTTCTTATGGCCTTCGAAAAGCTATCTGCGGAAGGTGCTTGAAGTGCCGCTAACGTTCACAATGGAACTTTTCTGGTCGAAGAGGAGAATCCTGGAGATTTATCTGAATGTGGTTGAGTGGGGCCCTGGAG
>JAJRZC010000088.1 GCA_024275435.1 Alphaproteobacteria bacterium
AATCAAGCAAGAATTGAGAGTTCCCATCTCTTGGCTCGTCATCTCCTTTGTGCAGCGACGGGACTATCACAGGAAGAACTTATCCTTTGTGCAAACAAGCGCATTGATGCTCAAGCATCCAGAAAACTCAATGAAATCCTAGCGCGAGCCTGTCAGCATGAGCCCCTATCGCGTATCATTGGCAGTCGCGAATTTTATGGTCGCACCTTCAAATTAAACAAAGCGACACTCGACCCCAGACCCGACTCGGAAACACTCATTGGCGCCATTCTTGAACTTGCCAATCTACAAGGTGAGAAAGGCTGGCATCGTAAACCGTTTCAGTTTGTAGATATTGGCACGGGTACAGGATGCCTCGCCATTACTCTTCTTGCTGAGTTTCCATCAGCTCATGCGCTGGCCACTGATATCTCAGATACAGCCCTCGAAGCCGCCAGGATCAATGCTTCCGATCATGGCGTTTTGTCCCGTCTTCAACTGGCAAATCATTCATGCTTGGAAGGTATCAACGGACCATTCGATCTTTTAGTTTCCAACCCACCGTATATTCCCTCCCATCAAATCAGCGCACTTGAACCGGAAGTTAAGAATTTTGACCCACACTGCGCTCTCGACGGTGGCGGCGATGGGCTGGATTTCTATCGCCGGATCGCCGCTGGCCTCGAAAAAGTTGTGCCTCAAGGTTGGGCCGTATTCGAAGTTGGCGCTGGTCAGTCCGAAGATGTCTTGAACATCTTAAAACAGCTACCAATATCCAATCATAAGACATGGAAGGATCTTTCGGGCCACACCCGTTGTGTGGCAGTCAAGACACATTGTCCATGATGCCATCAAAAGTGCTTTGAAATATCGGGGAAACCAGATACTCTCTTTTTATAGCAAGGAGTGACCACACCAGCTGGTGTGGTTTGGCGGATGAAAACCCCAGGCATCGCTATCTAAACCCTTTGGGTTCTTAGAAGACGTGCTTCCACTCAAAATAGCTAGTTAATTTGGGACAGCTAGCAGCGCATAGATCGCGATATCGCGGCAAGACGCTTACAGTAGGGCATCAGGTTTGAAATAATGGTTTCGTGCAGTTTGTCGGATGAGAGTCCGTTGTTCAGCACACGTCCATAAACTCAAGTTCTACGAGAGCATCTTCATGAGGTTTTAAAGGCGGGCCGACGGAAAACGGTTTTAGCGCAAGAAATTGGAGCGAGAACCACGCGCTGTTTCTGGCATGTCGTGGGACGCTCCCGGTGAGGTTTTATTTCAAGATATCAACAGGCCAATTGGCGTTTTTTCTCAAAGCGTCGCAATCGTGACCGATAGTTGGAATGATGATTTCGAGGAATTAAGTCACGGCGAAAATAAAATAATAATCACGGTCGTTCGCCAAAGGGAAGGAAATCGCAAAGCACCGAAAAGTTTCAATCGGCGTGCGTTTTTTCACTTTTAAATTTAACCAGTAATCAGGATTCAGATCGGAGTTGTTAGGTCGAAATCAGGATTGCAACCATTTAGTCAAAACATTAATCGAGAACGGGAGCCCATGAGGCAGGGACAGCAAAATCGACGTGGTCGCGGCCGCGGAGGCAGCAACAACAATAATGCCGGTCGTAAAGGACAAAATCCGCTTACACGCAGCTTTGAGAGCAACGGACCCGAGATGAAGATTCGCGGCACGCCGGCTCATATTGCAGAAAAATATATGTCACTGTCTCGTGACGCACTCTCCGGAGGAGACCCAGTTCTCGCAGAGAATTATCTCCAGCACGCAGAGCATTACAATCGCATCATCCTGACCTATCGTGAGCAGCAGACGCAACAACACGGCAACGATGGTGTCAACGGATCAGCCAATGGCGGTGGGCGCCACCGCAATCAGTCCAATGGTTCGCCAGCTGGTGCCGAACGAGCAGGAGATGAGCAAGCAGTCCAGGCTTCGGGTTTCATTCCGGTTCACCCAGACGCACCCCAGCCCGTCATCCAAGATGATTCGCCGCGTGAGCAAAGTTCCGGACGCAATCCCCGCTCCTCTCGCCAAGATGGTCAAAGATCTACACGTGGCCGTAACACTGGGGGCCAACGCTCTTCATCGAGCCGCCCCAACGGACAAAAAGTAGCTGCAGCTGAAGGCGGAGAGCCTCAGACCAAAGCCGAAAGACCTGTACGCCAAAGAGAACCACGCCGTGCACGCAACAGATTCGGCGACAGTGACGAGCAGCCCCAGTTCTTGCGTCGGCCCGTTCGTCGTTCACGCACAACGCAGCCGGCTTCGGATCCCCCCGAGCAGGGTTCAACTGCAGTGAAGCAGGAAGCCACACAGCCCCAACCCGCCGGAGATGAGCCTCAGGAATAGTGGGTTAAACGGCAACCGCATGATCACCCCGGCTGATACGCCCACTTGAGATCACTTGCGCGTATATGCCGAAATTTGTGTGCCCCAAGGCCGACAAAAGCAAATCTGGTAGCGCCATGTCGCGGGCTCCCGTATCAGGGTCAACGTTGGTTGCCGCGCATCGCACAGTTTTACTGAACACTTTGAAGCGTGCCGTCCCAATATCGATTTCCTGACCAATAAGTGAAAACTCAAACCATGCGGGCCATCCCTCTAAGACGATGTTTGGTCGAAACCGTAAGGGATTGATGTCCCTTGAGGCCGCCTTGGAAAGCTCCTGGATCGAGGCGCAGTTGACGATATGTACGCATTTTTCTGCCACATCTGAAATGCTGTGCCCCTCAGCGGAAACAATCTTGGGTGCACCGTGCAAGGAACGATGCATATAGTGCGCAAGAAAGTCTTCGATCTTAGCGCGACCCTCAACCCTCAACAGGTCTCCGCGCGCAACCTCCTGCCCACCAAGGAAAATAGTAAGCGTGCTGTTTTTTTCATCGAAATGAGTTTCCAGTGCAGCAAGAGCCTCATCGCGCATCAACATGAGATAGTTAATTTTGGGAAGGTGCTTTGGAGCGCGAGGATCAAACCTCCCGCGACCGTCCTGTATGGCCCATCTGCGGTCAAATGCGATCGTCCTGCCAGGTGAGAGGTCAACATGTTCCAGTGCTTGGGGAGAGAGCCCTTTGACCGGGTAGCGATAAAGAGCCTCAACATTTGCCGAAGCTGTACTTAAGTTCGTCATTATTCCACTCTCACCCTTGGTCCCCTATGCAACGCTTGATAAGTGGGACAAACCGTCTCAAATACCAAACGATAAAAGACCAAAGCTCATATCAATCCCCCCCTTTTGATCAATGCAAAAGTCACTATATCCAAAAAGCCGGGGAAGCGAACAGATGCCAATTAAAGGGTCCGTTTGCAACTCCCATAGATTGTAATTTGGGCGTCTCATTCGTGCTGTTCAGGCGGAAGAGACTAGCTGCAGGAGGTACACTATGGACTTTGAAAAATATACCGATAGGGCAAAAGGCTTTATCCAGAGCGCACAGGGGTATGCCCAGGGCGAACAACATCAACAATTCTCTTCAGAACATTTGCTGAAAGTACTCTTGGATGACGAGGAAGGTCTAGCGGCAGGGCTAATCGAAGCCTCTGGCGGAGATGCATCACAGGCCCAAACCGCGACGTTGGCGGCCCTCAATGCCTTACCTAAAGTTTCAGGTTCAGGCGCCGGGCAGATTTATCTGGCCCCGGAGCTTGCGCGTGTTTTTACAGAAGCGGAAAAGATCGCCAAGAAATCCGGAGACACATATGTCACCGTTGAGCGGCTACTGCTCGCCATTGCCATGGACACCAACAGCAAAGCCGGTAAGGCTTTGAAAGATGCAGGCGTTACGCCCCAGGGCTTAAATCAGGCGATTAACGAAATCCGCAAAGGTAGAACCGCAGACACGGCCAACGCCGAACAGGGTTTTGATGCCTTAAAGAAGTATGCAAGAGATCTTACGGAAGACGCTGCAAGCGGCCGCCTGGATCCGGTTATCGGTCGTGACGAGGAAATCCGCCGCACCATTCAGGTTCTCTCCCGCCGCACAAAAAATAACCCCGTTTTGATCGGTGAGCCTGGTGTTGGAAAAACGGCAATCGCTGAAGGTTTGGCAACGCGCATCATCAAAGGCGATGTTCCCGACAGCTTGAAGGACAAGCGCCTTTTGTCACTCGACATGGGTGCGCTGATTGCCGGCGCCAAGTATCGTGGTGAATTTGAAGAGCGCCTGAAAGCCGTTCTCCAGGAAGTCACCGCCGAAGAAGGCCGTGTGATTCTGTTCATTGACGAACTGCACACCATTGTAGGTGCAGGCGCCTCCGAAGGTGCCATGGACGCTTCAAACCTCTTGAAGCCAGCATTGGCACGCGGTGAACTGCATTGCATTGGCGCAACCACACTCGACGAATATAGAAAGCACATCGAAAAAGATGCGGCCTTGGCACGTCGCTTCCAGCCTGTCTTCATCAATGAGCCGACAGTGGCCGACACCATTTCAATTCTGCGCGGCTTGAAGGAAAAGTATGAGCTGCATCACGGTGTTCGTATTACTGATAGTGCACTCGTCGCGGCGGCCACACTTTCAAACCGTTATATCTCAGACCGCTTCTTGCCCGATAAGGCCATTGACCTTGTCGATGAAGCGGCCTCACGCCTCAAGATGGAAATCGATTCAAAACCAGAGGAACTCGATGCCATTGATCGCGATTTGATCCAGATGAAAATCGAGCGCGAGGCCCTCAAGAAGGAAACCGATGATGCATCAAAGGAGCGTTTGAAAAAACTTGAAAAAGAAATTGCCGATCTTGAAGAAAAAAGCCAAGTCCTGACGCAGCGCTGGGAGGCTGAAAAGCAAAAACTCGGCTCCGCCCAGAAGATCAAGGAAGAACTCGACCGCTTGCGTGTTGAGCTTGAGCAGGCCCAGCGTCGCGGTGACTACGACCGCGCCGGTGAGTTGCAATACAAGGACATCCCGCAGCTTGAAACAAAACTTAAAGAGATCGAGCAAGCCGAAGGCAAAGAAACTGGTGACGTGATGGTCGAAGAGGCGGTGACGCCCGATCACATCGCAGGCGTTGTGTCACGTTGGAGCGGCATTCCCGTCGATAAAATGCTCGAAGGTGAACGCGAAAAACTCTTGGGCATGGAAGAGGCCCTCGCCAGCCGCGTTATCGGTCAAAATGAAGCCGTGACGGCCGTCTCCAAGGCGGTGCGGCGTGCTCGTGCCGGTCTGCAAGATCCAAACCGGCCCATAGGCTCATTCATGTTCTTGGGCCCAACGGGTGTGGGCAAGACTGAGTTAACAAAGGCGCTCGCCGAGTTCCTGTTCGATGACGAGCACGCTCTGCTGCGCATCGACATGAGTGAATACATGGAAAAGCACTCCGTCGCCCGTCTTATCGGGGCCCCTCCGGGCTATGTTGGCTATGAGGAAGGCGGTGCCCTCACCGAAGCGGTACGACGTCGTCCCTATCAGGTGATCCTGTTCGATGAAATCGAGAAGGCCCATGCTGACGTGTTCAACATTCTGTTGCAGGTCCTTGATGATGGCCGGTTGACAGATGGTCAGGGCCGAACGGTGGATTTCAAAAACACGCTGATCATCCTGACATCAAACGTCGGCGCCCATGCACTGGTTGAGCAAAAAGAAGGCGAGGATATCGAAGCGGTTCGTGAGATCGTCATGGAAGAGCTGAAACAAAGGTTCCGCCCTGAGTTCCTAAACCGGCTCGATGACATCATTCTGTTCCATCGTCTTGCCCGCGAGGAAATGGGTGCAATCGTCGATATCCAGATGAAACGGCTGCTCAAGTTGCTTGAAGATCGAAAGATCACTGTGACCCTGGATGAGCAGGCCCGCACATGGCTCGGTAACCGCGGATATGATCCCGCTTACGGAGCAAGGCCTTTGAAACGCATTATTCAAAAGAACATCCAGGACCCGCTGGCGGAACTACTGCTCGCCGGAACCATCAAGGATGGCGATGAAGTTCATGTCAGTGTCGAGGGTGGTAATCTCACCATCAATGGCCAAAAAGTCGCGCAGGCGGCGTAAGATTGACCATCGACGAAGCAACTAAAGACCCGGCCGGAACACCCACCGGCCGGGTCTTTCAATTCACAAACGCTACGGCATCCACAAAATGAGAATAGGCCGGGCTGGCACCAATCTGCATTCACGCATCAAAGTTCGCCAGTCAGAAACTGCGCACGACCATTGCCAAACGACCAGTCCTCGTCAGTGTTTTGCACCATGGAAACCATGACATCGGAGGCTTTAATCCCGCATTGCTCATAGAGTTCCTTGCAAAGCCGCTCGTAGAATTCCTGCTTTTGAGCCTGGGGCCTTGGTCGTGTTGTCACCTGCAAAACGATGACGTCCTTTGTCCTAGCTATGTCAAGGCCGGTATCTTCAATGATCATCCGGCTTGCGGGATGTTCATGCACGATCTGGTACCTGTCGCGTTCGGGAACTTTGAAGGTATCCACCATGGCCCGGTGGACGGCATCCAGCAAACGCTTGAGTTCTTCGTCACCGCGCCCTTCGATCAAGTCCAGTCTCATCAACGGCATGATGTCTCATTTCTTTTCAAGTTGGTGCCAGTTGATGCAGTCTCACAATCACTTGCTGGACGTCATCACCGGTGCCCGATGGATCAATTCATCGACTCGCGCTTTTTCAAGGCGGAAATCAATCAGCTCATTTTCAGTCAACTGGCGCTCACGCGATTCTTTAAGACGCATCGGGTTGACAAAGCGCTTGTTGACAAGCACCTCGAAATGCAAATGGGGACCTGACGAAAGCCCCGTCGTGCCTACGTACCCGATAACCTGTCCCTGACGCACTTTCGCGCCCACTTTCACGCCCCGCCCAAACCGTTTCATGTGTGCATAGGCCGTGTTGTAGCCGTTGGCATGTTTGATGCGCACATAGTTTCCATAAGCCCCCTTGCGCCCCGCATAGACAATAGTCCCGCGCCCCGCTGCAAGAATGGGCGTTCCCGGGCGCGCGGCCCAATCAACACCCGTATGCATTCGTCGGCGATTAAGCACAGGGTGATGGCGCATTCCAAATCCAGACGTCAATCGTACGCCTGAACCACGCACAGGTTTGCGCATTAAGAACTTTTTGGAGTTGTTTCCTTTAGCGTCGTAAAAATCGACTTCTTGATCTTTGGTACGGTAGCGATAAAACCGGCTTGTTTCCCCACGGCTTGTAAGGTGAACAAGCATCAGTTCTCCGGGAGGACCGTTGCTGACGTCCTTGTCGTTAAAATCAAAAAACATTTCAAGCGTATCACCGGCACTGACGCGACGACGAAAATCTGTCGTGTAGGCAAGAACCTTCATAAGCTTCAAAATTGTTTCGGGCGGAACGTTTTGTAAAAGGCAGGCGTAGTAGATGCTTGCATAAAGGGTTGAGGACGCCCCGCCTTCTTTTTCATCAAGGACAATCTTGTTGCTGCCAGATGCCGTGATGGGTTTATCTGAAGCCTGGAAATCACCCGCCTCATCACGCGCAACCGTAACCCTGTGTTGTTGGCCAAAGCCAAACAGACTAAATCGCGTCGGCTCCATTTTTCCTTCCCTTTGTGCAGAGGGAACCAGTGTAATATGGACTTCGTCACCGACATTGATTTTTGGCTCGGCAATGATCTTACTGGCGGCCTCGACCATGGCCTCCGCTTGCCACTCAAGAGAACCATTGCGAATCAGAAGGGCTTTTAAAGTGTCATTGTCACCCACCGCGACAATCACTTTTTTCGCCCCTTCCAAATCATCCGCATCAACATCTGCCTCGATAACCGATTTCACGAGCAGCGTTGTATTTGGCGGGGGCAACGCGCTGGTTTCCAGTAGGTCGGAGTTCGCATTCTCAAGTCCCTCCAAGGCGAGAGGGTCACCCCCAATGGCATTGGAAAGGTTGGATATGCCGGCCGCAAAACTTTCTTCAATTTGGGCTTTCTCAACGATCTCCTGAACTTCGCTTGCATTGAGTTCCTGACCATCCTCTTCGGGAAGGATGCCGCCAATGAGCTCTACCACTTCGACGTTCATGTTTGCATTTTCATCTACCAGATCACCATCATGGTCTTTGGCTCCAACAGGCTTGCTGTCAGCGTAAAGCTTGAATGGATTAAACGGCGGGATGACATCGGCGTAGTCTTTTGGCACGGGCGCAAGACGGGCTACGATACGCACATAAGGTTTCGCGCGGATATAGAAACGGCCATCGCGTTTTTGCTTTAAGGCGTCGTGAATAATATAGCGCGTCGAGGTTGTTCCAGTGCTGATTTTCAGGAGGTCAGTTTTTGGAGCAGCCCAATTCAAGCCGGCTCTGACTTGCGGATGTTTAGGCAAAACAGGTGGAAGCAAAGCGCCTTCTTGTAATCTACGTAACGCCGGTATTAATCCATCATTGTTATTTTTGTCTTCGCTGGAACCGTTGATGACGACAAGTATGGAAACAGCCCCCACGACGCCCGCAAGGCAAGTGCTGAGCAACCATCTAAAAGGTGCGCTGCCATGATGATCATTGTGATCGCGATCCATGATGTCACGAAGTGATTTTCGTCCACGACCGCGGTAGACTTGAGGCAGCCCGCGTTGTCGCTCATCCGGAGGAAGAGTGCCGCGAATTGTTCTTGGGCTATAGTGGCGCCGATCCACCAAAGTTCCTAGTTCCCTTTCCCAAACGATGACCGTTCAGAATTTCTATTCCTCTGAAACGACATCACCCCCGCCTGCCAAGCCTGAATGCACGCTGCCAGGATCATCTGCTCGGACCGAGAATGATTTGGAAGCCTTCTCTTTGGTCGAAACAGCTTCTCAAACATTCTTAGTTCGTACATCTCTAAGAAACGCAAAAAACAGGTCTGGATGAGGGCAATTCAAAAAAAACTTCTTCTTAGCTTGATGATAAGTCACAAAAACAGAATTCGCGAAGAAATCTAGGTAGTGCCTATGTGATTTTTCAAGCCATGATCCCAAGTATTATTGCAAGACCGTTTGAGGTTAACGTGCCACTAGCAAAACAAAGGCGCCACACGAAACGGGCCTTCTGAAGGCAAGTGATTATCAACTCACAGACCGTGGCCTTGGTGAACTGTTCGCTCCTGCTGATAGGTCGGCCCCCGCAAGGCCAGATGAAGTCACAGCTTATCTGCCTGATTATTTCCTGGAGGCATCAGGCATCGCGGGGCGCCGAATTTCACAGCAGAATACATAGATTCATCATACTGATATCCCAATCCAAAAAAGCCCAAAAAAGCCCATATGAATTGCAGCAATATAGCGCCTAAGAATCGGCATACAATCTCAATGAAATATCTCTTTTTGGGGTAGATTTTTACTTGCGAATCAATTACCTAATGAATTATTGACACCCGGAGGCAAATTTATTGAATCTAGGTGTTGACACTTGGGCTGCGATAGTATTAATTCAGCCTTCGTTGCGGGGCAATACGTTGTCTCGCCGCTCTTTATGGGCACCACTCCTTAGATAAAGCACGCTAGCCAGTGCCGATGTCGTCGGTAAGGGTATGTCTGTCTTTTAAGGCCGGACTTTACAGTCGGGTGAAGGTTTGTTGTCTCTGTTACCGCTCTTTGACAAGTTGATATGAAGGAAGAGAAACGTAGGCGGCGGATCCTGGCGGGTCTATCTGTTTTTGTAATGAAAGTGGGTAGGCTATTACCAGACTCTAGCGAGATCTGCGTTTCATAATACCATCACCATTATGTATTTCGTTCGGGGCAACCTGAGTGGGGTATGTATTGATGTGAAGGTGCCCGTTACGCAGAAATCCCTGGAGATGATTCCCTCCAGGTAGTCTAGAATCAGAACTCTTAAATTTGAGAGTTTGATCCTGGCTCAGAACGAACGCTGGCGGCAGGCCTAACACATGCAAGTCGAACGATCTCTTCGGAGATAGTGGCAGACGGGTGAGTAACGCGTGGGAACCTACCTAGTGGTACGGAATAACTCGGGGAAACCCGTGCTAATACCGTATGTGCCCGAGAGGGGAAAGATTTATCGCCATTAGATGGGCCCGCGTCGGATTAGCTAGTTGGTGAGGTAAAAGCTCACCAAGGCGACGATCCGTAGCTGGTCTGAGAGGATGACCAGTCACACTGGGACTGAGACACGGCCCAGACTCCTACGGGAGGCAGCAGTGGGGAATATTGGACAATGGGCGCAAGCCTGATCCAGCCATGCCGCGTGAGTGACGAAGGCCTTAGGGTTGTAAA
>JAJRZC010000089.1 GCA_024275435.1 Alphaproteobacteria bacterium
CAAAATTCGACAACGGAGTCACACTTACCATGCCGAAATCGCAAAGGCGCGTTCGCAAAGCAGTATTTCCCGTGGCTGGATTGGGGACGCGGTTCCTGCCCGCCACCAAATCGGTTCCAAAGGAAATGCTCACCGTCGTTGACAGGCCCGTCATTCAGCATGTTGTGGACGAGGCCGTCGCGGCAGGCATCGAGCATTTCGTTTTCGTGACGGGACGAAATAAGGGCGCCATCGAGGACCACTTCGACATCAATTTTGAGCTGGAAAAAACTCTCTTGGAGCGAGGCAAGACAAAGGCCCTTGCTGAGCTGAGAACAACCCAGCCAACAGCCGGCGCAACGAGCTTCACCCGTCAACAAGAGCCCTTGGGTCTTGGACACGCCGTTTGGTGCGCCCGCGATATTATCGGAGACGAGCCCTTTGCCCTGTTGCTTCCCGATATGCTGCACCTGTCCAAGACACCTTGCCTCACGTCCATGATCAAGGCCTTTGAACAAAACGGCGGCAACCATATCGCCGTGGCACCAGTGCCTGAAAGCGAAACTCACAAGTACGGCATCGTCGGCGTGCAAGACACCAGTGAGCAGGTCAGCAAAATTACTTCAATGGTTGAAAAGCCGGACCCAGGCACAGCACCATCCAACCTCCATATTACCGGCCGTTACATTCTGCAGCCTGAAATATTCGATCTTCTCGGCAAGCAGGAAAAGGGCGCAGGTGATGAAATACAGCTCACCGATTCCATGCTCAAGCTGATGTCCCAGGACCACCAGGATTTTCATGCTGTTCGCTTTGATGGCGATATCTATGATTGCGGATCAAAGCTCGGGTTCTTGATGGCCAATGTCGCCTATGCTTTGGCCGACGACGAACTCTGCGCGCAATTTCGCAAAGAGCTCACTGTGGTGATGGAATAGAGCCAAGAGGTAGCTTGAAAAACCTTCTGGTCTTCCGGGGAATTTACCGGCGCAGGCGCACACCGACGCGAACAACGTCAAGAACATAATCAGAATTGGCAAAATCAGATTGCGAGATGGTATGTCCGTAGTTCGCAAACAAAATGGCGCTGCGATTTAGAAAATACTCACCTCCAAGGTTGAATGCGAGATCGCTCTCATTAAAATCGACACCGGAAAAATTGCGTGTCGTGTAAGATAACCCTGCCGTACCAATCAACTCAGGGCGGAACGAATGGCGGATCGCAAGTCCGGCTTGGCGAGAAAATACCCCACCTGAACCAACGGTTGTCGTCTCTGAGACGTCTGTTGAGGCTGTGAAAAGAAGCGATGTAAGTCCGTTGAAGCGCCAAGCCATGTTCGCATCAACCAAAAACCCATCAATATGCGACAAGCGTGAGTCCTTGGGGCGGTGGTCCCCATACCCAAGGCTGACTTCGCCACGGAGAATATCGCTGGACGATCCAAAGTTGATTCCTAAGCGATAGCGGCCACCTTGGGAATCGCGCGAAATATTGTCAGATGCGGCTACGACATCAAAGTCCCGTTGGACCAATTCAGTTTCTGAAAAAACACGCAGTGTCGGCTTGAATTCCCAACTGGCGCGAAAGGCTTGGCGGGTTTCCACATAGTCGCGATCATTGTTATTGATTGTACCCCTGAAGATCACATTGCCTCCCGCCGCAACGAGCCCCCCATTGTTGACATCCCCATAAGAAAAATCGGTAACAGCCCCACGCAGTTGCACGGAAAGCCGGTTAAAGCGGTGGTTTAAGGTTAGTGCCGCATTGTTCACGGTTATGTCAGCGCGATCACCAACCAGGCTTGCATCAATTGCAAAGCGGCTTTCCTGGGATACTTGTTGGCTGAGCACGCCCTGAAGATTTGTTTTGCGCGTAATATCAAGACGCCCACGTGCTTCCAGCTGATAGCCCCGTGCATCTTCCGTCTTGAATGTATCAAATGAGCTCACATCAACAGAGCCGCGTAGCTCAACAGCATGGGCGCGCCAGTTGGAAACCAGTCGGGCAGATGGCCGAAGTTCATAAGAGTGATCAGATTGCCTGTTAGGTGAGGCAAACACATTCGACGACCAGTTGAGAGCTGTCTCGATTACTGGAAACAACACGAAGCTGCCCACCTGAACACCAACGGGGTCGAAAGGCTCTCGGGTAAAAAGCCTTCGTGGATTTCGGTTCAGTTGTGGATTCGCAGGGGCGATATCTTCAATTTGAAAAAGTAACGGATCATAACCAGCTGCAGGCGAATTAAAAACAGCACGATCTTCTTCGCTCCGGTTGTCATTCCTCAAAGCATCGGCACCATCCAAAACCTCTGGTTCTGGCTCCAGATCAAAGATCCCATCAACCGGCGCAGTAGGACCAGTGGGCACCGTCAGGTCACCATCGCGTACCATGTGGCGTGTCCCGCGCAAACTGGGAGAAATGGTTTGTCTGAAACGGCTAGGTGCTGTAGCAACCTGTGTTGAGGTAAGCGCCGTGTCGGCGGCCGCTCCCAGCCCGTTTTCTGGACCAAATGAATTGTTGCGAAGTTGCGTTACATTCGTTGGGGGCGTTGATTGACCGTCACGGGAGTCTTGAGCAAAACAAGGCCCGGTGTCCAAAGACACCAAAGTCAAGCTCAGCATCACCAAGCCAAACCAAGACCACCATTTTTGTTCAACGCGCACCATGTAGCGCTCCCAACGGACGTAAAAACCATCAGCAAACGCAATAATACGAGTTCGACACCCAAACATATCTGCGCCGGGTTAACGTTGGCTTTACGATTGCCGATCGTCTGAAAAGATTATGCGCTACAAGGCATTAGACCATTTTATGCATTGACCTCTTCAACGCATTGGAATGCCAGCCCCCCTCTGCTAGGGTCCTCTCAGACAGGCAGACGCCGCCATCCGAGTAAATAATAGTGAACCGTGAGAACCAAATGGCAGCGAGCCAGAAAGCAAAATCAAAGCCCAAAAAAAAGTCGAAGCTTAAGCTCAAGACCACGAGGGCAAGTAACAGAACCCGTAAGTCAGCCTCAGCGTTGGCATCGGGTTTGCGAACCTTGGAACTCGAAGCAGAAGGGCTCTCATCGCTAAAAAAAGAATTCAAGGATAATCTCAAAGAGCCTTTTGAGAAGGCCGTCGCCATACTGGCAAAAGCCAAGGGACGCGTAATTGTAACGGGGATCGGCAAATCCGGTCACATCGGTCAGAAAATCGCAGCAACTTTCGCGTCCACGGGCACGCCGGCTTTCTTCGTCCATCCAACCGAGGCCTCTCATGGCGATCTGGGGATGGTTGCCAGTGATGATGTTGTCTTGGCTTTGTCATGGTCTGGAGAAACCGTAGAACTCAAGAGCATTATCACCTATGCCCGCCGCTTCTCCGTCAAGCTGATCTCCATAACTTCCAAACGCACATCGGCGCTGGGAGCCCAATCGGATGTCTGTCTTGAGCTTCCACGCGCTAAGGAGGCCTGTCCTCATGGTCTCGCTCCAACAACCTCCACCACTATGCAACTCGCCCTTGGCGATTGCCTGGCCATTGCATTATTGGAGGCAAAAGGCTTCACCGCCCATGACTTCAAGGTCTTCCATCCAGGTGGCTCTTTGGGCGCCAATCTGAAGTACCTCAATGATATGATGCATAAAAGCGATCAGCTACCTTTGGCGCGCGACACGCAACCCATGGCCGATGTACTCGTAACAATGACCGCCAAGGCTTTCGGTTGCGTCGGTATAACAAACGCTAAAGGTAATCTTGTTGGCATCATCACGGACGGAGATTTGCGGCGCCACATGGGTGAAAAACTACTTGCCACCAAAACAAAAGACGTGATGACCAAAAAGCCCAAAACAGCCAAACCGAATATGTTGGCTTCAGCCGCCCTGGAACTGATGAATTCTTCTCGTATCACAGCGCTGTTTGTTGTCGAAAAAGGTAAGCCCGTTGGCATCGTGCACGTTCACGACTTCCTTCGATCAGGCGTGGTCTAAATTGACCATCTAATCCCGCCAAAGATTTCGCTGCCTGCTGCTCTCAAGCACCTGCTTGGCGCATACTTCCACGTATTCGCATTCTCAGGACTTCCATTGGAGATTGTTTGCCCCAAAGCCGGTTTTCTCCTGCGGACGTAAAAATCTTGCAATTAAATAAAGAAGTCCAATGCACAAAACTACTAGTGATTGAACTGAGGGACTGTTCACATAAGATATTATTGAAAATGGAGAAATTTGATCGTTTTTATAACACACTACCCGCACTTATTGCTATAAAAACGCATGCGGATGAACGTGCGTATTGGGAACACAGTAGTTTTTTCACTTCCCGAAAAACAAGCGGCGTCATGGAAATAAAGCAAGGATGGTTGTGGGAATTGACCTTACTTCACTAGTCTGCACGGGGAAGCCAATATGGACCAAGAGCCGAGACACAATGAAAGCGGGCCGACATTTGCACAGGCTTGGGCGCGTGGCATCATCTACAATGATTTTTCCGAAACCATTGGACGAACACCCCTCGTCCGATTGGCGAGATTGAAACAAAGCCTGGGATTCAAAGCGGATATTCTTCTCAAGCTCGAGTTTTTCAATCCATTGTCATCAGTGAAGGATCGTATCGCCACAGCAATGATACGTGTGCTGGAGCAGTCTGGCACCATTGCCCCCGGCAGGTCTGTTCTCATCGAACCAACTTCAGGCAATACTGGTATTGCTTTGGCTTTCGTTGCCGCCGCGCGCGGGTACCGTCTGATCGTTGTGATGCCTGAAACCATGTCGCTGGAACGCCGCAGTATCTTGAAGTATCTCGGTGCAGAAATTGAGTTGACATCGGCAGCCGGCGGTATGTCAGAAGCGGTCGCCCGTGCAGAAGAACTAAAACAGTCAATACCAAATTCAGTAATCCCAGGTCAGTTCGATAATCCAGCAAACCCTGCTGTACATGCCTTAACCACCGCTGAGGAAATCTGGCAAGATACCGCTGGAAAGCTCGATGCGCTGGTGATCGCCATTGGAACAGGGGGGACTCTCACGGGTTGTGCATCTACTCTTAAACCGCGAAAGAGCGACCTCAACATCGTTGCTGTGGAGCCAGCCGGCAGTCCACTTTTGACGGAAGGTAAAAAGGGTCCTCATAAGATACAGGGCATTGGCACGGGATTTGTCCCATCCGTTCTGGATCTGCATCTGATCGATGAAGTCGTAACGGTGGAAGATGATGAGGCCATGGCGGTAGCAAGGCTGCTGGCCAAAACCGAAGGCATTCCCGGCGGCATTTCAACAGGAGCTAACCTAGCCGCGGCATTGCAAATTGCCGCTCGCGAGAATATGGCCGGAAAAATGATCGTGACACTGGCACCATCCTCAGCCGAGCGATATATCTCAAGTGACCTGTTCAAGGAAACTGCAGTCACATAAATTTTTCTAACCGCTGTAGGGCATGAAACACCTTAGAGCAACGCGCCGTTATCAATGACGCGCCGGTGCCATGTTCCTTGAACATATGTCCAAGGCTTCTTTGACTTTGGCTGCTGTGAAGTCCGGGTGTCCGCTCAATCC
>JAJRZC010000090.1 GCA_024275435.1 Alphaproteobacteria bacterium
GAACGTAACTGGCGTTTTGTTGATCCGGGCGCGTTTACCCCTGCTGAGCGGCAGTTGTTTGACACGTTGCTGGCCAAATACGGCCACGGCACCCTGCTTGTGGCCTAAATGCTTCGCCTGCAACGCCATAATGACATCCTCCACGTTTTGCGCGCGCTTGACAGCGGGCTGCTGTCGCAGGCCGAATGCTATTTTGGCGGCGGCACGGCGATTGTGATGCAGCTTGATGAATACCGCGAAAGCGTGGATATCGACTTTTTATGCGCCTCGCAAAGCGGCTACCGGATGCTGCGCCAAGCGGTGTGGGGCGTGGGGATTAAGGGGCTGCTGCGTGATGGGGCGGGTGTTTCCGAGCTGCGGGACATACGCGCTGACCAATATGGCATCCGCACGATTTTGCAGGTTCAGGAGACCAAAATAAAATTCGAGATCGTGCGGGAAGCGCGGATAGGCTTGCACGGCGCGGTCGATGCCCGCTTTGGCATTCCGCTGCTGGCGCGCGATGATATGTATGCCGAAAAGCTGCTGGCCAATGCTGACAGATGGGCCGACAGGGCGGTGATGAGCCGCGATATTATTGACCTCTCGATGATGATTTCCCGCTGGGGGGCAATACCGGAGGCGGCATGGGCTAAGGCCAAGGAGGCTTACGGAGATACGGTTGAGGCTGCCTATCATAAGGCAGTAGAGTCCATTAGGAACCCTGAATGGCTGGGGGCTTGTATGGAAAAAATGAGCATGGACCCAGAGCTTGAAGCCGAAATCCTCGCGCCACATGGTGGCCCGAAGCCGCCTGAACCAGCGTGAGAAAACAGCCGGTAAAAACCCGCACGATTACGAGCGAAGACTGGTAGGTCGAGCATTTTGCGTTTCTTAAGAAAAGGCTTCTGATCTTCGGTCGAGGCAGTGATTGCGCAGCAATCGCGTTCGACAGAAGGTCAGCTTCCTTATAAACGCAAAAAGCGAACTGGCCTTTGTTAAGAATTTGAAAACCCCCGGCTGAAAGGCTGGGGTTTTTTGGTTGCGCGACGTATTGCAATAGAACTACTATTGTCTATGTATCGAATATTGTTGCAATCCTCAGCTAGATGCGAAAGTGTTCACGCTACGTTCTATATATGAACTTTTCCCTCTAGTAAAACAGCGAGTCAAGTGTTATATTTATACTTAAGGTCAATAAACTTTATTGACAGGCAACTTTTGGCGGCAGTTGCGCAAACAAGATTACCAGATTTGAGGGCAAATATGGCTACTGAAAAATTTAAGGCATTAGTGCACTTTATTGTGCACGAATGCCAAGACAACCCGAGTAAGCTCGGTGCAATCCGACTTAATAAGGCTTTGTGGTACACGGATGTTACAGCCTATCGTAGCGCTGGAGCATCGGTTACGAATGAAGCATATGTGAAGCGTAAGATGGGGCCAGTCCCTTCACACATTTTGGCAACGGTTTCTGAGTTAAAGGCAGAGGGGCTTCTTCACGTTACGGAGCCGCAAAGCCAATATGATTCAAGGAAATACATCTCACTTGTTGAGCCTGATACTAGTAGTTTGTCCGAAGATGAGATGGAGCTAGCTAAAGCTGTTTTATCCGCTGTGTTGGGAGTAACTGCGAACGCAATAAGTGAGATGACTCACGACATTATATGGGAAGCCGCAAGTGAAGGAGAAGAAATTCCGCTGCATGCCACTTTGGCGTCTGACCGCGGAACTGTCACCGACGAAGTTAAAGATTGGGCGCGGGCCATAGTTGAAGAAAAAGCGAAACAGGCAGCATAAATGACAACTTTTTGGGTTACTCACCGCACGATAGTTTATGAAAAAAGTGCTCAAGAAGTTCTTGACCAATTTACGGACCCACATGACCGCTTCCATGACCAAATCATGGGGGTGGAGTGGCTTCTTTCGAGGACGCCCAATATCGGTTTTCCTGCTCGAAAAGAAGTCCCCGCAGAGTATTTACTTTTAGTGCTTAACGGGGATTCGTTGGCTAATACAAAAAATATTTGGCTGCTTTATTCTTACGACGATGAAACTGTTGCCGTGCATGGGCTAAATGTCACCGATGTAGAGTGAAATCTAATTTACTAATGCCCCCCAACATCCCCCCTTGCCAACCCCCCGAATCGCGCCTATAGAAGCAGCTTCGAAACCTGACTCCACTGGAATCGGGGTGACCGTTATGGGGCTCCCCAGTGATGTTGCTAAAGGAACATAATTATGAATGCCGCTGA
>JAJRZC010000091.1 GCA_024275435.1 Alphaproteobacteria bacterium
CAAAAAACTCAAAAAAGGGGATGAAGTCTTATCGGTGCGAATCTGATAAGACTTCAAAGGCCTTGGGAATTGCCGTTCCTAAGGCCTTTATTCTTTGCTAATATATGTCATGGCTCACCCTCCTTTTTGCTGTAGCGATCAGGGAATAATTGTTCAGGCGTTGTTTCCAAGGCGGATGCCAATGCACCCTCTACACGCTTAGAGCGAGATCGCCCTAAGCTGACTTGAGATACACTGCCTTGAGAGATATTGAGTGTCCTCGCGATGTCTGCAAGTGAACTGCCCTTCAGATTGAGCGCATGTTTGATATGCACATGGAGCTGCTTTTCTTCTGACAACACGTTTTCTACTCCTATTCTGCGCCTATCTATTGAGGTCGCCCTAATTAGAATCAATTTTGGCGCAATCTGTCAAGAGGCTAAATATTTGATAAATAACGGCTTTTTTTATAAAAAAGGAGCGTTTTTTTATAAAAAAAGCCGTTATTTATTAAAAAACTCAACCGCCTACTCTTTTCTACCACCGATCTGGGCCATCCATTCAGATTGTCTCGGGTGGAACCTCTTTCACATGCACCGCGATAACGTCCTAATTGATTGAAAAACAAAGGCTCTTTGATTATTCGGGTCGATTTTGAAATCTTGCTACATTAGACTATCCTACTCCAGATCTGTGCCTAAAACTTAGGCTTGTTGTCAGTAGAATCGAAACAATGACGCTCTGTCAAGCAGTCCAAATTAGTATATTATTGCATGATTATAATGGCTTACATGAATTAGTATGAAACTCCAAAACGCTACTAATCTACGACACCTCATCTTTGAGGACTGCTTCATCGGCGAATCCATTGTTATAAAAGCATTTTTTCCACCTATAGAAGTGCAAAGTATTAATTTACTTTACGTCCGCAGGCGCGTAGCCCGCAGAATCTTAACGCCTTATAATTTTTTACTTTTCTGGAAAAATATTTTGTTTTTATTGGTTTTGACTCCCAAAACGCGAAAATGGCGGCCAATGGCCGCCATTTCTCTTACCAATAATAGTGGTGTGGCCGCCGAAACCGAGGCCAAAGCCGCTCTTCCGGATCAATATCCTTCAGAATTTCCTTCTCCAATATCTTCACCTGATGGCGGGGAAGCCGGATATGAAAAATCTTGTCATGATAGCGCGGCCACGTATCCAGCCAGCGAACATCCTCCTCGGGAATGCCAAGCCGACGCCGTAAGCCATTTGGTGAATATTCCCCACACGGTTTTGTGCGAGGTTTCTTGCGTTTGTAGTGAGCCATTTCAGGGCCCTTTCATGTAGTTAGTTCCCTACATGACGTCCTCCTTTCTTTTGGTTGGCCGCCATTTATATCGGCGTTGGCGGGTTTTGGCAATGACGGGATGGCGACGGGTAGTCCGAGGCTGGAAAACCAAATTTACACTCCTAACCCTTGAGCTTTACGGGCCGTTGAAACGAAGGGCGGAAGAGGCCTGATCCCGTTAACGGTTAACGCCAATCAACGATCTTGGTCAATTTTGCAAGTAACGGTTGATTCCATCAACCATTTGGGCCAATATTTTCCAACTGGAGGAATGATCATGAACGCGCTTTCGGCACGGAGCGCCAAATTTGATTTTGGCCGGATGATCGACCTTGCTTGTGCCGCACTCTAGATGGCAGAAGAATCTAAAAAAGTTAGGCGAACACATCCCGCCTTCGCAAATAAAAGGTAAAGATTGATGGCCACGAAGAACAACGCGCCGCTGGGCTTCGAGGCCGACCTGTTCAAGGCCGCCGACAAGCTGCGCGGCAATATGGAGCCGTCGGATTACAAACACATCGCGCTCGGCCTGATCTTCCTCAAACACATCTCCGACAGTTTCGAGGCCAAGCACGCCGAGCTGACGGCCGAATATCCCGAAGGGGCGGAGGACCCCGACGAATACCTTGCCGACAACATCTTCTGGGTGCCCAAAGAGGCCCGCTGGTCACACCTGCAAGCCAACGCAAAACAACCCACCATCGGCAAGATCATCGACGACGCTATGCTGGCGATTGAAAAGGTCAACCCGAGCCTGAAAGGCGTGCTGCCCAAGGAATATGCCCGCCCCGCGCTGTCCGCCATCATGCTGGGCGAGCTGATCGACCTGATCGCCAATATCAAGCTCGACAACGACAAATCCCGCGACGTTCTGGGCCGCGTCTATGAATATTTCCTCGGCCAGTTCGCGGGATCCGAGGGCAAGCGCGGCGGCGAGTTCTACACCCCGCGTTCCGTGGTCAAAACCATGGTCGAGATGCTGCAACCCTACAAGGGCCGCGTTTATGACCCCTGCTGCGGCTCGGGCGGCATGTTTGTGCAGTCCGAACGCTTTGTCGAAACCCACGAGGGCCGCGTCGGCGACATCGCCATTTACGGGCAGGAGAGCAACCACACCACATGGCGGCTGTGCCGGATGAACCTTGCGGTGCGCGGCATTGATGCGGAAATCAAATGGAA
>JAJRZC010000092.1 GCA_024275435.1 Alphaproteobacteria bacterium
TGCAACATGAATGGATACAGCTACATTCATCGGCGCCATCGATTAACCCTCGCCTCTATAGGTTGTAAGATGAGCACTTCGATAAGTTGCACCACCAAAATAAAGGCTATGGCATAAGCCAGGATTGTCGGCACATCAAACAGCTGGAAAGAAGTATGCAGCTTTTGCCCCACCCCATCTGAACGCCCGATCAGTTCAACCACCAGCACGATTTTCCAAACAAGAGATAATCCCGTGCGCGCCGCCGTCGCAAAAAACGGCGCAAGCTGTGGCACCGTCACATGACGCAAGGTCTTCCACCAACCCATTTTGTAGACCTTGGCCATTTCTGTGTAGTCGGGATTAAGTGAGCGCGCACCATCGCGCAAGGTAACCGCAACATTTGGAATCTTGTTGACCGCAACCGCAATGACCGCCGCCACTTCAGTCAGTCCCATCCAGACGTAACACAATATGATCGTCACCAGAGCCGGCAGGTTCAGAAAGAAGATCAACCAGCTATCGAAAAAACGATTAACCGATTTCACCCGCCCCATCACGATACCGATTGCACTGCCCAGTGTCATGGCAAAAACAAAAGCAAAGGCGACGCGTATGAGTGTAATTCCAATGTGGTATGTCAGTTCCCCAGACTGAAATTCATCGACCATAGCCGTCCACACCTCAGGAACACCTGGGAAATAACGGCTATTGATCAGCACTGCCAATACCTGCCAAAAAACAAACAAGGCAGCAAAAGAACCCACTGACCACAAGGTTTTATTGAAATACACGTTGTCGACAGGATCTCGAACAACCTCGTCTGGCCCAACCTCTATTTGTCGCGTCATACTTGGTTATCATCCTTAGGCTTCATGAAGCACGCTTTCGTTGTAAGACTTCACGGTGATACGAAACGAACAAAACGCCAGAACTCTTCTCAAACGGCACCATGAAACAGAGCACGATCAAACTTCGTATTTCGGCCAGCCAGATCCTTTTGCCCCAACTGTTTTAAAAGGTTCAGCAGTTTTTCCGCCGCCTCCGTCTGATCAGCAGACCACGGCCCGGGTATACCCGAGCGATAGAAATCCCGTAATGCCACAAATTCAGCTTGACTTTCAACGCGCATTTTCTTTTTCAAGCGTTCCCAAGCTTCATCAGAATTAGCCAAGACCTTGTTACCATCGCGTACCGCTTTAAGAAATGCCTCGAAGGCTTTAGGTCTCTTCGAGGCATTGTCTTCCTTCCAGACAAACCCAACCAGTGGCACCGGATCGATGCCAAGTGACTTTATCACCTCATCCATCGAAATGACTGTTTTAAACCCGTTTCCTGTCAACCGTGCGCAATATGTCCAAAAGTTTAACACCGCATCGATGCGACCATTCTTCACCTCTTCCGCCACCAGAGGTGCTGCACCGAATACGGGAATTGCCAGCTCAGAAATATCCTTGCCAAGATGCTTGCGAGAAAAAGCACGCAACAAAATCCAACTCTTGTCCACAGGGCTACCCGCAACACCAAGACGTTTACCTTTCAAATCAGAAAGCGTCTTTATCTCACTATCAGGATGAACCATCACGGCACCAAGCGCTGAAGAATAAGGCGAAAATTTCAACATTTCTCCGCCCGAACGCTGCCGCATGGCCCAAGGCCAGTCACTGACGATCACATCTGAGTTTCCGGCAATCAAAGCAATAGGCCCGGCACTGTTTGTTGCCACGGGAACCATACGCAGGTCGAGCCCATACTTCTTGTCGATCCCCTCAGCGAAGATCGTGTCCATCAGCCAATTCAAAGACCCGAATTTCAAAACCGAAACACGCAACATTCCGGCATTCGTGTTGGCAAATGCGCCACCAGATAACCACGGTGATGCGACGACCGCTGCTCCCCCAGCCAGAATGGAACGACGGTCAATCTTCATTGTGACAATCCCGCTAAAATTTTGTTTCGCACAATGTAGCGAACGCCCCGCAACCACCCTGCATCATCGTTTTCTCGAATACTGACAGCACCCGCCTTGATAACTTTACCGCTCGAAACCTCTCGTAAAAAAATACTGATATTGATGAGAACACTCGTTGATTTTCTCACCAAGCCAACAACACTGATTTCGGCACCAGCTTCTTTGGCAAACTCCAGGTCACATCCCTTACATTCAAAAATTGGTGAGGCTTTTTCTATTTTTTCAGAAAGCGCAGAGAGGTCAACTCGGGAAAAACTCCCACTTGCCTCAAGAAGTTCTCCCAATTTCTTATTTAGTAGCAGCAGTCTTTTCTTTTCCGCTTCATTTGCAGTTGGTGGCAGAAGGTCGAAATTATTTTGCCGCTCAACAATCATGTCAAAAGGAAAAATTGCCACCTTTCGCACTTCTTTTGCAGTTACTGGCCCAACGCCCATGCTCAGCATAACGAGAGCACAAATCCCAACCATAAATCGCTTTGCATCAACCATATTGAACACTAGCATTTAAATAACGCTCTCCCTATTTTATCAGCAAAGCTCTATGACGAGAAAAATCGTCAAATCACCATTTCACCACAAAAAACCAACTCGTTTCCTATAGGAAGAACATGGCGCATCCGAGGAAGAGTGCAACCCTTAAGACCATTGTAATTCTTGATCGCCCAATCAAGAAATTCCAATAGGCATTCACCATGGTTATCGTTTACAAGTAATCTTGTCGGCCACACAAATGTTACTATATTACACAACAGTGGATGCGTAAAATACCACCGGCCGCAAGACGAGTGAAACAAATGAGGAGGAAACGCATGGCGTCTCAAATCAATAACGCCATAGACCAATTGTTGAAAAGGGGCCTACTGAATTTGGCCCTGGCTGTTCTTGCCTCAGTCACCATTTTTGGAAGCCCGCACCTCTCATACGCTGGCGGCATATCAACGCCAAAAGCAGATGCACTTCCCGAAGGCACAAAGCTTGTGCCCATTATGTATCTACGCGAACTTCGCAAACGTCCCTTCCCCGTATCGCTTCTCGATATCCCTCCAAAAAACGAAGGAATTTCAGGAGCTCATCTGGCGATCGACGACAACAACACCACCGGACGTTTCCTGAAACAAAGTTTTTCCTTAGAAGTTTTTGAATCCAAAGACCAAGCTGAAATTGTAGCGGAAGCAAAACGCTTAAACGACTCTGGCAACTCCATCTTCGTTGTAGATGTAACCGCCGAAACGCTGTTAAAAATCTCCGACGCACTGAAAGACAAGCAGGTACTGATCTTGAATGCCGGTGCCCCGGACCAGAGACTGCGCGAGCAAGACTGCAGGTCCAATATCAAGCATACACTTCCCTCACGCGCCATGTTGACCGACGCCCTTGCCCAGTACCTTGCGTGGAAAAGGTGGCGAAAACTCTACATTGTAACCGGCCCACAATCGGCCGATAAACTTTACAGGCAGGCTTTTCTGCGATCCGCAAAACGTTTCGGTCTAAAAATAGTCGGCGAAAACAACTTCAAATATGAAGTGGGTTCACGAAGGTCCGATGGCGGATTTGAGCAGGTTCAAAAACAGATCCCTTCATTCACACAAAACGCAAAAGATCATGACGTCCTCATCGTCATAGATGAATGGGGACAATTTGGCGACTACTTCCCCTATCGCACTTGGAAAGCACGCCCCGTGGCGGGAACACATGGTCTCTATCCAACCACCTGGCACCCTGGCGTAGAACTATGGGGCGCCACCCAATTCCAAAATAGGTTTAAACGCAAATGGAACCGAGTCATGAGACCGCTTGATTACAACGCCTGGATGGCTGTACGTACTATCGGCGAAGCAGCAACCCGGTCCCCTTCTCTCGATGCTAAGGACCTGATCGCCTATATTGGTTCGCCAAAATTTTCACTAGCGGCCTTCAAAGGCCAGAAATTGAATTACAGGGACTGGAATGGGCAATTACGTCAGCCCATCTTCCTCACCACCGCTAAGCTGCACGTCACGGTTTCACCCCAGCAGGGATTTCTTCACCAACTTACCGAACTCGACACCCTGGGCATCGATAAACCTGAGACCAAGTGTAAAGGTTATGGGCAATAACCCATGACCAATCGACAAACAATACACGGTGAATTGAGGTTCACCTTGTCATCAACATGCTAACATTAAAATGCCCCAACAGGCCTGGAGAAAAATCAAGTGAGACGTTCAAGGTACGCCATTCTACTAGCCACTGTCCTCGGCACACTCTCCTTTGCTTCAAACAGTGCGTTTGCCGTAAAGGTGTTCATATCCAATGAAAAAGACAACACCGTCTCGGTGATTGATTCTGAAACATTGAAAGTCATAAAAACAATAAACGTTGGACAACGCCCCCGTGGAATCATACTAGCCAAGGACGAAAAGTGGCTCCTGATTTGCACAAGCGACGACAATCGCGTCGAGGTCTATGACACCAAGACTTATGAGCATATCAAGTCCCTGCCCTCAGGCCCCGACCCCGAACTCTTTATCCTCCATCCCAGCGGCAACCCCTTATACATTGCCAACGAGGACGACAACATTGTCACGGTCGTTAACATCGACTCTGGAAAAATTCTTGCAGAGATACCCGTTGGTGTTGAACCCGAGGGCATGGGGATGAGCCCAGATGGAAAGACTTTGGTTAACACATCTGAAACAACAAACATGGCCCACTTTATCAACACTGAAACCCAGGAGAGTTTCGCACACGTTCTGGTCGACAACCGCCCTCGCGTCGCCCAATACACGCCAGATGGAAAATACGTTTGGGTCAGTGCTGAAATTGGCGGCACAATCACCGTCATCGATGCTGCAACCAAAGAAAAAAAGCACACCATAACATTTGCCATCCAGGGCATTAACGCCGACGCCATCCAGCCTGTCGGCATACGCATCGACAAAGCCGGCAAAAAAGCCTACGTGGCTCTGGGGCCTTCCAACCGCATCGCGGTCATAGACGTAGAAACTTTTAAGGTTGAAAAATACCTCCTTGTAGGCCAGCGAGTCTGGAACCTCTATTTTGTGGACAACGAAAAATATATTTTCACAACAAACGGAACCTCTAACGACGTATCAGTGATCGATGTGAAAAAGTTGCGGACAATCAAGTCCATCCGTGTAGGTCGCTACCCTTGGGGTGTCGTTGCCACCAAAAAATGAACCTGCGCAAAATACCACATGAAAAACTCATCTTCGGAGACACCGGCACCATGCCCATCAAAACGCTCATCCTCGCCCTTACGCTCTCACTGGCTTTTGTCATGCCATCTTATGCGAAAGGATTCCTCGTCGGACGCACCAAGCAACTCCCAGATCTGGAGCTGGCTTTAGGCAACACCGGCTACGGTGTCTCTGACCATAAGTACGAGCTGGAAACCGGTGTCGGTTACCGTCTCTGGATCAAATCAACAGGCGCCAAGGAATGCGCATTCTCAGCTCCTGAATTTTTCGCCAACATCTGGGTTCGCAAACTTGAAGTGAGCAAGGTAGAAATAAAGCTGGCTCTCATTCATGAAATCGAGTTCGAACGCGAAGGTGCTGCTGAACTATTTTTCACACCTATTAAGCCAGGTGAGTATGTCTGGGAATGTGAAGGTCTCGCCCACAAAGGCATGACCGGAAAGATCTTGGTAAAATAATGGACGCCAGCGTCATAATAAAACAGAAAGCCAAATTGGCCGCTTTGGATGTCGAAGGCGTATCTCATGCCTTCGGCCCAACCAAGGTTCTCGACAATGTTTCTTTAAGCGTACCTCGCGGCAGCTTCACCGTTCTACTAGGCCCCAATGGTGCCGGCAAATCAACGTTGTTTGCACTCATCACCCGGCTCTACGACAACATCTCAGGTCAAATCAAACTGCTCGGCATGGATGTCCGCCGAAACCCAAGCCTAGCTTTGAGCCGGCTAGGCGTTGTCTTCCAATCGCGCACCCTTGATCTCGACTTGTCACTCTCTCAGAACCTAGCCTATCACGCTTCACTGCAAGGCATCCCACACAGTAAATCTAAAGTTCTCGCAGAAGCCGCCCTAAAGCGCGTAGGCATGGAAAACCGGTCCTCTGAGAAGGTGCGTAATCTTTCAGGAGGGCAATCCCGCCGTGTGGAAATCGCTCGTTCTATGATGCATCAGCCCAATCTCTTGTTGTTGGACGAACCCACAGCAGGTCTGGATGTTGCCGCCCGTGAAAGCGTCATCTCCATCGTTCGAAATTTAGTTAAAGAAGAAAACCTCGGGGTCCTGTGGGCCACCCATTTGATCGACGAGATTGATCCAACCGACAACATCGTTGTCCTTCACAAAGGCAAAGTGTTATTCAAAGGCACAGTTCCTGAATTGTTTTCCATGACCGGAAAAACAGACATAGGCGACGCCTTCAGATCAATGACAGGTTTATCGCAGTTGGAGGCGGAATGAGCACGCAAGCCATCGGCGAAAGCGCCAACCATATAGAACAAGAAATCAGAAAAAAAGCACCAACCAGCCACCTGGGTGGCTACTGGACTTGCTTTAGCGGCATACTTTGGCGGGAAGTCTTGCGCTTCTTGCACCAACGTGAGCGCTTTTTCTCAGCCCTGGTGCGCCCCCTCGTCTGGTTATTCATATTTGCAGCAGGGTTTCGCAATGTCTTAGGTGTCTCGATCATTCCCCCTTACGAAACCTACGTTCTCTACGAGACCTATATTACACCTGGTCTCATCGGCATGATCTTACTTTTCAACGCCATGCAGTCGTCCCTCTCGATGGTCTATGACCGAGAGACCGGAGCCATGAGAACGCTTCTCGTCTCTCCATTCCCCCGTTGGTTCCTGCTGCTGTCAAAGCTCATCGGCGGTGTTGCTGTAGCCTTATTGCAGGTCTACGTATTTCTGTTTATCGCCTACTTTTGGGACATCCAGCCTGATGGCCCGGCACTTGCCATAGGCCTACCCATGGGAGACGCCTTCTATGGCTTTGAAATACCCGCCCCAATCAATGGCTATATCACGGTCCTTCCCGCTCTCATTCTCTCTGGTTTAATGCTCGGCGCCCTGGCCTTGTTCATGTCTTCCGTCATACGACAGCTGGAAAATTTTGCCGGTGTAATGAACTTTGTTATCTTCCCGATGTTCTTTGCCTCTTCCGCACTCTATCCCCTGTGGCGAATTCGTGAATCAAGCCCGATCTTGTATGAAATCTGCAAGTTCAATCCCTTTTCCCACGCCATTGAATTGATAAGGTTTGCCTTCCATGGAAGGCTCGACCTCACATCGCTTATTGTTGTAACAGGATGCACCATTGTCTTTCTCGGCGCCGCAATCTACGCCTACAATCCCTCCAAGGGACTGATTGCAAAGAGAGGTGGAATAGGCCGCTAATGGAACGTTTTAATCAAACACACTGATATTCCCGCCAAGACCGCCAACGGGTTTAATTCAGTCTAAAAGACACAACATAATAACAAGTTGAAACATGCTGGTAGAAACCAACAACCAAAGAAAATTAAGGTGGAGCCTTAAAATGATGACCCTGGATATCTTCCATAAAGGCGCAATATGGCGCTCACCAACCCTGTATGCCCTGTCACTGATCGCGATCATGACAACCGCACTGCCAGCACTTGCCATCGATCCTGACAACCCCGACTGGCCTTGCGTTCAACGCAAAGTCCTGACCCTCACCGCCTCCCAGATTTGGGATGGACCGGCGATCTCAGAACAAATGCCATGGCGTAAATCAGGGGAAATTTATAAACTTGTAACTTTCCTTATGAGCAGGCGCGTTCCCATCGAGGAAGCCGAAAAAGCAATTGAAAAATTTGCAGCAGCACAACCAAAAGATAAAAAAGACGAGCAACTAACTTTATTGTTTGCGGGATTTCTTGACCAGACCAATGCACGGCGCTCCAAAATAATAAAAGGCATTGAAAAAATAAACCTCAGACAAAGAGCCCGTGCCGAGGAACTTGAAAAAAAGGGTGTCGCACTTTCCAAAATGGAAGAACGCCTGGAAGCTGGAGAGAAAGGCCTGGAAAAGAAAATAGAAGAGGCTCAAAAAGCCTATGACTGGGATGCGCGTATATTCAAGGAACGTCAGGAAAACATTCCGCTAGCCTGCGAAATACCTGTCCTCATCGAACAGCGTGCTTTTGCCATTTCACAAGCCATCCGCGCCCAAATGGACAACTAAACTCGAATAACAGGGCACATAACTAACGACAAATTTAGGTAGTCGCAAAACCTCGCCCAGACGAAAAAATCACCATAGACCCTTCACTAATGGCAAAGGTCACCAAGAATGGCAAAGGTCACCAAGGAACTTCCTAGTAATCATAGCGCGATAATGACGCCTGGAATTTAGGGGTAATGTGAAGACACTCGGTACCATCTTGATGATCTTGGGAATTGGCTGGTGTATTCTGGGTATCCTCATGGCCTGGATTTATGCAGGCTTTCCCATAGATTACATGGTCTTCACACTGCAAATGCTAGCCGGCCTCGTTGTCACGATCATTGGGTATTTCCTGCGTACCAAAACCCGCAATAGTTAAAACATGCCGGGCAAACAAACCTGTCTCCGATCTCACCCAATGGCGGCCCTCACTTTTCAGGCTTGATGACAGCAGTGGGCAACCCAAAATCTTTCCAGCCATCGGTTCCATCAGGAAACCAATAAACGTTTTCATAGCCATAACTGAGCGCGCGCTTGGCAGCATTCCAACTCATCCAACAATCACGCAGACAAAAGAACACAATAGGTTTTGTTTTATCATCGCCCGAAAGCCGTTTCAGTCCTGATCTAAAATATGCATCAAACTTAGGAGCCAAAACACCAAAGCCGACGTTCCCAAGCCAATAGGCACCTTTAATGCTCGTATGCTTGGGCTCACGCCATATCGTTCCCTTTGGCAGGCCGGAAGGTTTTGGGGGCGCCGGGTATACATCAATAAATAGAACATCACCCTTACCGTCCTTCCACAGCTCATCCGCTTCACCAGCATCAATCACCGTCGCACCTTTAAGCGTGCGTGGTACAGGCGAGCGATAATCATTGAGACGATAGCCCTCAGGTTCCCTCACCCCCTCAGAAGCTATGGCAAGCGACGGTATGATGGAATAATCGACAAAGCCAAGCCCAATGCAAGCCATGACAAACCAAGCAGCAACTTTCATGCTTCTCAAATAACTCCCTTATTCTCGTTTCCTGTTTTTATCCTCAAACTATGCCATTCATAGGATCATCTGCCCACATAGCGTTCCAAAGAAATAATGACGTAGGCTCAACAACACTCACAAGAAACTCACAATGCAGAAGAGATATGAAAGGTTTCCCGATATGGGTTAAAAAACGGTCCTGGGATGTTCATATCTCAGCAACAGGGCACTACGACCTTCGACACCAGCACTGGATTAAAAAAGAAAAGAAACGACGTGCAAGACATAGAAAAAAAGCCCCAGCTAAGAAAAGCTGGGGCATTTTCCAAATCATTATTAAGCGGAACACGGTCCTGAACAACAAAAGTCATGAACAGTAACCAGCAAAAAAACCATATTAGCCGCGAGGTTCCGTAATCAACTTGTTTTTCTCATCGACAAGAGGTACGCCAAACTTCAGCAAAACCGCATCAATATCTTTTTGACGCTTCTTTATAACTTCATTGACCTGCCGCTTCCAGGCCTTGTCCGTCTGCCGCACACCCATGGTGATCCGATAGGTCATACGTGGGCTTCTGCCCTCTTTGAGCAAGGGAACCACCACAAGATCATCGCCACCTTTTTTGGCAAAATACCCGCCAATGGGTCCCCACATTATACCAACGTCAATCTCTCCAGATCGAATATCTTCGATCATCCGTTCATTAGGGCTTTCAAAACGACGGTCCACCGTAAGCCTGTAGGGTTTGGCTTCACCCATCAATCCTTCACGAGCAATGATATTGCCTGGAGGCGTGCCAGCAATAAGACCAATTCGCTTGCCCTTGAGCCGGTCATCACTGAGAGTGTCCAAGCCCTTCAAATCAGCGTTATCTTTCCTGTACACAAGAACATAGGTTGATACGTAATAGTGGTTTGTGTTGAGCACAAACTCATCACCTTGAGCAAATCCGATTATCAAATCACAACGTTTGGCAAAAAGCGTCCTACGAACAAACCCTGTCGCCTGCGGAAACCAAGTGTAAGCCACTGGAATTTTTAGTTCGTCAGCAATAATATCAGCAATCTGGTTTTCAAAACCTTCTGCTTTATTGTTCGAAAACGGAATATTAGCTGGGTCCGAACAAACCCGAAGAACCTTGCGGTTCACCAAATCTGAGACATTGCCATCGACGGCTTTGGCAGAAAAACTGCCAAAGCCCAGGGTAATTCCGATAGCAATGAAACAAAATCGTAAAGCTATCATTCTCCGTAACACTCCTTATCGTAGACGCGAGCCTCTTCGGGTTTTTTCTCGCGCATGCGTCCACTTAGCTTGCCTCGAGGCAACGCCTCAACGGCCCGTGCCTTGAGATATACATACAGATCGTCGACATAGCACATGACATTCTTGTTATCACCAAATGCCGGCATAACACTGATTCCACCACCTGGACGTTTAACTTCACGGCCGCCAGAGACAACTGCTATGAAATCATCGTAGCTCATGGTTTTCAAACTGTCGGCTAATCGTGGAGCATAAGTGGAACCCTCAGCATCCGGACCATGACAAACATGGCAAGCATCATGATAACGGCGATAACCGTTGTATGTGTACCAGTCGACTTTGTAGGTGGGTTTCTTGGTAATGCTGAAAGTCGGTGAGTCATCGGGCAAAATCCATTTGCCATCTTCGAGCACAGAGCCTTCCTGAGTTAAACGGCCATCATCAGTGGTAACCACTTTAGCCGTCACGCCGGTTAACTCTTCACCTTCCTCCGCTATTGCGGAGAATGAAAACAAACAGGCTGCAAAAGCAGCCAGAAATAGTCTTATTCCAACCTTGTTCACGCGTTTTCCCCTGTAATCTTTTTTATTTTGTCCTGTTTATGTCCATTATTTTAGTTCCGGACATGCACCTATCATGAGCCAAAGTGACAACTTTGTCAGGTGACCAATTGTCCATCTATGACGCAGATCGTTCCCCCGCAACAACGATGCCCATCGCTTAGCAGTTTCCGGCTTTAGGAACCGGGTTATCTCTGAAATGTAGCTAATGAAGCTGGTTACAATGAGGCCGGCGCGAGAGAAACCCGCACCGGCCAATATTCTAGACTATGTCAACGAATTCTCGACTTAAGGAAGTGAGAACACGGTGAGCACGCCACCAAGAGCAGTGTATTCACTGAGACCCGCATAGTTACCAACGGCGCCCAGACCAGCACTTGGATCAGTAAGACCGGCTGCAAGGCCGATACCTGCCCAGCCACCAACACCTGAGAAGATGCCGACGTACTGTTTACCCTTGTGCGAGTATGTCATGACGTTGCCGATGATGCCGGAAGGAGTCTTATGCTTAAAGAGTTCCTTACCGTTAGCAGGATCAACAGCCTTCAGGTAGCCTTCCAGCGTACCGTAGAAGACAACGTCACCAGCTGTTGCAAGAGCACCTGACCACACGGAGAACTTCTCAGGCTTCGACCATACGATCTTACCTTTACCAGCATCCCATGCGATGAAGTTACCCGTACCACCATGGCTGTTTGGAGCCGGGAACATGGCAAGCGTGGCGCCAACGTAAGGCTGACCAGCGGTGTACGAAACCTTAAATGGCTCGTAGTCCATGCAAACGTGGTTGGTAGGTACATAGAATATACCAGTCTTAGGCGAGAACGCTGCAGGCTGCTGGTCTTTTGAACCAAGAGCAGCTGGGCAGATGCCCTGAGAGTTCACGTCTTCACCGTTTTGGAACGTTGAATACTTAGCAACAACGTATGGACGTCCATAACGTGGGCTCGACTTGTCGAACTCAACGCCAGTTGTCCAGTTAACGGCTGGGTCATACTTCTCAGCAACAAGCAATTCACCAGTTGCACGATCCATCGTATAGGCGAGGCCGTTACGATCGAAGTGAACAAGTGCTTTGCGTTTCTTACCTTTGACGTCGATATCAGCAAGGATCATCTCGTTGATACCGTCATAATCCCACTCGTCAAATGGAGTCATCTGATAGACCCACTTGGCCATGCCAGTGTCTGGATTACGAGCAAAGATCGTCATCGTGTACAACTGATCGATTGGCTTACCATCAGGTCCAGCACGCTGTACTGGGTTCCAAGTCGATGGGTTGCCTGTACCGTAGTAGAACAGGTTCAAGTCGGCATCATAAGAGAACCAACCCCAAGATGAACCACCACCGATCTTCCACTGATCGCCAGTCCAAGTCTTGAGCGAGCTGTCTTTACCAACAGGCTTACCAAGATTGGTGGTCTTTTTCGGATCAACGAGAATTTCGCTGTCAGGGCCCATTGAATAGGCACGCCAAAGTCTCTTACCAGTTTTCAGGTCGTAAGAAGTAACGTGACAACGAACACCGAATTCAGCACCGGACATACCAACAAGAACGTTGTTCTTGACGATAAGAGTGGTACCTGTGTGTGTTTCACCCTTCTTCGGGTCACCATTGGTGGCCTTCCAAAGTTCCTTACCAGTCTTGGCATCGAGCGCAACAACGTTCGTGTCAGCCTGGTTCAGAATGATGATACCCTCAGCATATGCCAAACCACGGTTAACCGTGTCACAGCACATAACTGGAATAACGGAAGGATCCTGCTTTGGAGAATATTTCCAAAGGATCTTTCCTTCGTTGTTTAGGTCAAGGGCATAAACGAGGTTTGGAAATGGTGTGTGAAGATACATCACGTCACCAATTACCAGTGGGGAACCTTCGTGACCACGAAGAACGCCAGTCGAGAACGACCAAGCGACCTTGAGGCTACCAACATTGCCCTTGTTGATCTGGTCCAATTTGGAATACCGGTGGTTGAAGTAGTCACCAGTTTGCATAGCCCAGTTATTTGGATCAGCTGTCAGCTTCGCGACGTCCGAGTTTGCCATTGCTGGCGCAGCTACGACCGTGGCGAGCAATGCACCGATGAGTGCACTTTTGCGCATTGCGCTTCCTCCTATTTTAGAGAACATTTCACGCAGTCTATTGAGGTAGAAACCCTTGTCTTTCACAACCAGGCATCACGCCGGATTTTCCGATCATTGATGTCTTAATCCTGTCTGCTAAGGCTTTCTAATTTTCCGAGGAAAACTTCCCACCAACAAGGGGGCTTACTACCTCGCCGACACATAGACACGTTTTGTCGCACACCGCAAGACCATCCTTGAAGACGACTCCGAACTAATTAATTAGGACAGCATAACTGACACTTTTAATGCTGTAATAACAAATAATTACAGCTGTTTATCAGAAGTAATTTTTGCAAAAAAAGCTCGTGCTGGTTGTGCTAATAAGCAATCAAACGTCCCCATCAGAAGCACTTCTTAATGCGATACACTGTTGCGCTACACTATAACGGCGTTAACAACCCCCGTCTGGAGCCGAAAAATGCCTGAGAATCCCCCCAACTCGACAAGCAAAATGGCTTCTAAAATATCCCGCAAATCATTTCTCCGCGCGACCACCCTCGCCCTGGCATCCCTCACCTGGATTGGCTCCAACGCGTCCATAAAAGCACGACAGCCGAAGACGAATCCCGATTTGAATCAATTTAAGACCGAGGAAATTGCACCCGGCATTTTTATTCATACGGGACAGCACGCCATCTACACACCGCTGAACAAAGGCGACATTTCCAATTCCGGATTCATCATAGGCAATGAGGCAGTTGCGGTCATCGATACAGGCGGAACCTTCCTTATGGGAAAGGCACTGCGAAACGCCATAAAACAGAAAACAGACCGCCCTATTCGATACGTTATAAATACCCACATGCACCCCGACCATGTCTTCGGAAACGCCGCCTTCAAAACAGACCAAACTGAGTTCATAGCCCATTACAAAATGGCGCGGGGACTAGCCGCTCGCGCAAAACGATATCTCGCAATAAACAAGCAAAACGCTGGCGAGGAAGCTTTCAAAGGCACACAGGTTATCTTACCCACGAAAGGCATCAAGACACGCCAAACCCTGAACTTGGGAGAACGTGAATTGGTGCTGGAGCCACAACCAACAGCCCACACGGATAATGATCTTGTCATAACCGACACCATGACCAACACATTGTTTCTAGGAGATTTGCTTTTCTCTAAACACTGCCCCGCACTGGACGGCTCGATCCTCGGATGGCTAAAGGTCATTGATCAGTTGAGTAATAAACACGGTGCACGAGTTGTTCCCGGACATGGACCCGCTTCAATGGCCTGGCCTGAAGCTCTCAAACCGCAAAGGCGTTATCTGCAAACCATCACTGACGAGGTGAGAACACTCATTGCCAATGGAGAGACCTTAGACAAAGCCATGAATACCGTAGCCTTGGGAGAAAAAGACCAATGGGAACTGTTCGATGACTTCCATAAACGCAATATCGCAGCTGCCTTCGCCGAACTCGAATGGGAGTAAAGTTCATTTGAATTGGCATGAATCGGGAATATATGGCATTATAGCAGCCATATAGATGAAATTGGGTAACGTTGTTACACCGGCTAAAACACGAAGTATGGAGAGATAAATGCGACGCACCTACCAGTCCACCTTCCTAACAACCGTATTAGGTGCCTTTATAGCGTGCGCTCTGACAATCAGTCCTGTTTTGGCCAAAGACGATGTGGACGATGTTTGGACAGACCTTCGCGATGAATCTTTTGGTGAAAATCGCAATATCATAGAAGAAGACGGAGCCGTCACCCTCGAAGCGCCCTACCGCGCCGAAGATGCATCCATTGTCCCCATCACCATTAAAATTCCGGCAAATATTGCCCCGAAAGTAAAAACACTAACGCTGTTTGTTGAAAAAAACCCAATGCCTGTGGTCGCGAAAATCACCTATGGCAAAGGTGCCGGTTTAGGTGAACGCATCCTAAAGACGCGCGTTCGCATTAACATGTACTCCAACGTCCGCGCCGTAATCGAAACAGTAGACGGCCAACTCCACATGACCACTAAGTTTGTCAAGGCATCCGGTGGCTGTTCAGCAGCCGCAATGAAAGATGCCGATGAAGCTCTCGCGACACTTGGTAAAATCAAACTCCGCTCATTTGCTCAAAAAACAGACTCTCAGCAATCAGTGCCGGTTGCCCGTGAAGCCCAGATCATGGTCCGACACCCCAACCACTCCGGCATGCAAATGGACCAGCTCACCGGACTTTATATTCCCGCAAAATACGTCACCGAAATGCAGGTCAAACAGGGCGATACCTTGATCTTCAAAATGGAAGGCGGAATTTCCTTGTCCGAAAATCCTAACTTCCGTTTCACCTATTCAACCACCGGCACTGGACCACTTAACGCGACGGTGAAAGATTCCGACGGTAAAACTTTTAAAACACAAATCAAAGACGCCGCCACCTGAAGACAAACGGCAGCAGCCGTACCCCAATAAAGAAAATCAACGTAAGCAAACAAAACAAAAAGCCCCGGGAGCTCAAAAGAGATCCGGGGCTTTTTGTTGGTAGACCGTTGAAACTTCCTAGAAGCAATCAAGCAAACAGCTTGATCACCTGAAGCATATAATCTCTGCTTCAACCTGCGCCATTTTCAAAAGATCGATCTGCTTTTTATTTTGAGGCGAATGCAAAAGCCAATCGGCATTCTCACCACCTTTCAGCCCAACCGACATCAAAGTCTCAGCAGTCTCATAGTCATCGAATGATAACAGTTTGGCAATTTCATCAATGGAGCAAGAACACTTCATCAAAACATCGCGATTGCGGCCATTGCTTTCCATGCAACCAAAAACATAATCAGCCCGCGTAGCAGTTGGATAATCATTAACTGGCAAATCCACAGCACCCACACCAACCACGCTACCACAAACCAACAACCCGCCGAGTAAGGTGGGCCTCATGAATGAAAATAGTTTCATCATTTAGCAGCTCCCATGTCAGTAAACCGGATATGCTCCTCTAACCGAGGCGCAAGATCTTTCGGACTTTCTAAAATTGCATCCATGCCTACAAAATACCCTGGCACCGCAGAACTTACAAGGAAGCTGTATGTCGAGCCATGATAACCACGCATCTTGTGTCGGTTGGGATCTCGTTCAAAGGGAACAACCGAGACACGATAACCATCAACCTCTTTACCTTTGTAAGTAATCTTTGTCGGCTCCACTTTGGCGTGTTTTGCCAGCTCCGTTTTAAAACGATTTTTAAGATAAGCAGTTTTCCCACCAGCAATCATCGAATAATTTCTTATCGCACGATCAAGAAAAACCACCAGCAAAGGATTCCCCGTCAATCCGGCAATAGACTGAGGTGGACGCGCACGGTCCCCGGTAAAAACCTGTACATTAACATTTCGTTTGCCGTCATCAGCAACCTTCTCAATGGCAACGGTAATCGTATCGTTGATAGGTAGACCGAGAAGCTTTTCGTTGGAAACCTTTTGCTCCAGCCGATAGACAAGCTTTGTTCCCGCCGCAACATTGGTCAGATGCGGCGTATCAAATAAGACCTTTGAAGGTTTCGGAACATCATCCGAAGCATTCGCCGAAACGGCACCTGCCATTAGAAGCGCCAATAAACTAACGATCCTAGTCATCCGAATTCTCATCAATCGCATTCCTCTTCACAACATTCAGCTGGCCGACGGGTCATAGATGTCTTGATTAAATATACTGCAATAAGAACCCATTGGCCCATAACAAGTCCGCATGACGGGCTAACGTGTTTCAAGATCACAAAGTCGCGAATATTTCGCACAAATCAAGGCCCTTGAGCGAACATTACGTAATATTATGATTTCGAAGATGCTTAACCCGACAATTCAATCAAGACGATAGTAGAGACATCATTTTATCTTAGAAAACTGCCAAAAGCGCGAGGACCCTCAGAAACTTCAACTCGACCCACAACGGTTAGCTTGGCAACATCGATACGCTCTAATGTATTATCATCCCAGCAAGAAACGTATACGGATCGGCCATCCGGGCTCGCCTCGATACCTTCAGGGTATCCACCAACATCAATTGTTTTAACAACACGCTGTGTTCCCAGGTCAATAACACTCACAGTACTTGCGTATTGATCACTCACGAAAGCATAGTTGCCTGTAAGCGCCACCGCATATGGCCGACGCCCGACAGACACCGTACCAACCACATTACCGGTCTCAATTTCAACAATACTGACGTCGTTGCTCTTCACATTCGCCGTATAGGCCAGCTCGCCATCAGCATCAATGGTTAAACCAAAAGGACGCTCGCCCACCGCAATGGTCCGCACCATTTTCAAGGTCTTGGTGTCAATCACAGAAATAGAATGACTATCGCGATCCGCTGTAAGGACGTATTGGCCATTGGGAGTTACCGCCACACCCGATGGCGATTTACCCACTTTAACCTGACCGATAACTTGAAGAGAAACCGGATCAACAACGTCGACAGTGTGATCATACCAATCAGCAACATAAATGATTCCAGTCACGGGACTGACCCCAACGCCAACCGGTCCATTGCCAACCTTGGTGCGCGAAATCACCTTTCGCGACACCAAGTCAATAACAACAAGCTCGCCAGAATCTGGGGCGCTGACATAAGCACGCTCTCCGTTAGGCGACAAGGCAACACCGGCGGGCTTACCTGGGACGTCAATCTCAGCCACAACCGACAAGGTAGCCAGCTCGACTATTGAAACTTTATCGGAAGTCTGGCTCGTCACCACCGCTTCGCCAACAAATTGGCGTGTGAGCGCAATTTCGTTCTCTTGCGCAGTATTTTCGCTCTGGCCACCCTCAGCCAGAACGACACTCGCCACGGCAAAAACCGTGACGAGCATCACCGAGACCCCACCCAGAATGGAAAATTTAGAATTTCGCATTCTAAGGGTCACTGACCGCCTTCCAGCTTTTTCTTCAAAGCCTCAAGACCCGAAGTGAAAACTCCGGTAATGGCCTTTTTTGCAGCAGCTTCATTGAGTTCAGGTGGAGGATCATTGTTCAAGAAACCACGATAAAAAGCTCCCCTCCAGGTCACCTTGGATTTATCGCCATCACCCTTGACACTCAGCATCGCAGAGTAATTTTTGACCGGAAGCACCTTCACATCAACATCGGTGATCTCATACTTCATCATCATCTTTTCAGGGTCGTGCTTCAAAAGAGCTTCTTGGATGATCCCACCGCCTTGAAGTGTCAATGTCCGTTTTGCACCCTTTTCATTCGCGCCGGTACCTTCACTCTTGGCAATTGCGGGATGCCAACTCATGTCCTGAAAATTACCAATCACAGCCCAGACCTTCTCAGCAGGCGCGTTGATCTCAATCGTTTGCGTGACCTTCTGTCGCGTTGGCCCGTGCGCAAATGCGCTGCTGACCATCAACATAGCGGTAATCAAGGCCGCCGTAGCAGACACCATACTCACAGACCAGATCGAACGAACTCTTATCATCCAAGTGTTCCCCTTTTAATATTTGCTATTCTATAGTCTCACGCACAATGAAACCTGCTCGACAATAGTGGCGCGTTTTCGGCCATGCAATGATACCTTCAAGCGGCGTATGCGTCGCCATTGCGGTTGTCACAGCCCGGCGGCCATGCTTTTCTCAGCCCACCTACCAGGGACCCTTGTTAGCCAACAAATAACAGTTTTTTTGAAATGACATAACGGCTTGGTTAATGGATCCGCCGCCGTAAAGAATGACGACAAATGCCTTCCTTAAACAATTCAGTAAGGCGAGAAGAGAGAATCCGTGCCGATGAAGGTCAATAATATTGAAATCGACGATACTTTTGCCGAAGCCTTTGGAATGAGCGCCACCGGGGTGATCATCACCGCAGATAGCCAAAAGTGGGCCCTCCAGGCTGCCGTCACAATGTCCGGTTTCGGAACATCGGTCATCGGCTGTGGTGCTGAATGTGGTATCGACTACGAACTTTCCAGCGACGAAACACCCGATGGCAGGCCCGGTGTTCGCGTTCTTCTTTTTGGCTTTTCCCCCGATGGACTGGAACCGCAACTACGCAATCGCGTCGGCCAATGCGTCCTAACAAGCCCGGGCTCTGCCTGTTATAATGGAGTTGAAGCCACCCAGCAGCTGAAATTATCAGCAGGGCCTCGGTTTTTCGGCGATGGCTGGCAAACCGCTAAAAAACTGGGAGACCGCCGCTTCTGGCGTGTACCAGTGATGGACGGTGAGTTTATCATAGAAGACACCGCGGGGGTCATCACTGATGCTGTGGGCGGTGGCAACCTAATCATCATCGGCACGGACCGCGTCGGGCTTTTAGAAACTTGCGAAGCCGCCGTGGAAGCCATGTCCAAAGTACCCGATACAATCATGCCGTTTCCCGGTGGGATCGTTCGTTCAGGCTCAAAGGTCGGCTCGAAATACGCTGGTGCGCCAGCCTCCACCAACGACGCCTTCTGCCCGACATTACGCGGCGCAACACAATCCAATCTCGATCCCGACACCATCGCCGTCCTTGAAATAGTCATCGACGGATTAACCGCTCAGTCAGTCGCAGAATCAATGCGCGTCGGCATTAAAACCATAACCGAAGTCGGCCCCTCAAAAGGCGTTACGCGAATTTCCGCTGGCAATTACGGCGGCAATCTCGGTCAACATCACTATCACCTGAAGGATCTGCTGCCATGAGCACCCTGACCTTGAAACTGAAATCGCAGCCCTCAGAACGTTTGAATCTTTCTTCGCTCACGCCTTCTTCTCTGGCCGGTAAGTCTTCCTGCGATATTGCCGCTTTGAAGCTGACCTCCAGGGCCACGCCAATACTTGTCGGCGATATGTTTGAAATTACAGGAACACCCGGAGACACTGTGATCATCGAAGGCGGCTCCAATCGCCTCGATTACATCGGCGCGAACAACACAGATGGTACCATCATCGTAAACGGTGACGTGGGCGCCTATGCAGGGCAAAAAATGCTCTCCGGACGTTTGGAAATCCATGGCGACGCGGGAGCTTTTCTAGCTTCAAGCCTGCAAGATGGCCTTATCATCGTTGATGGCAATGTGGGCGATAACCTGGGCGCTCCAAAA
>JAJRZC010000093.1 GCA_024275435.1 Alphaproteobacteria bacterium
AAATATGCCCCCAATCGCTGCTGGTTCTAGCAAGCCGGATTAGCGTATAAAGTCGCTACAAAACACAAGCCCCATCATGGATGCAGCCCGTCAACACAACAGCATCAGAAAGAACCCTTGAAATTGGAAACTGCAAAAATCGATAACATGAAGGAACTCGTCAGCATTGCCCATCCGGAACCGGCAATTGCAGTGATGACATTAAATGCCCCAAAATCACGAAACAGCTTGTCTCGGGCAATGTTGTCAGCCCTAACCTCCGCGCTAGAAGCCTTAAACAACGACAGCGCAACCAAGGTGATTATATTGAGTGCGCAAGGTCCAGCTTTTTGCGCGGGCCACGACCTTAAGGAACTGACTGCTCATCGCCAGGATGATGACGGCGGCCGGGCCTTCTTTGCAGCAACCTTGAATGAATGCGCTCACCTGATGCAAAGCATCGTGACCTGTAAAAAACCTGTAATCGCCTCTGTTCACGCCACTGCCACCGCAGCGGGATGTCAACTCGTCGCCTCGTGCGATCTGGCCGTTGCGGCAAACGAAGCAAAATTCTGTACGCCCGGCGTCAACATCGGACTTTTCTGCTCCACCCCCATGGTGGCATTATCGCGAAACGTGTCGCGAAAACATGCCATGGAAATGTTGTTATTGGGCGAGATGATCAGCGCGCAGGATGCCGCTAGGTTTGGTCTCGTCAATAAGGTCGTACCTCAAGCGGAAGTCATGGAGCAGGCTATGCAGTTTGCCCAAGCCATCGCCATAAAATCTGCTCACACGGTTTCGGTGGGTAAAGAAGCATTTTATAAGCAGCTTGAGATGACGCTGCCGGAAGCCTACACCTACGCGTCAACCGTGATGGTGGAAAACATGCTTGACGAAGATGCCAAAGAGGGCATCAGCGCTTTCCTCGAAAAGCGCCCCGCCACCTGGAGAGCATAGCCATGTCACTACCCGCCAGACTTTCCTTAGTCACCCTCGGCGTCAGCGATATCGCGCGTGCGCGAAAGTTCTATGAAAGTCTGGGTTTCACCGCATCAGGCTTTGAAAGCGATTCCGTTGTATTCTTTGATATGGGCGGCACAGCGCTAGGTCTTTATGGGCATGATCCACTGGCAGAAGATGCAGGTGTTAAACCTCAAGGAGAGGGTTTTCGCGCCGTCACACTTGCCATCAATCTAGCCTCGAAAGCAGATGTCGACGCCGGACTGGCTCATGCACAAAAATGCGGAGGAACAATCGTCCAATCGGCCCGTGAAGTGTTTTGGGGTGGTTACTCAGGATATTTCAAGGATCTGGACGGACATCTGTGGGAAGTCGCTTATAATCCTTTGTGCCCCTTAAACGAGAATGGTCTGTTGACCTTTCCAGCACCAGAAAAATCATGATCAATAACCTACGCTACACTGACGACGAGATCGCCGGTATCTTAGCTGACAATCGGATATTCGCGTTTGTAGGCGCAAGTGCCAACACCAGCCGTCCGAGCTATTTCGCTATGAAATACTTGCTCACCAAGGGTTACACCATCCATCCCATAAACCCAGGTCAGGCAGGTAAAAAGATTTTGGGGCAAACGGTTTATGGGGCTTTGAATGACGTTCCAGGTCCCATTGATATCGTCGATATATTTCGAAATTCCAAAGCCGCCTATGACATCACTCAAGATGCAATACGACTAAAAAACGAGCGCGGCATCAAAGTGGTTTGGATGCAATTAGGCGTGATTAACGAGGAGGCAGCCCAGCAGGCCCAAGCAGCAGGCCTCAAGGTGATCATGAATAGGTGCCCGAAAATCGAATACGGCCGACTATCTGGCGAAATCGGTTGGGCGGGCGTAAACACGAACGTGATAACCAGCTTAAGGCCCAAACTGGCAGCCGCTGGTGTTCAAAGTCATGAGATCAGACGCAAGAACTAGCCTTGCAGCAATTCGCTGATCGTGATTCCGGAGAGACGAATGAGTTTGCCAGACATCACAGTAACCGACCTGGAAATTGATTGGTCCGCACAAACGTCTTTGCCAATTGAATTCCAAGGAAGGGAATGCCCCCTCATTGCACGCGCCTATCAAGGCAAGGACAACAGCGCCCAAGCTCTGGTCTTGATGAACGCATCAGCAAACCATGAGATGCCTCCCATTGATAAAAACATCATCACGACCGTGCGCGTTCACAGTGGATGTGTAACCGGAGACATCTTTCATTCACTGCGATGCGACTGCTACCAGCAACTCCAAGCAGCCCTTGAAACCATCATCAATGAGCCACATGGGATATTGGTCTATCTGCCTTACCAGGAGGGCCGAGGCATTGGGCTCGTCAACAAAATACGAGCATATGCCTTGCAGGATGAGGGATTGGATACGGTGGATGCAAATCTGGAAATAGGAAAACCCGTCGATGCCAGAGATTACGCTTTCACCGCAGCAATCCTGAAGGATATTGGTATTTCAAGAATACGACTACTCACGAACAACCCGGCAAAATCACAAGCCTTGCAGAAATGCGGACTGGAGATTGTTGAGCAGGTACCCTTGCGTATGAAGCCAAGTGCCCACAACAAAGCCTATCTTGATACAAAGCGCTCCCGCATGGATCACAAGATTTAATAGAACATCTCTGGCATCAACTAAATCTCAAGACCCATGATGACAGCTCCGATGCGACGCGCTGTCTCGTTCCATGTGGGTATTCGCCTGCCAACATCCCATGCCGCATCAGCCAGCCTGCCACGAAGCTTCCGGTCTTGAAGTACCTTCTCCAGGGCTTCCTGCAGAGCGTCAGTATCACGCGGAAGAACCATCAGCACTGCATTTTTCATCCCCGGAAGCTCGTCGTTCAACCCTTCCGCAGAAGAAACAATTGTGAGCCCGCGTACCATCGCTTCCGAGAGGGCTGTGCCAAAGCTCTCAACATGGCAAGTCTGAACAAATATATCCGCACTGTCATAAAGCCGCTCTAACGTCGCGGGAACAACAATACCGGCGAGGTGCACACGATTTTGCAGTCCATCTTGAGAAATCTTATCACGTAATCCTTCAACCCAGACCTGATCCCGGTCCAAATCTCCAACAATGGTTAGGCGCCAATCCAAGTGTTTCAACGGAACAAGCGCATCAATCAAAACACTGTAACCTTTGCGTGGTTCAAGGGCGCCAACTGATAAAAGCTGCAATGGCGTACCGGTTCCGCTTGCTCTGGGTGCGGGATCTGTCCCCGGTTCGGCAACTGTGATCCGAGCTGGAGAAATGGCATATTCATGAATAAGATGTTCGCGGGTGAAGGTGCTTGTCGCTATGATGTGTTGGACCAAGGAAAACGCTATTTTCTCACTCTCCCTTAAGACCGCGCGTCTGTCTTCCGAAAGCCCGCTTTTTGTTGCAAGGGGTTTATGAATGAGAGCAATGACGCGCTCACCTATCGGTTCGAGAATTTCTTTAGGCAAAACACCAAGAGCCAGCCCGTCGATAATAAGTTTAGCCTCTTTAGGCGTTTCAAAAAGAAGTTCTCTGACCTTTTGAAGGTCCTCACCTGAGGGATTGGGGAAGTGACCGGGAAGATTGAGATAGCGCGCATTAACCCCAAGCGAGGGCATCAGTGCCATCACCCTACGGTCATACATATAGCCACCGGTTGGCGTTTCAAGACGCCCAGGAATTGCAAAAATGGCTTCCAAAACAACCCAGCCCCTACTGACTTCAATTTTGAGTGTTTGTCTTTCTTGTATTGGGGGTCATCATATTGTTCGCTATTGTCATTTCTGTGCCAGCATCACTTAGTGGTTTATTTTATTTGTCACAAAAGAGATTAGACATAGCCCTGATGATCCTCCCCGTTTAGAGCTTTAGGATATTTTGTTTCAAAGCGCACCCAGAGCCCTAAGACAGAATGAACCGATTTGCAGAGCCAACGTGAGCATGGCGTTGAACTTCCAACTATTAATAAGTTCAAGTCTACCAGGTCAGTTCAGCCATGACAGCTACAGCGGGAGGAGCATCTTTGCTTTTAAATAGTTGCGAAAGCTTGGTTGGACAGATTTTCCCATCCTGCATTGTCTCATCGCGATGAATACCGCTCGTTATGAACAGACCATCAATGCCGGCAAGTTCTGCAGATCTAAGATCGGTACGTAAAGCATCCCCAATCCCGAGAATCTTTGAGGCGGGAATATCTTCATTTCGTAATTCTCTAGCGCGTTGGTGGGCGGTCTCAAAAGCGGATGGGTGCGGTTTTCCTGCCCAGAAAACGTCTCCTCCAAGGTTTTCATACAGTTGAGCAATGGCCCCAGCACAAACTAGAGCTTGCCCGCCAACATGCACCACCAAATCTGGATTGGCGCAAACAAAAGGCAATTTGTGAGCCAAGGCACGCAAAAGCAAAGGGCGGTAGCTATCAGCGGTTTCATGAACGTCGTCGTTTAAGCCGGAACACAAAATAGCGTCAGCTTTCCCAAGGTCGGTACAAAGGCCGTCAACTTTTGAAAACAAAGCCTTGTCACGATCGTTGGGCCCGATCTGGAAAAGACTTTTGTAGCCACATTGCGCGATATGCGAAAGCGCAATATCGCCAGAGCTTACAATGTCATCCCAAGCCTCATCCCAGACCCCGACACGCAGCAGCATATTGTGGACTTGCTGAGCAGGTACCGGCGCGTTTGATACAAGCACCACAGTTCCCCCGCCCTCGCGAAAACGTTTCAACGCGTCATTGGCACCGGCATAAGCACGATGGCCATCATGTGTCACCCCCCACACGTCGCAAAACAACACGTCATAACGCACCAGCAGGTCGCCGGCGTTCTCAAGTATCGGGGGCATGAGGAGTTTCCTGGTTTAAAGACCCATAAGGTTTGTCATCACGATTGCCGGCTGATAGCCGTATTCACCTTTTCTCAGTTCATGATACAGCATCGAACAGCGCCAGGCATCATCTCCCAGACCGCTCTCATCGTTTTGAAGTGCTACCAGCTGCGTAGTGTTTTCCTGAAGTGAAAGGTAGGCCTTGGAGCCATCTGGTTGGTCTCGTTTCAAAGCATCCATGTGACCAAGAACAGGGTCAAAGAATTGAAAATTACTGATGCTGATAGCAACTAAGAAAATGACAAAAAGTGCCAAAGCATAAAGCATTCGCTTCAATATGAGCATATACCCACCCAGTGAAATTCCTCAAAAACCTAAAACAGCTGACATGAAACGGTCTCAATATCCGTGTGTGAGCATAGCTCCTAAAACCAGCTTAACGCGTTTTGCGAATCTGAAAGCCAATCATTAAGCAGCCCGAATAATGGGCAAAGACGCGCTTGGAGCCTGCGAGCGCCATTTATTCCATCAAAAATCGGACCTAGCAGTCGAGACCTATTGACCCATGACCCTTCTCACACTTTTAACGCACTGCTAATGGTGCGCCGCACAAAGATATAAAAGAAAAGTAAAATCAGGAGTTTTGAGATGAACACGAATACGATGGTTAAGCTCATGGCCCTTGTTGCCATGCTTTTCACCGGACTCATGAGCCATCCCGCTTCAGCAACCATATCAACCGGTGGTATTTTTGATAAAATCGATGGCGCTTACTATGCCAAAGGCACGAGAAACAGCCGTATAAACCGCAATCGAGGCAGCAAAAAATATCGCGCCAAGAAGCGGGTTTCGAAAAAATACCGTAGCAATTACGCCTCAAACGGTTCCTACAAGGTTGGGCCTCGTCCCAGAAAGTGGTGCGGATGGTGGATGCGGACTCAAAAGGGCGGCGGACCGAAATTCAATGTCGCTTGGAACTGGCGTCATTATGGTAGCCCAACAACAGCGCAGGTCGGCGCCATAGTGATCTGGCGTCATCATGTCGGCATCATCGTGGGGCGTACCGCAAAAGGTCAATGGATCGTGAAATCCGGAAATGACGGAAACCGCGTTCGCACACGCGCTCGTTCCGTAAAGGGCGCGATTTTCCGCATATAAGAAAAATAATACCCGGCAATTTCAAATATGTTGCCGGGTTTTTTCATTCTTTCAAAGAATTACGCGCCTTCAAACACATCGGCTCGTGCTTCATAAAACGCCCAGTCGAGCCATTTTGTAAGAGCGCTGATATCTTCGCTTTCAACCGTTGCCCCGGTCCAAATCCGCAATCCCACAGGGGCATCGCGATAAGAACCGATATCGAAAGCAACCGCTTCATCTTCCAGAAGAGTTACAATGCGCTTGGCTATGGCTTCTTGCGCATCAGCGGACCAGCTGCAAACAGTCTCATCGGAAATCTTGAGACACACAGACGTGTTTGATCTCGTTTCAGGGACATGGGCGAGGTTGTCGGCCCACGAGGAAGCAGAAATCCATTTCTGTAAAATGGCCGCGTTTAAATCACACCGTGAAATGGTGCCCTTTACCCCACCGACAGATTTCACCCATGTGAGGGCATCCAGGCAATCTTCAACACACAACATCGATGGCGTATTAATGGTCACACCACGAAAAATACCGTCGATCAATTTTCCATTTTTTGTCAGTCGGAATAATTTCGGCAATGGCCAGGGTGGGACATAGCTTTCAAGTCTTTCAACGGCGCGTGGACTCAAGATAATCATCCCGTGCGCGCCCTCTCCACCAAGAACCTTTTGCCAGGAAAACGTCACCACATCCGTCTTGTTCCAGTCCATTGCCTGCGCAAAAACCGCAGAGGTCGCATCAACGAGAACCAAACCCTCACGCTTATGAGAAATCCAATCAGAACCTGGAACACACACACCCGACGTGGTCCCGTTCCAGGTGAAGACGACGTCGTGGGTAAAATCAACGGTGTCTAAATCCGGCAAAGAACCGTAGTCAGCCACCAAAGCGCGAACATCATTGAGTTTTAGTTGTTTGGTGATATCACTGTGCCAACCATGGCCGAAACTTTCCCAGGCGAGCACATCCACAGGACGTGCCCCAAGCATCGACCACATGGCCATTTCAAAAGCACCCGTATCAGACGCAGGAACAATTCCCACCCGGTAGTCATCAGGCAACTCAAGCAACGCGTGAGTCATCTCAATGACTTCAAGGAGCTTTGATTTTCCAATTGAGGAACGGTGCGAACGCCCAAGATAGGCATCTTTCAACGCACCCAGAGACCAGCCTGGACGCTTGGCACACGGCCCTGACGAAAAGTTTGCAACTTTTGGTCTGCCGGTAGGTTTGGCAATGCGTGTTTTGTCAATATTCAAGGAAGCACCAACCTTTTCCAGATAGAAAAAAACTTTACTTAGAGATAAGACCCTTACCATTTGCCCAGCACGGCCCAGGGCCTCAGCCTTTTCTTAAAGACCTATGGTCGCGCGTTCCCCGGCAAGCAAAAGAACCTCAAGTATCGCTGTAAGTTCTGACGCGCCGATAAAATCATCGGCACCTTCAACCACAATGTCCCGGCGTTCAACACCACCAAAACCTATGACATAGGCACCTGCATCTCCAGCAGCCAGGTCCGTAAGCCCGTCGCCAATCATCGCAGTGGAGCCATGAGCAGCTAAAATATCGCCAACGATACGCGATTTACCAGAAGGCGTAATCAATGGGCTTGCTGTATCAAAGTTTTCATAGCTTCCATCACATTTGAAAGCAATATTCACCGCGTGAACATTGGAATCTGGAATGTTCAGGACTTTTGCAAGAGGAAGAATTGCCTGACGTATGCCGCCGCTGACAATATGGACACTTTTCTTGAGGCCATGCAGTATTTGCACCGTCTCTTTCGCACCTGACACCATCTCATCAATATACCGCTGCCCCAGCCAGGCAATCGTCTCCGTATGAGGCGCCACCAGATGCAGGCGTTTGCCATAGATCTCATCAAGTGCGATGCCACCATCCATGGCAGCGCGCGTTAGTGGAGCAATCTCATTTAAAACGCCTGCACGTGATGCCAGTTCATCAATGCCCTCAATGCGGCTTAACGTGCTGTCGCAATCAAAGCAAATTGCTTGAAAGGGTCGCTCCGATTTTGTCATAGTTCAATTTGCACCACTTGTTTGATGGCATCCAAAGCCTTGATTTCTTTTAACGCCTCAGGGGGCAACGAATGAGATATCCCGATTAGTGCGATGGCAAGGTAAGCACCCTCCCGCATGCCCACTTGCATGGATGAAATATTGATGTTGAACTTTCCAAGTATCCCACCAAGCGCTCCCACAACGCCTGGCTTGTCTTCATGACGCGTAAACAAAAAATGGCCCTGTGGGACAGCTTCCACTTCATACTCATCAATCATCACCAACCTTGGGTGACATCCTCCAAGTAGCGTACCAGCTACCGTGGTTGTTTTACCGCCTGCCGTGGCACTTAATTCAATGAGCGATAGATAGCCGCGTGCATCTTCGCTTTGTGCTTCCCGTAAAGAGATACCTTGCGATTGCGTCAGATGCACAGCATTCACGCGATTGATGCGCTCAGCGAGTCTGTGTCTTAAAAAACCAATCAAAGCTTGGGATGTGATGGGGCGTCCGTCAAGTTCGGCGACCTTGCCAAATCGACGAACGACAATTTCTTCAATGGGCCCATCACACAAGGCGCCGATCACATTCCCAAGAGATTGCGCAAGTCGTTGGTAAGGTTCTGTCTTACCAAGTTGCTCAACAGATACGCGCGGTAGGTTGACGGCCGCCTCCGCTTCACCAGACAACAAGAACTTGCCGACATTTGCACAGATCTGTTCAGCAACAATACGCTGAGCCTCTTGTGTCGAAGCACCAAGGTGGGGCGTCAAAACAACGTTTTCCATCGATAGCAAGGGGGATCCAACAGGCGGCTCATTGGCAAACACATCCAAAGCAGCGCCAGCCAGTTTGCCAGAATTGAGCGCCTCAATTAGATCAGATTCCACTACAAGCCCACCACGTGCACAGTTGATCAGGCGCGCACCTTTTTTCATCTTCGCAAGGTTTTCAGCATTGATGATCCCGCGGGTCGCCTCAATCAAAGGGCAATGTAAGGTCACGTAGTCAGCACTCGAGAGAGCCTTATCTAGTAAAGCCGCTTCGGCACAATGCGCCTTGAGAATCTCCGGCGCAACAAACGGGTCATAGGCCAGAACTTTCATCTTTAGGCCGCAACATCTTTCAGAAACGAGCCGCCCAATGGTTCCAAAGCCGATAACGGACACGGTTTTACCGGCAAGTTCAGACCCAACAAATTGCGTAGGTTTCCAAACTCCCGAGCGAACGGAACCATCGGCAAACGGCAGATGTCGACTGAGGGAAAGCATGTGCGCGATAGTCAGCTCGGCTGTTGTGGTCGCATTGGCGTCAGGCGTGTTAAAGACTACGATGCCCTGGTGTGTCGCCACCGGTATATCAATATTGTCGGTTCCAATCCCCGCACGTCCGATAACCTTTAGCTTTTCCCCAGCCGAAATAACGCGCGCAGTTACTTTGGTTTTTGAACGAACAATAAGCCCGTCATACTCCCCAATAACAGAAACAAGCGCATCCTCATCGAGGCCGGTTTTTACGCTAACACTCAACCCTTCCATTGAATCGAAATAGGCTTGACCAATTTCATGAATCGGATCGGCAATGAGGATTTTCTTCACGAGTTCTTCCTGATGCGAATTTTCATTGATTAAGGGCTAGAAACTGTCCAGTTGGAATGCCTAGAACGGACTCGCCAAAGGACTGCTAAGCTAAAATTTTGAGATGCAGTTCCTTCAAAGCCTCAAGAATTTGTGAGACAACCAGTCACTAAGCTCTGAAACGCTTCAAGGGTGACATAGTCACAGACGACTCCTGCGTCCAGCCCTACTTATGTCTCAAGAAATATAATCAGGATCGTTGCTAATGGATCAAACCACGGTTAAATTTCATTGGGAGCAGTCAGGACATCTTGCAACCTGGAATTTGAGGCGGGCAGTACGGGTATTATGATGCAAAAAAAACAAATGAGACCAATTCGTGCTTGCTCGGTTTGCAATGCCACGATCATCCTAGCCCTTGCTATGATGGCGTCTCAATTGGCTGCCGAGCCGTTAAAGCAGGCCTCATACACAGTTACCGATCAAAAAATCATCGATTTCAAGTCGGTTCTGGCTACCGTACGCAGCCGTGACCAAATAGAAGCGCGGGTGCGAACGCCAGGCACCATCACCCATTTGAATGTCGATGAGGGTACACAGGTTAAGGCGGGGCAGCAAATCGCGACAGTTGTCGACGACAAACTCCATCTGCGTATCAAGGGCATTAATGCACGCATTCGAGCCCTAGAAACCAGGGTCACCATAGCACGCAGCGAGCTTGAGCGCTCGCAAGAACTAACAAAGCGTAAGGTATCGCCCCAAACGCGCTTGGAGAGTGCGCAAAACGCGTACGATACGGCCATAGGCGACCTCAAGGCGGCGCGCACCGAGCGCTCGGTCATCGAAGAACAATCCAATGAAGGGAAGGTCTTGGCACCCGCAGACGGTCGCGTCCTCAAAGTTCCCGTGACTGTCGGAAGTGTCGTATTGCCCGGAGAGAGTATCGCAACCATTGCCGCCAACGAGTATCTTTTACGCCTGGAACTGCCCGAACGACACGCCCGCTTCATTCGCAAGGATGATGTAATTCGTGTTGGCGCTCGTGGGTTGGGCAACGATGAGAAACCCGTTACAACTGGCCATATCGTTCAGGTTTATCCGCAACTTTCAGACGGTCGCGTGATTGCCGATGCACATGTCGATGGTCTGGGAAATTATTTCATAGGAGAACGAACACTCGTATGGATTTCTGCCGGCAGCCGCAACACTTTGATGGTGCCTCGTCGCTTTGTTTTTCAGCGCTACAGCCTGGACTACGTAAAAATTGCTGATAAAGACAAAAAATCCATAGATGTCGTCGTCCAGCTAGGCCAAGAAACACGCTCCAAAGATGGCGATGTCTTCGTTGAGGTCCTCGCCGGTCTGCGCCCAGGCGATGTTGTGATGGCACCATGAAATTAGATAAAAACATCGGCATCTCGGGTGCCCTGACGCGCGCATCCATCAATTCCCCGCTCACGCCATTGCTGATCATATCTGCACTTGCCGTGGGACTCATCGCCTTGTTTGCACTTCCTCGCGAGGAAGAACCGCAAATCTCGGTTCCGCTCGTTGATATCTTCGTTCGCGCAGATGGCCTGAAAGCTGTCGATGCCGTCAAGCTCGTCACCGAACCTCTCGAAACCATCATCAAGGCAATCAACGGCGTCGAGCACGTTTACTCCAACACCGAAGATGATCGCGTCATTGTTACGGCTCGTTTCCTTGTGGGAACCAACTCCGATGATGCCATTCTTCGAGTGCATGAAAAAATACGCGCCAATATCGGTAGAATCCCCATCGGCATACCCGAGCCGGTGATTGTCGGGCGTGGCATCGACGATGTGGCGATTCTCACACTTACCTTGGCGCCAAAACCTGCCGCAGCGGACCGCTATAGCGACAACGCCCTCTATCATATGGCAGAAGACCTTCTCGTTGAGCTTACGAAGCCGAAAGATGTCGGCCTTTCCTATATCGTTGGCGGGACGCCGGATCAGATCCGTATCGAGCCTGATCCTGAAAAGCTCTCACTTTATGGCATCACATTACAACAGCTCACCCAGAAAGTGCGCGAAGCCAACCGTTCTTTTCCAGTGGGGCGCATTCGCCATAACGACATCAGCTCAAGCGTAACCGCCGGCCAGACCTTGCAAGGTGTGCCCGATATCGGCCTTTTGCTTATGACGGCGCGCGATGGTCGTCCTGTATATGTCCGTGATGTTGCAAAGGTGGTGGTCGGTGCAAAGCCTTCCGAGCACAAGGTGTGGCACTATCGCAAAACAGAAACCGGGTTGGAGGAGCGCGTTCCCGCAGTGACAATAGCACTGGCCAAGCGCGCTGGAGCCAACGCTGTCGTAATTGCCGAAAAGATCCGTCACCGCGTTCACGAACTGCAGGGCCAGCTTATTCCCGATGATGTCGAAGTTATTGTAACGCGAGATTATGGCGAGACGGCCAACGAAAAAGCAAACGAGCTGCTGTTCCATCTCGCTTTGGCGACAATCTCCATCGTTCTTTTGGCGGGTCTTGCCATCGGTTGGCGCGAAAGCATGGTCATCGCCATCGTCATTCCAACAACGATTCTTCTTACTCTGTTTGCCTCTTACATGATGGGTTACACCATCAACCGCGTCAGCCTGTTCGCCCTCATATTTTCAATCGGGATTCTCGTCGATGATGCCATCGTCGTTATTGAAAATATCGCACGACACTGGGCCATGAAAGATGAACGCAGCCGCACTGAAGCTGCAATCCAAGCTGTTGCCGAAGTGGGTAATCCCACCATCGTTGCTACCCTCACCGTCGTCACGGCACTGCTTCCTATGTTGTTTGTCAGCGGTCTCATGGGACCCTACATGAGTCCCATTCCCGCCAACGCCTCAGCGGCCATGATCCTATCTTTCTTTGTTGCGGTGATCATAACGCCATGGCTGCTTTTGCGTTTCACCCGCAGGCATAACGTAGGTGGCAATCATGATGCAGAAGGTAGCCACGATGCAGGACCATTGGGCCGTCTTTACGTTGTGACCGCAAAACCCATATTGAAATCACGCGCCCGTTCGTGGGTATTTCTGCTAACTGTGGCCTTTGCCACAATGGCTTTGATGGCGTTCATTCCCCTCACGTGGGTAACGGTGAAACTTTTACCGTTCGATGATAAGTCGGAACTTCAAGTGGTTGTGGATCTTAAGGAAGGAACATCGCTGGAGCAAACAGACCGCATCCTCAATGCCGCAGCGCGTCGTCTGGAAGATCTTCCCGAGTTGGCCTCCATTCAATCCCATGCAGGAATAGCAGCACCTTTCAATTTCAACGGCTTGGTTCGCCACTACTATTTACGAGACCGCCCCGAGATGGGCGATCTTCAAATTAATCTCGCACCCCGAGGGCAGCGCACGCGTACCAGCCATGAGATAGCGTTGGACGTACGCCAAAGGCTCAAAGGTTTGAAAAATACAGACGACGGTTCCGTGAAAGTCGTTGAAGTCCCCCCCGGACCGCCGGTGATCGCCACATTGCTCGCCGAGATTTACGGTCCCGATGCTGAAACGAGACGAGCGGTGGCAAAAAAGGTTCGCCAGATTTTTCACGATGTTCCCTACATTGTCGATGAAGATGACACCTATGGCAGCCGAACACCACGGCTGCGCGTGAAAATCAATCAAGATCAACTAGAGTTCTTCAAAGTCACCCAGAGCGATGTCTATGATGCCGTACGAACATATTTGGCAGGCGTTCCCGTTGGCTACTCTCACAAAGGCGGTGGACGCCATCCCGTCGAGATAGCCATTCAGTTGCCAAAATCCGGCCTGGCATTGACACCACGCATGTTGTCGACACCCGTGCCGGCCAATGCTTTGCCCGGTGAACGATCCATTGTTGAACTGGGCGACGTCGTCACACTTGTCGAGGAAAAAGCCTCATACCCCATTTTCCGGCATAATGGTCGCGCCGCCGAGATGGTCATGGCCGAGCTGGCAGGAGAATTCGAAGCACCCATTTATGGAATGCTAGAGGTTGGCAATCGTATTGCAAAAACCGATTGGGGTGATCTGCCTGTTCCTGAAATTCTATTTGCCGGCCAGCCGCACGATGAATCAAAACCGGCCCTTTTGTGGGACGGCGAATGGGAAGTCACCTATGTGACCTTCCGCGATATGGGTGCAGCGTTCGCCGTGGCACTGTTGGGAATTTACGTCTTGGTGGTCGCCCAGTTCGGCTCCTTCAAGTTGCCACTCGTTGTCTTAATCCCAGTGCCACTGACCTTAATCGGTATTATGATCGGTCATTGGTTGTTCGGAGCACCATTTTCCGCAACATCGATGATCGGCTTCATCGCCCTGGCCGGAATCATTGTTCGCAACTCTATACTGCTCATAGATTTCATTGAGCATCGGCGCGCACCAGAGGTGAACTTGCGTCAAGTGCTGCTAGATGCAGGAGCCATAAGGTTTAAGCCGATTTTACTGACGGCACTCGCAGCCATGATCGGGGCGGCCGTGATCCTGTTTGATCCAATTTTCCAAGGTCTTGCCATATCACTTCTGTTCGGCTTGGCCTCATCAACGCTTTTGACGGTACTGGTTATACCGGCCATTTACATCGTCTTGCGCGACGATGGACGCACGCTTGAAAGTGAAACCAAAACGGACTCGCAAGCCGGCTAATTAACCCACCAAGGTAAAACCAAAAGTCGCACACTCGTTTCCAGGCCGCGTGAATGCGGCTCTGGAAACTTATGGCCTTCGTGAGATATTAAGGAACCAGCAAGTGGTTCTTGCCACCCTATAAATCCTTGTGGGTTTTGATCAGTTCATCAACGACACTCGGATCAGCAAGTGTCGATGTGTCACCCAGGCTGCCAAAGTCATCCTCTGCAATTTTACGCAAGATCCGCCGCATGATTTTGCCGGATCGTGTCTTGGGAAGTCCTGGAGCAAACTGGAGAACATCGGGAGAAGCAATGGGGCCGATTTCCTTGCGCACCCACTTGACCAGTTCTTTGCGAAGCTCATCGGAGGGTTCACTGCCTGCCATCAATGTTACATAAGCGTAGATGCCCTGCCCCTTGATGTCATGAGGATATCCGACGACCGCTGCCTCGGAAACATCATGATGCGAAACAAGGGCCGATTCCACTTCTGCTGTACCCATGCGATGACCCGAGACATTGATCACATCATCAACCCGTCCCGTGATCCAGTAGTATCCGTCCTCATCACGCCGGCAACCATCTCCCGTGAAGTACTTACCTGGATAGGTTGAAAAATAAGTCTGCTCAAAACGTTCATGATCGCCAAACAGTGTGCGCATCTGACCCGGCCAGCTATCCGCAATGACAAGATTACCCTCGCATGCCCCTTCAAGGACCTTACCCTCAGCATCGACAATCTGCGGGGCGACGCCAAAGAACGGTCGCGTTGCCGAACCTGGCTTTAGAGCAGTTGCACCCGGTAATGGAGCGATAAGAATGCCACCTGTTTCAGTTTGCCACCATGTATCCACAATAGGGCAGCGGCTGTTACCCACAACGCGATAGTACCATTCCCAGACTTCCGGATTGATAGGTTCTCCCACAGAGCCCAGAACGCGCAATGAACTGCGTGAGCTCTTTTTCACGGGTTCCTCACCAGCCGCCATGAGGGATCTGATTGCAGTGGGAGCGGTGTAGAATATATTGACCTTGTGCTTGTCGACAACTTCCCAAAAACGGCTGATGGTCGGGTACGTGGGAATTCCCTCAAACATCAAAGTCGTCGCGCCGTTAGCAAGAGGGCCATAGACGATATAACTGTGCCCGGTGACCCAACCCACATCCGCCGTGCACCAGTAGATGTCGCCATCATGATAATCAAAGATATACTTGTGAGTCATCGCGGCATAGACAAGATACCCACCCGTCGTGTGAACAACCCCTTTTGGAGCGCCGGTTGATCCCGAAGTGTAGAGAATAAATAAGGGATCTTCCGCATTCATTGCCTCGGGCGGACACACATCGGAAACTTTCTCTTTTTCTTCATCATACCAGAAGTCACGACCAGTCTGCATATCGACATCCCCACCGGTACGGCGAACAACAATCATGGATTTTACGCAACCAGCTTTGGTCGCGGCAATATCCGCGTTTGCCTTCAATGGAACCTTGCGTCCACCACGCAAGCCTTCATCAGCGGTAACAACAACGGCCGATTGCGCACCCTCTATGCGCCCAGCAAGCGCTTCAGGAGAAAACCCACCAAAGATAATGGAGTGGACAGCACCTATACGCGTGCACGCGAGCATCGCAAAGGCAGCCTCGGGGATCATCGGGAGATAGAGTGTGACACGGTCCCCTCGTTTGACACCACGTGCCTTTAGCACATTGGCGAACCGGCAAACCTCACGGTGGAGTTCTTTGTAGGAAATATGGCGCGAGTTTTCAGGATCATCGCCCTCAAATATAATTGCAGTCTGATCTCCGCGAGTTGCCAAATGACGATCAATGCAGTTTGCCGAAACATTGAGTTCACCGTCTTCAAACCATTTAATCGAAATGGCATTTGGCGCATAGGATGTGTTCTTAACGATCGTGAACGGCTTGATCCAGTCAAGACTTTTAGCTTGTTCACCCCAGAATGCATTTGGGTCCCTCAAGCTGGCCTCATACATTGATTTGTACTTTGCGTCGTCCACATGGGCCCGGGAAGCAATCTCGGTTGGAACAGGGTAAATCTTTCCTTCGGTATCGTTTATATCAGTCATTGTGAAACCTGTGTGTTCTGTGTATTTCCAAAAGGAGTTGATGGATCTCTTTGGCCAGTGGGAGTTCAATCCACGGCTTTGGCATTTGAAATAGCTTGAAGGATTAGGCTTTGAGCTTGCTCAGCATCGCCCCAGCGGGTGATCTTTGCCCACTTGCCAGCTTCCAGGTCTTTATAGTGTGAGAAAAAGTGCTCTACCTGAGACATAAGAATGTCCGGCAGGTCTGTGTAATTCGTTATCTTGTCGTAGTGCTTTGTGACGTGGCGGCAAGGAACAGCGACAACCTTCTCATCGCCTCCAGCCTCATCTTCCATAACGAGAACCCCGATGGGACGGCAGTTGATAATTGCCCCAGGCACAATGGCGCGCGTATTGCAAACCAGAACGTCGATTGGGTCCCCGTCATCAGACAATGTGTGGGGAACAAAACCGTAGTTTCCCGGATATCGCATCGGCGTATATAAGAAGCGATCCACAACAAGCGCTCCAGAAGCTTTATCCATTTCATATTTAATCGGCTCTCCACCTATCGGAACTTCAATAATCACATTGATGTCGTGTGGTGGATCGTTTCCTATTTTTATGGAATCTATACGCAATGGACCTAACTCCTGCTCGCTGTCCCGAACTCGCATAGATTGAGCGAGAATGGGTTTATTTAAGAATCAATGACAACGCTGAATAGGATGTTCAAGAATCCCATCAGGCCAAGGTAGCTTCAAGTGCGGAACGTTCTTCGTCAGTGCCAAGTCGTGCGCGTGCCTGAAATGAGAAGTTCCCAAGTAGGCTTGAACTGGAAACAGGTTTGGTGAAAAGTCCCATAAAACATTCCTCCAGATGTGTGCCGCTTGTTTTGGCCTCTTGCGCTAAGAGAGACTTTTATAGTGCAGATTGTCATCACACCAAACGCGGTTAGATCTAAGAAGTGTCTCAACATTGAGACACTTGGAGCGACAAATATCAGTGCTCTCCAGAACCAAAGCATCAATTTTACAGATAAACTTGATTAGGGCTTGTTTGAAAGCCCGAGGCGCTTCATGCGGCGGTAGAGGGTTGCCCGTCCAATTCCCAGTGCCTGTGCAGTGGCAGACATGTTTCCATCAGCTCTGGCCAATGCGCGTTGAATCTCACTGCGCTCAGCAGCGAGAAGATCAGCTTTTTGTTCCTGCCCACACAAGATATCCGCAGCAGGGCGAGGGGACCTGAAACTTTCATTGGTCAAACCAAAAGCAAGGCGTGCCGCCCGCGTTGCACCGATCACCAAGTCATCCCTATCCACCGCTAAGAGCATTTGGCCATTGTTACCAGGGCTGGAGCCCACAAGAACAATTCGAGAATCACGAAAGGTCTCATGAAAATAGTCGGTTTCAATCTTCTTGGCTGCATCGGCAATGACAGCTGAGACCAAGGATGCGACCCGTTCGGTGTGATCTGCTCGGCAAGAAGAAACGTCCAATGCGGCAACTAGCTTTCCTTCGTGATCGAATATTGGCGCATCCATACAACTCATATCGGTGTTGCGGCTATAAAAGTGCTCATCACGATGGATCGCTACTGGTCTTTGTTCGGCCAGACACGTCCCGATTCCGTTTGTGCCTTCCAACGCTTCGCTCCAAACCGCGCCCGTCCTTAAGCCCCATTGGGAAAAAATCTTGTCGTCAGAGACAGAGCTGCGCCGGTCTACGATCACACCATTCTTGTCGGTCAAAAGAACGCAACATCCCGTGTCACCAACAGATTGAAAAAGCCGGTCGAGGGTCGGTTGGGCAACCGCAAGCAGAGGATCTATAGCTTCGCGTGCTTTACGCAGCTCAGCATAGCTAAGATATTGAGCTTGACGCTTGGTATCAGGTTCCAAACCATGGCTTAGAAGCGATCGTCTCCAGGACGCAGCAACCATGGAATGCGCTGCAGCGTCGCCTGATTGGGCGATCTCTAGAACCTGATCTGCGTGGCGTGGTGGATACGTTCGTCCCATCTTGGTTCTCCATGAGACCGTTACTTTCTCACAATTTCGCTCAATTGCAAGTTCCTACCTTGGTTAGAATTAAACCCCGATATTGAGGGCACGGTATTGGGGGAGGCAAGACCAGGAAGCAGGCCTGCTGAAATGATCCAGTTTGATATTTGTTACCGGGAAGCCTAAACTTGGTATGGTAATTGTCTTACCTCATCAGGTATTGGGAAAAGACCAATGGGCAATCTTCGAACCGCAATTCTGTTGTGTCTATCCGCTGGTCTGATCAGCGCGGCGAGTTTGTCCGCCATCGCAGAGCCGGCCAAGACCTCACTATGTAGGCAGGACGCAATGATCGTTTTCGATGCCTCCGGTTCTATGTCGGGTATGCTTCGCACCGGTGTGCGCGAGTCGCGAATAACACGCGTCCGCCAAGCTCTGCAGGAAGTCCTGCCGCAAATCGAAATTTACAGAAATCTGGGTCTTATCGTCTATGGTTCAGGACAGGCAGATTCATGCTCCAGCATCGACATTCGCTTTACGCCTGCCCCAAATTCTGCAGCGAGAATTATCGCCGAAGTTGATGCCCTCGTTCCTTCTGGCGGTACGCCACTAACAAGGGCGGTACAACTAGCTGCAGACGTATTAAAATTTCGCGAGCGTGAGGGTACCATCGTATTGTTCACCGATGGTGAGGAAACTTGCGGGGGTGCCACTTGTTCCTTGGCACGGCGTCTACGCTTAGAATCTCGCGGGTTGAAGGTCCACGTCATAGATTACACGATCCGAGATCCATTTGGTCAACGCGGACATTTTAAGTCCCATTGCCTAGTGAATGAGACGGGCGGTATCTACGTGCCTGTGGAAACGAAAGAAGAGCTTGTTGCGGCATTTCGCAAAACACTTGGTTGCTCGTTGGTGACGCTTTTGAGCCCAGATGGTACAACTTCGGATAGTGTCAAGCGTTAGCTGGTCTATCTTCACGCTACGAATTGGGAACTGGCGCATTCACTACAGATGGGACACTCAAGATGCGATCTAAGGTGAATTAGATTGGTCGACGCGCGGCAACTTACTTGCTTCAAGCTTAGGATAAAGGTGCATGACTGAGCGCTCGAACTCGTAACGCGCCAAAGCAATCTTTGCAGTCCACGCCGGCAGCGGTTCTTGAAATGCCTCGGTCATGGTAAGGCCTCTTTCACATGCGTCACCGATGGTTTGTTCAATGGTATTCAACCAATCAACAGTCTGGGTAATCCCCCGGGTACCGCTTTCAGCAGGACCATGCCCCCCTACCATGCGAGTAGACTTAATGTTTTCTAATCGTTTCAAGCTCTTTCGCCATATGCCCAAGTCTGCATGGGGTGTTGTTGGCGCCCGATCCAAAAACACCAGGTCACCACAAAACAAAATGCCTGATCGTTCATCGAAAATCGCTAGATCTGTATCTGTGTGTCCCCCAAGAGTGAGATAACGGAGCCGGCGTTCACCAATATCTTCATGGTCAGTATCAATTATTTTATTTGGTAAAATTAGTTCAGTACCGCGCATCCAATCGCCTGCCAGTTGGTACATCGCTGTTGCAAATTCTTCGCCACTTCGTTTAAGACCGTCAACAACACCCTGGGGGGCGGCAATTAGTTTTGGCTCAAATGCCTGGTTACCAAATACATGATCAGGATGAAAGTGGGTGATCAAAACACGAGCAATAGGTTTTCCGGTAAGTTGCTCGACAATTGACTTCAAAGCGGTGCCAAATCGCAATGAGGGACCAGTATCGATAACGATCACCCCATCACGGGTGTCGAGGATCGAAATATTAGCAATGGCACCACCATTTTTCATGGTGATGGGCTCGTTGGCTCCAAAAAGAACCCAAACTCCATCAGCAATCTTTTTCGGATCCAGTTTGTACCGCAACGGTGCCGCTACTGCATCAGGTATTGGCCAAAGGGGCAACGAAGCTGCTGCACACCCAAGCACCGAAACGGCCTCACGGCGTGTGAAGAACTGGCGTGTATTGCTCACGGTTCAGCCTTTAATAGATTAAGGAGTTAAGGTCGAATTTTGTAGTATCGCCCGGCTTTGTTTCCAGCGAGCCGGAATTTTAGAGGGGTAAATATTACCGCCAATATCGCGTCCCTCAATAAGCACAGCATCATCACTCAATGGTAATTTAACATGCAATGTCATCGTCGGGTCTTCGCTGACGGGTTCACGTATATTGACTAACGCCAGCAAGACTCCTGAAGAGCTGCGAAGTTGAAGCGTCTCAATATAAAAGGCGGGAATATTGTCAGGTGTTAAGCCGGTGTCCATAGGGTGACGAACGGTAAGTCGAACTCTTGTCGACCCGTCTAGTTGTGGCCAAAGCCGACCGCGGGTATGCCCGAGAGTCGTGGACCAGTCTTCTTTTTGGCGCGCCATGGCAGGTGAAGAGCAACCGCCGCCTGTCGCATCGAGATAGATTCCACCAATATGCCAAACACCATCGGCCGTTAGTACAGCTGCACGAACCGGCGTCGCTTGCTCTACCTTCATTCGAAACGAAATAAATGGTTTGGCCTTAAGCGGGGTCAAAGTTAAAACATGTTGAATGGGATTGAAGTCAGCGAATACGACAATCTTTCTAACGTTAGGCAAATCCCGTGCGTCTACACTCACAGGTACCTGGGCCTGGTTTTCGAGGACACTGGGAACGATCACTTTGACGCGCTCATCAAAGACATAGGCGCTATCGCCAATGAACTGATCTTTCATTTCCTCCCAGTTGACGGAATTGAGCGGATCCTGAGAAGCAAAACTTGATGATGGAAGCACAATCCAAACCAGCAATGTCGCTACCATCCACACCCGACTAATGCTTTTCATCAATCTTGTATCCTTAACCTTAGTCAGCCCAGTTTCAGATCAAATGATAATACACCTGCCTGAGACCCGCAACTTTACCTAGTGTTGGACCATTTCAAATTACATTTCTGTGATCGTAATTGCAGGTATCATCATAGGCAGATGGGACTTTAGTACTAAAGGATGGATTGCTGTTTGCCGCAATTGTCATCTTAAATACTATGACGCGAACAAACATCACGTCACTTCGGGTAAATTGATTGGTCTAGGTGGGCGGGGCTCACTGGAAGTGGTCGGCAGGTAGACAAAGTTATGAGGACCAATCTCCATCTCATCAACCATATGATTGTCACGCTTGCGCTGACAATGGCGCTTTTCTTACCCAGAAGTATTTCCACCATCGCTGGTGAGGATTCTTATTTCGATCCTCTCACCGGCTATCGGATCAATCATTATCGTGCCCCTGTGCCTGAAAAGGCTCCTGGAGGTAAGCGCGTTCGTGTTGACGACGTAGAACAGATTATCGCTGATAAGTCCGTCATCCTGATCGACGTCATGGCTTCAACCGGACCCGGCCCAGACTTGAAAACGGGGGCGTGGCGCATGGTCAAGATACGAGAAAATATCCCTGGTTCAGTTTGGTTGCCAAATGTTGGCAAAGGCAAGCTAAGTGATCAAATTCTGAATTATTTTAAAGACAACCTGAAACGTCTCACCAAGGGTAACAAATCACACCCAATCGTCATCTACTGTCAGGCCGACTGCTGGATGTCTTGGAATGCTGTAAAACGTGCCTCAGAACTTGGATATACGAATATATATTGGTACCCAGAGGGAACCGATGGATGGTTGGATTGGGACGGGCGGCTCGTTGTGGCAAAACCAGTTCCACTACCACCAACTATGAACAGCTCTGTGAGAGCACCATAACCAGTTCAATAAATGAAGGCGTTTAGTCAATGATAAACGAACCGCTTTCAACGAACTCTGATTTTATCCGTGACTATCAAGAGAGCGTTGCCCTGATCTACCTTATCTCGAGGCGCGGATACAAATGCTGGCTGGCTTGCCCTTTTGTAAGGTCCGCAATAGGACGTGCGTACTCAGTTTCAGGCGGCACAGCCAACACATTCATGTCAGTTTCCATCAACACACCATGAATTCGGCCATCTTTACCTTTGGTAAGGTCGTAATAGATCCCATTCCATGCGTTAATTCCGTACTCCCCCGGCTTCTTGTGTAAAAATAAAAGTTCATACTCAAGATCAGTCATGTCATCAGCAGTGACCATCTTGTGGGTCTTATAGGGATAAACAAGATGGCAAAGAGACTGCGTTTTGCCATCGATACATTGGAATGGGCGCATCGATAGAAACTTATTGACGAACTGGCTTTCATCAAGCTTCACATCAATCTTTGAACCGTTATCCAGCTTGGTGAATGTCACGCGGCCAATTACAACTTCTTGGTTGTCAGCACCAATTAACACAATAGATTTGTCACCTTCAAAGGCAAAAGCTGGGACAAATGTCACCAGTAGCGCGATCAAGGATAGAGTTATGCATTTCGGCATGGCGGGAGAACCTTTAATATTTACCTTCTCAACGAAGAAACGAAATTTTTGGATTTAACGACAAAACAGCAACAACGAACCGCGCATCAAACGGCGTTAAATCCAATCATTAAAGGGCTAAGTTCGTTCATTGTGTAGGTCGTATCGCAACACCCCAAGGGTAGCGTCCAACCTTGATTGCTTTCACCGCCTTAAACTTCTTGATATCGATAACCGTAACGTCATTCGAAACGCCGTTGGTTGTGAACAACAAATCCTCTTCTGGCGTCAAAGCAAGGTGCCACACTCGTTGGCCGGTAAGTATGTAGCGTTTAACTTCATAGGTTTTGGCATCAACAACAGCAACGCGATTGGCAGGTCCTAATGCAACAAATGCTAACTTATCATCATGGGTTAGTTTCATGCCCACAGGCTGTATGCGATCTTCTGTGATGCCTTGAATGGGAAACTGAATAACTTTTTCCACCTTGCGTGTGGCCACATCAATGATCGAAACCGTGCCGCCAATTTCGGATGATACCCAGAGTTTTTTTCCATCACGAGTAAACTCAGCGTGACGCGGGCGTTGGTCCACGAGAATATTGGCGACAACTTCAAACGTCTTGGTGTCAATGAGATGAGCCATATTGGTCGTCTCGGAAGTTGTTACCGCCAGACTATTATCTGGAGAAACTGCCATACCTTCAGGCTCAACACCAACATCGACCTGCTTAACGACGCTTCGGGTTTGAAGATCAACGATTGTTGTTACCGCATTGTCTTCATTGGCGATGTAAAGCCGTTTCCCGTCGGGAGAAGCTGCAAACTGCTCTGGATCCTCGCCTGAGGGCAGGTCATAAAGATGCTTATCATTGGACGTGTCATAGACTTGAACGGCATCGCTATCGCTAGCGCAAACAAAAAACTTATTGAAATCTCTTGAAAACGTTATGCCGCGAGGGCGCATGCCAACGTCAAAAATACGAACCACTTCAAGTGACTTTGTATCAATAACATGAATCTTATTGTCTTTCTCACTGGAGACATAGACTTCATGAGCAGCGACCGGAGGCGAAACCATAGTAACGATGATGACAGCCGCGAACTTAATCAAGTGCATTCAAAGGCCCCTTTTTTGCGGAAGCTCAGCGCGTTACCTGCAAGCTGAAAAGGACAAAGAGCCACTTGCGACGCAACACGAACAACGCCGCAGTTCCGCAACGTTTAGGCGTAGGGAGTGCAACCAGTAAGGTGATATTCTAGTCCATCGTAAAACTTCACCAAAGGGCTACTATAGTACAACATAGTGCGCACAACCGGGGCATCAGAAGATGCAGGCGGAAATTATGCGGCTTTTTATGTTCGACTTTTGGCTAATGTCCACATGGGTGTTTTGCAAGCTAATTTGAGCTGTGCAATCGGAACAATAAATCCTGGGGACTATGAATGAAAGCTTTGCGAATTCTACGATACTTAGCCGTATTCGGTCTTTTCTTCACCATCGGAGTCGCTAACGTATCGGCCCATGGTGATGTCCAGCCCCAGCCAATAGATACTAAGGGCTTAAAGTCGCTCGGCGATGAGTGGCTATCTGAAAATCCTTACAGAGGTAATAAACGTGCTATCGAGATCGGAGCGTCCGGTTACAATCAAAATTGCGCGCGTTGCCATGGCCTACAAGTTATCTCTGGTGGGCTTTCTCCCGATCTTCGCTATCTGGAATTAGGTAAAGAAGGAGACGAGTGGTTTATCGAAAGAATCCGCAAAGGTGCAACAATCAATGGCATAACAAGAATGCCGGCCTTTGAAGGGCTAATGAGCCAAGAGGCCATGTGGGCTATCCGCACGTATATCGAAACCCAGCATGAAGAGGATTGAGCAAAGCTCTTATGACCACGCTCTTCACTTCTAAAACATCAGCAATCTTTGGTTCCATACTCGCAGTGATATTCTTTGCTGCATCCCACACCGCTTTTGCTCGCCCACTGGACGATGTGATCGAAAGTGGGGTTCTTCGCGTTATTGTTTATTACGATAACAAGCCCTTCTCTTGGGAAGAAGACGGCAAAGCGAAGGGCATAGATGCAGACCTGGGCCGCGCCATTGCGGCAAAATTAAAGGTCACTGCTGACATCATAGTGCGCACTGCAGGTGAAGAAGTCGATGACGACCTGCGTTCAAACATTTGGCAAGGACCACGCACCGGCGGACACAAAGGCGATGTGATGATGCATGTCCCGATGGATAAAGAACTCATCGCTCGCAACAACTTGGTTGCAATTTCAAATGCCTATTATCATGAACAGGTCATTCTTGTGGTCAATACGGACATGGTGGCAGACAATGAAGGGCTTTCCGCCTTCAAAAAACATGATGTAGCGGTCCAGTTCGCCACTTCTGCACACTATTTTCTCGCATTTATTGACGAAGGCGCATACGCCAATAATGTGAGCCCGTTTATGAAGTTTGAAGACGCTGCCGCGCGTTTTAACGCCAAGGAAAGTGCAGGCCTCTTAGGGCGGCGCGCTCAAATCGAGCCGCTGGTTAAAAATACTAAATTTGGTCTACGCTATATTGAACCGGAATTTCCTTCAACATTGCGGGGACGGTGGAATATTGGAACCGCCGTCAATCAAGATAGCCGAGATCTCGGCTATGCCATCGGCGCGGCGATAGAAGAAATAAAAGCTTCAGGCGAGCTTAAACAAATCTTTGAAAAATACGGCGTCTCCCTTATTGCTCCCCTCACACGTTGAATTAACCCGATGTCCTTTTCAGGTCTGCACCGAGTTACAGCAGTCAACTTATGTTTCATTACAAACGTGATTTAAAAAATTAAATCTGTTTCTTTATCAATTCTGTTTTGATGCACTTTTCAAAAGCAACACCCGCTGTCCTTGCAGGCACTACGACAGCTCAAAAATATACAGCTCAATTTAAGACGCAATGACCAGCATCAAAGTGGTCTTATACTTTAGTGCCAAACCCCTGTGGTTATAGACTAATTGGTAATAAGGCACCGCGTTGCACTGGGTTATGTTCGGCTCGGTCCTGGGTTCATGCAGGCCGAAAACAAGGCTTGCCGAACTCAGAAGCAGCCTGAAACTATATATGTAAGGGGAAGACCATGAAGTTGAGGAATTTGTTTGTTACTGCAAGTGCAGTAACACTTTCAGTTGCTTTGGCGGCACCGGTAGCCGCCGATGTTAGCATTGATGATATTGTAAATGACGCAAAAACGACTGGTGACGTTGTCTCCTATGGTCTTGGTCCTAAAGGTCAGCGTTACAGCCCGCTAAAGATGATAAATAAGGACAATGTTGGTTCAGTGGTTCCTGTTTGGACCATGTCTCTTGGCGGTGAAAAAATGCGCGGCCAGGAGACACAACCGTTGGTCAAGGACGGGGTGATGTACATCACTGGCTCATACAGCCGGATGTGGGCAATCGACACCAAGACAGGACGCGAAATCTGGCTATACGACGCACGCCTTCCAGAGGGAATTCTACCTTGCTGCGACGTTGTTAACCGTGGCGCGGCTATATTCGGCGATAAGGTTTATTTCGGAACTCTAGATGCGCAACTTGTGGCCCTCAATGCCAAGACAGGAAAGGTTGTCTGGAAGAAGAAGATCGACGACTTCAAGGCTGGTTTCTCCTATACAGCAGCCCCACTGATTGTACCTTCAAAAGCACACGGCCCGCTATTGGTCACCGGCGTATCAGGCGGTGAGTTCGGCATTGTTGGTCGTGTTGAAGCACGCAATGTTGAAACAGGTGAGCTCATTTGGACACGCCCGACGATCGAAGGCCATGTTGGCATGCTCAAGGGCAAGAAGTCGTCAATGACCGGTAAAAAGGGTGAAACCTGGAAGGGCGACCTTTATAAAACCGGTGGCGGTGCCACATGGAACGGCGGCACCTATGACCCAGATACCAAGCTGATATTCTTTGGTGTTGGCAACCCAGCCCCATGGAATAGCCATCTTCGCCCGGGTGATAACAAGTGGGGATGCGCGCGCATCGCTATTGATCCGGAAACCGGTGAGATCAAGTGGGGTTATCAAACAACACCACACGATGGCTGGGACTATGACGGCGTAAACGAAGTGGTTTCCTTCGACCTTAACGGTACGAAAGCAGCAGCTACCGCAGATCGCAACGGTTTCTTCTATGTTCTCAATCGGGAAACCGGGGCGTTCATAAATGCTTATCCGTTCGTTGAAAATATTTCGTGGGCCAAGGGTATCGGTTCTGACGGGCGTCCAATTTACAACAAGGAAAATTATCCGGGCGATCCAACTAAGTCCAAGGATGGCAAAAAAGGCAGTTCAGTATTTGCAATCCCAAGCTTCCTGGGCGGTAAGAACTGGATGCCGATGGCCTACTCACCAGACACCAAGATGTTCTACGTTCCTTCCAACGAGTGGGGCATGGACCTTTGGAATGAGCCGGTCACCTACAAGAAAGGTGCTGCTTATCTAGGTGCCGGTTTTACCATTAAGCCGATATTTGATGACCACATCGGAGCCCTAAAGGCGATAGATCCGGCCACTGGCAAGATCGCTTGGTCGATCAAGAATAAAGCCCCACTTTGGGGTGGAGTGTTGACGACCGCTGGCGGCCTTGTTTGGTACGGAACACCAGAAGGTTATTTCAAGGCTGTTGATGCGTCTACCGGTAAGGAACTTTATTCCTTCAACACTGGCTCAGGCATCGTTGGTTCGCCAATTACATGGGAGCAAGATGGTGAGCAGTACGTTTCCGTTGTTTCCGGTTGGGGTGGCGCTGTCCCACTTTGGGGCGGAGATGTTGCCAAGACCGTTGCCCATCTGAACCAAGGTGGCATGCTCTGGACGTTCAAGCTACCGAAGTAATTCAGATGTGCACTAGACCTGTCTATTTCACGCATGGAGCAGGTCAACATCAGGCGAGCGGCATTGGTCGCTCGCCTTTTTTACTTTATGATCTTCTTCATCTCTGCAATGCTTGCGAGGAACGCAACTTAATAGCTAGGCTTAGTCATAGATATCTAAGGTGAGATAATCACGTTGTCAGAAAGTTTTCTCATAGTTGACGATCATCCTCTTTTTCTAGATGCGATCAAACTCGCCATTCACTCTGCTTTTCCCGATGCAAATATGAAAGAGGCCATATCCATTGACGGTGCCCTTGAGGCAATTAGTAAAAAAGATGATTTTGATCTCGTTCTTCTTGATTTAACGATGCCTGGGACCAAAGGATTTGATGGCCTACTCGAGTTACGCACGAAATATCCAAAACTACCCATTGTTATTGTTTCGGCCATGGAAGACCCTCAAATTATTCATCAGTCCATGTTGTGCGGCGCCGCTGGCTTCATTTCGAAATCCATTCGCAAATCAGAGTTGGTTGTTGCCATTCGTAATGTGCTAAATGGTTCTGTCTGCCTTCCAAGTGATTATGTGCCACCAGAGAAAGGGTGCGAAGATTCAACACACGCGAGTTTGATGCAGCGCCTGGGAACGCTGACACCACAGCAATTACGCGTTCTTAAAATGTTGCGCCAGGGCCTTCTCAACAAACAAATTGCCTATGATCTTGGTGTAGGAGAGACGACCATAAAAGCGCACGTGTCGGAAATATTACGCAAGCTTCAAGTTTCCTCGCGCACACAAGCCGTAATAGAAGTAACCAAAATCGACTTTGAAAGTTATGTGCGTGAAAGTCCGGATGCGGTGGATAAGCGCCAGTCATAAGGCCGATATTATAACCATCACTTATTGAGTATATGACGTATCAATGCCCGTAGGGCTGCCGGGCGCATGGGTTTTCTTAAAATTTCACACCCGGCTTTCTCTATATTTTGCGAAGTAGATTCTTCATGGTCAGCGGTTATCACCACCGCTGGCAGGCCAGCTCCCCACTTTTCACGGATGCGTGCAACTGCGTCTAGCCCACATTCATTGTTATCGAGGTGATAGTCGGCCAAGATAATATCCGGCTTAAAAGAATCATCTTTAAGAAAGCTGTCGATTTCAGCAAGATTGCGGATCATTCTAGTCTGACAAAACCATTGCCCAAGCAAAGTCTGCATCGCATCAAGAACAGTGACTTCATTGTCAATAACGACAATATTTGCATTAGGAAACCCATAGGGAACTTGAGGCTTTTGTCCCTTGATTGAAATGGGATCAGATGTCGATTCCGTCTTTGTAAAGCTGGTGGTCACCGTAAAACGAGATCCTAAACCGAGTTCGGTTTCCAGCTTTATAGGGTGTTCCAATGTACGCGCAATACGACGGACAATAGAAAGTCCAAGCCCAAATCCGCTATGCCGGGCTTGGCAGCCCGCCTCTCCACGATGGAATTCCTCAAAAATGACCTCCGCCTCGCTTTCGGCAATCCCTGGACCGGTATCCATAACGGAAATTTCCACAAAATCTCCCACACGTTCTGCGCCAAGTGTAATGCTTCCAGACTCAGTATAGCGAACCGCGTTGGCCATTAGATTTTGTAAGATGCGGCGTAACAGTTGTGGATCAGATATGACGGACAGATCACCCGAATAGGATTTAAGAGCCAGTCCTTTTTCAAAAGCAACAGGTGCAAAGTCGAATCTTAGGGAATCAAAAACATCTCGAAGGTGAACCGTTTTCAAAGCAGGCTGTATGTCACCAGTTTCCAACTTTGATAGGTCAAGTATGGAACGCAGAAGGTCCTCAACGGAAAAAAGAGCATGATCAATCTGTGTCGCAAGTTTCCGGTGTTCAAGGATGTCATCACTCTCTTCCAGCGCCGACAGGCTCAGGCGTGCGGCGTGCAATGGTTGCAGTAAATCATGTCCAACAGCAGTGAAGAAACGCGTTTTGACTTCGTTGGCCTTTTCGGCAGCGTCACGCGCTTTCATGAGTTCCTTGTTGGATTGTTCAAGCCTTGAGAGGGCATATTTGAGCTCATCCGTCCGTTTTACAACCTGACTTTCTAGCGCGATGGCTGCTGTAAAAAGTGAATATGCATTGCCTTGCTGGTCGGTGGAGCGTTCTACGCGGGCAACAAGCGAATCATTTATTTTCGTTAGTTTCTTTATCTGATGTTCGAGGTCTTGTTCTATCTTCATAGGTTAACCTATCCGCGAGGGTTCACAAAGATTTCTTGCGGTTCGATTTAGCAGGTCCAAATGCGATTCCAGTCAGAGTTTGATTGATATGCATGGCATTGTATTGCTCGCCATAGGTTTGAAATCCAACGACGCCATAGCGCCGATAAACTTCTTCCAGGCGGTTATGGATTTGTCGATTCTCAGCATCCAGTCTGCGAAGGATACAATCAAAACCGATGATAAGGTCAGTCCCCCCTAGAGCTTTATCTACTTCCTTCAAGGTCTTATCGGTCGATTGCACCATGTCAATTGGATTGGCAACTGTGAATACGAGGCCCTCGTCAATAGCGCAAAAAAATGACAGGCTTCCATCCGGGTTCATGTTGCGAATGGAGCGGCAGTAATAATCACCACCAACTCTAACGACGAGCGGGTAAGAGGCAAAGCTGAAAGGCCCAAGATCATCGGTCATCAATCCTACCGTGGATGCGTATTCGTGCGCGGCAGGCTCAGCATTAAGTTCATAGACAATCCGGTTTTCTGTATCTGCTTTTGTTACGATTAATTTTTTCGATGTTGGATCGAAGTTTTGTGTTTTAAACACCCGGAAAGGAACTTCAGTTTCAACCAAGAGCAAGACAGCACCTTCGCTTAAAACCCGGCCCTCACTAATTAAAGTGGTTTTCTTAAACTCTAGGTCATCACCAGCTGAACCGCCGATAAGCTGAACATCACCGATTTCCCAATTGATCGCCGCCACGATTTTTTCTTCAAAGTTGGATAATCCGTCAATCAGCAGGAGAGCAAAGGCGTTTTGAATGGCGCCACAAGGACTTGTGTTTTGAAAATGAGATATAAGACCACCCGCCACCTGGGAGGCACTTTCAACTCCAGAATGACGAACATTCTCAATGGCTCCAGAAATAACGCGAAAACCATTCTGGGGGAAAGCAATGACAAGAATACCTCCATGCATATTGCCCTGCGGAGATATTACGCCTGCTGTCGTGCAACCACTAACACCCACGTCCGGGAAGGATTCATTGAGTGCCCAACACAGCGCTTCAGGGTCATATTTCGTCGAGAACAACACGATGATATGTTGAAGGTTCACATGTGAAAGACTCTGCTGCAGCTCTGCAACTGCTTCTTTTGTCGAGGCCTTGTCGCTAAAGGCAATCTCAATGCCACATGAGCTGTCCATTTATTGGACACTCCGTTCAGAATTCACAATGACCGGCATCCGAAACTTCCACTTGTCCCAAAGCTCACCTTTCTTAATCAACTCTGTCATAAAGTGAGCGACGTTTGAGCGCGTGCAAGGGCGGCCAGATAGGATGCCCGTGGAGGGGGACTCACTGATCTCATACGGTGAGTTCTCATCGTTGGTTAACGTATCAGGTCGCACACAGCACCATTGGATGTGCTTGTTCTCACGTCCTATATTCTTATGTAAGTGTTCAACTGCCGTCTCATTATCTTTGTGTGGTGGCAAGATGTGACGCAAGAGAGAAAGAAGCTGTCGTTCAAACCAAGTCCTATTTTCTCTAAGATCAGGATTCCTGACACCAACAGTGTTCATCAGAATGAATTTGGTGGGCTCGGAAGGGTTATTCTTTTCGATTGCTTCACACAAACGCTGGGTTGCGTCTGTGCATAGCTTTTTCGGCTCACCAAACATTCCGTTGAAATCCAAGACATGCCCCAAACATGAGACAACTGCATTGCACCCCTTTATGTGTTTAGCCATCTCCTCATCGGTCAAGTCGAGAACGCTCTCCTCTACTACCGTCAAGTTTGGGTTTCCTACAACCTCGGCGGAGAGTTTGTGTGCTGAGCGGACAATCACTCGAACCTTGTAGTTTCTGCTGAGCAACTGTTCTACCAATGGCCGTCCTGTCATGCCCGTGGCTCCAACGACGAATATGGTCTTCAAAAGAGTTCTCCTTAAACCACACGTATCGATAGCCAACAATCGACCTGTTTTGTGAAGCTTCAGGTAAATATCGTCATATCAAAGAAGAGTATGCAACATCGAATAAATCAAAGCCGCTCCTTGGCCCATCTCACAGCAGGAGATAGGAGCTGAGTTTAATTAGCAGTAACCGCTAAAGCCGTGTGTCTGTGTTGAAATGGCGGTTGCCACACCTAAAAGCATCGCGTGACACGCTGGCCATTGCTGCTGCGGTTTTAATCTGGGCTGGGCGCTGACAATGCAAAAACAATGTAAGAACATTGTCCGCACACCAACATAATTCCAAAAGTCGCAAATACGACTTTTTGAAAAGTCGCACGTTCACTTCTGTTCCAATGGGAAAAGCAGCAACTCATTGAATTATTAGATAAAAACTGGTGCCGGCTGGGTGACTCGAACACCCGACCTACTGATTACAAATCAGTTGCTCTACCAACTGAGCTAAGCCGGCCAATGGCCAAAAAGGCGCGCGAGCGCTCAATGAACCAACCCGCGAAACAGCCTTATAACGATTCACTCCTTAAATTGCCAGCGGTCAATTTTATCCATGTTGGGAAAACTAAGATTTCCCTGAAAAGTAGGCTGAACGCTATCACCACACTGGCCTTATTGACATCAATCAGGATTATATCCCCTCATGACCATGGTTAAAGGTAACCGGCTGACCACTCGGCCCCAGTGCCGCCAGCGCAGGTTGCTTTATGAGACATGGAAAAATAGTCAAATCTGATGCAGATGAGCCCGACAAGCGAACAAGAGATCGCCAAACGTTTCGGTCTCGCACAGATCCAGTACCAATCCGCTGGGCATGTGGAAATTGCTCAGTCTCTGGTTAAATCCGATGCGCTGGTCGGGCTACAGGATGGATTGAGCCTGTTATGTAAGTCACTCCAAGTCAGTGAGGAAAGACTAGGAACCTGCTGGCGCGCGCAGTCCACTTGGCCGCAAGAGCCCATACTGAAAGTAAAACTATGGCAACTTCGCAAGGTGAACGAAGAAGGCAACTATGCCCCGGCATGTGGAACGATAAACCTCTTTGGAACCTTGTCTTCGCTATTTCATGAGATGGGCCACGCCATAGATTTCCAACATGGAAGAAATGCCTCTCCCTGGTCCCACTCCACTGATTGGATATCAGCACTAGATGACGTTCCAGAATTCTGCGGGCAACGGATCGAAAAATTAAAGAGTCATGGCCGAGTGAAAATGTCAGACATCTACCTGGCAACACCACATGAATTTTTCGCACGCGCTTTCGAATGTTTTGTTGTCGAGCGCGATGGCGCAAGGTGGTCTCACAAACCAGATTGCAGTTGCCCCAAAACCTATCCGCAAGGCTGGGAGCGAGAGCACCTCTGCGCCGTAATAGAACGCCATGTTATGACACGTCTGAGTGGCCCCTAAGTGTTTTGTGACGGTAGAACAAACGGGCGCCAAAGCAATCAACGCATCATTCTAACGAGCCAACCGCTTTGAGAAAATAAACATCAATCCAAAGCACATTTCCGCGACAATGGAAAAACCAAATAAGCCTTATCTCTCACGCAATGCCCGGCCCATTGTATCGATCAATGGTTTAAACAGGTAGCTGAGGATAGTACGCGAACGCGTTTCAATGAAAACTTCAGCCGGCATGCCGGGCACAAGACGGTGTCCGCTGGCAATTTTGGCAAGTTCATCAGGTGGAATTTCAATCCGAGCTGTAAAGTAAGTGCGCCCCTTGGGGTCCTCTTGTTCAGCAGGTGAAACTTTGGCGACTTTTCCCATCAGGCGCGGAGTCGTACCCGCATCGAATGAGGGGAATCGGATCGTTGAAATCTGCCCGGCATGCACGCGATCAACTTCCCGTGGTGCAATCTTCGCTTCCACAACAAGCTGCTCGTCATCAGGGATAATCTGCATAAGCAGCGCACCAGGTCGAACCACACTACCGATGTTCTTAACGGAAAGCGCATGAACGCGTCCACTACGTGGCGCCTTGATAATAGTGCGAGACATAACAGCCTGCAGTTGTTGTAAGGATTGTCGCTCCTCAGCCAGCGATGCTTGCACCTGGCTGAGTTCCCCAACCACCTCGGATATAAATTGTTTTTCAATCTGTTTTTTGCGCAGCCGAGCCTCTGCAATTGCACTGTGCGCCTTGCCTATATCGGCCTTGAGCTTCCCGATTTCGCCAGCCAGCCTTGCGGATTCCCGCTTGAGCGGGCTCAATCTTTGTTGAGAGACATAACCGCGCTCAAAAAGCGGCATGACAACCTCAAGTTCTTTTTCATTGATTTTTCTTTGCTCGCTTCGCGCTGAGTATTGAGACTTTAGTCCGGCAAGTTCACCTTCAAGTTGAACAATCCTTTCACTCAGCATCGAGTGATTTGAGATACGTATCTTCCGTCGTGAAACAAACAAACCCATCTGGGTGGAATAAGCTTTCCCCGCCTCCCGATCACCCACTTGGATGCTCGAAGGTATTGAGAAAGTCTCAGCATTATCGCGTTCAGCAATCAGGCGTGCTTCCTTAATCAGCAGATCATTCACACGCGAGCGCAAAGCCCCCATGTTTGTGCGCGCCAAGGTGTCATTAAGCTTAAGCAGTGCTTGTCCCTTTGAGACCAGTTCGCCGTTTTTTACGGGAATTTCCGCGATGATCCCACCTTCAAGACTCTGGATATCCTGATAGCTTGTTTGGAGTCTGACCGTTCCACCTGTTACCACGGCGCCTGAAATGGACACGAGAGCAGACCAGATAATAAGCCCTATAAAGAAGCCGGCAACAACGGTCTTGCCAATACGAATCCAAGGATCCGTTTCCAGCCAGACCTCATCCGCATTGCCACCTTTGCCAGGACCATGAGACATAACGTTCACTTGGAAGCACCCCCGCTGGGAACTGTCGGAGCGCTGGGTTTCGCACGTTCATTTGGAGCATTCAAAGGCGCATCACTAGCAGCTTCGTTTTGAAACAGCTTCATGATCTGCTCACGTGGCCCAAAGGCACGTTGCACACCTTGATCGAGATATAAAAGTAGATCTGCCTTGCCAATAGCTTGAACGCGGTGAGAAACCAGCACGACAACCTGTCCGCGTTTCCGGCAGCCATCAATAGCTGAGGCAAGGGCGACATCTCCAACACGGTCAAGGTTTGCATTGGGTTCATCCAGGATCACGAGAGCAGGGTGACGGAACATGGCACGCGCCAGTGCGATACGCTGTCGTTGGCCTCCCGACAAGTGCGTCGCATACGGCCCCACTTGGGTGTCGTAGCCATCAGGCAATTCCAGAATTAGTTCATGCGCATGGGCCTGCTTAGCCGCTTCAACAACTTCATTGTCATGTACATTTTCACTGAACCTGGCGATATTTTCTTTCACGCTACCGGAAAAAAGCTCGACACTTTGCGGTAGATATCCAATGTGTTTCCCCAATTCCTCGTTGTCCCATTGGTCGAGGCGCGCGCCATCCAGTGTGATTGTTCCAGACGTGGGCTTCCACATTCCAACAAGCGTGCGCACCAAGGTAGATTTACCCGAGGCACTAGGTCCAATAACGGCGAGAACCTGGCCAGGAGAAATTTTAAAAGAGATATTTGCCAGAATGATCTGTCGGCTGTGAGGAGCACCAACACGCAGACTTGAAACACTAAGGTGTCCCTGCGGCGCCGGCAGCGCTGTCTTCTTAGGCTCCGGAGGTTGGGATGACAAAAGCGCATCGAGCTTGGTGTAACTTGTGCGAGTCTTGAGAAACTGGCGCCAATGTCCGATTGCCTGATCCACAGGAGCAAGGGCGCGCCCGAAAATAATGGTGGCGGCAACAATAGCGCCGGCAGAAATGGAACCGCTCAAAGCGAGATAGGCAGCAATGGCCAGCATCAGGGATTGAAACAGCAACTTGCAGGTTTTCGAAAGCGCTGTCATCCCTCCCAACCGATCGGAAGCCAGAAGCTGCCAAGATAGCGTTTCGGCATTGGCGCGCTCCCAACGGGCGCGATACGCTTGGACCATTCCCATTGCAGTCAGGGCCTCTGCATTGCGTTGACCCGTTTCCGCAAGCTCCAGGGCACGCGCACTAGAAACTCCAGCTTCAATTTGCGGGTCACGACTGCGATTTTCACTCATCCATGCAATGCACAGTAGGATAAGCGTTCCAATTGTAGCCGTGATGCCCAAGGCCCAATGTGTAAGAAAGATCACCAGCAGATAAATCGGAGTCCAGGGGGCATCAAAAAACGTCAATGGTCCTGGGCTGGCAATGAATTGCCGAAGCTGGTCCAGTTCACGCAACGCATGATTGGATTGTCCCGTACCTGCCAGCCCGTGGCGCAACGAAGCTTCAAAGATGCGTGAGGAAATCCGCTGATCCACTTCAAGTCCCATGCGAACGATTAGACGAGAGCGAACAAATTCCAACGTCCC
>JAJRZC010000094.1 GCA_024275435.1 Alphaproteobacteria bacterium
GAAAGCGTGCTCTCGATGGTGCCGATGGTAATATTGACATCAAAGTCCACGTTGGAATCCAGCGGCGCCTGCACCTGCAGGTTGTTCGCCAGGAAGGCTTCAAATTGAGCTGTGGTTGTTCCTGGGCCGGGTTCATAGCGAAACCCGCCCGGTATCGCCGTCTTGGTAATACCGTTGGGCAGCGAAGTCTCAGATAAACTCACGCCTGCAGGAACCGTCACATCGGCAAACTCATAGGTCTCCGAGCCGTCCGTATCTTTCAAAGTCGCAGTGACGGGAAGGCCGATAAGGCTGTCTTCGTTTCCAGAAGCTGTGCCGGAAATGTTGGAACCATCCGCAACCGCCGCAACAGCAATGGTGTGGGTAACAGGCGGGCTCGTCGCAACAACTGGTCCATCGGTGGTCGTCACGCTTACCTGGAGGTCGATGTTGACGTCACTATCAGTAGGCGGTGTCAGGCCAAGCGTCGCAACAGTATCGCGAATATCCTGTTCGGTGCCCCCACTGACACTGATGGTTCCCGTACCAGCATTGAAAGTGATGGTCGCACCACCAATCTCAGTGCCCGTTGGCACAACCCCGGCCGGAACACCCGTAATGGTAACATTGGTAATGGTTTCTGAGCCATCAGCGTCGATCACAGGACCAATGTTAATATTCCCGCCGAAGTTGACAGCCGTGTCTTCATCAGTGGAACTCGATCCGCTAATAGTCGGCAGGTCATCCACAGGATTTACGGTCACGACGATAGGTGCGCTATTGCTGGCTGCGTCGTTATTGGCCTGCTCGGTCGCAGTAGCGGTGATCGTCATGTTGAAAACGCCACTGTCGTTCGGAGGCGGGTTGAAAAACACAGCACCGATCTGAGCAGGCGTTATGGTATAGGTTTTGGTACCATTGAGCTGGAGCGTGAAGGGGTACTCATTGCCGCCTGCGTCTTCCAACTTGGCATTCGGGTCCACGTTGGAAATCTCAAAGGAAAGCACTTCCGAGCCATCGACATCCGTCAGGTTTCCTGCAAGGTCGTCTAACAGAACCCGGGTGTCTTCATCTGTGGTCTCAGCGTCGCCTGTCACCGGCGGAAGGTCAGCCACGGGAATGACATCAATAACATAATCGTGGTGGACCGTAGCTTCGTCGAGATAACCCGGCACCAGAGGGTCAGAGTTTGATTCAATGGTGGTCACGTCAATGCCCAGAACAACCTGACCGGAAAAGTTGAAAACAGGATCGAACGTGAGAGTTTGCAGCAGTGCTATGATGTCTGCGGTATCGCCAGTAATGACGTAACTGCCGTCAGGTTGCAAAGCCACATTTGCAGGATTGCCGAGGTCCCATGCCAAGCTCGCACCAGTCGGAAGTCCGGTAATCACCACTTCCTTGATTGTCTCGGAGCCATCCGGATCATTAAGGGAAAGGTTGACAGGCATTGCAATCAGCGTGTCTTCAGGCGTCACCGCAGAGCCCGAGATCGAAGCGGGATCAGCCACAGCCGCAACTGTCAGATCAACACGCCCTGTAATCTTTTCTCCAGTTCGCGGATCCGTAAAACTGTAATTGAAGGAGGTCTCGCCCGAATAACCATACCTTGGAGTAAACGTAAAACTTCCATCGGGGTTGAGGACAACCGTGCCAGTGTTTGGGTCGATCGTTGTGACAATATTGAGGGCCTGCACACCTGGCGTATTGAAAATACTACCCGAAAAGATGTTGTCCTCTACAAGAGAGAAAGCGAGAACGAGATTGTCGATCAAGGGCGCATAGAACGGTTCACCCTCATCGGTGGGAAAGAGCGCATCGGCACTTAGATCATCCGTTGAAGCCCGGTAATATTCAAAGTCGCCAAGCAACCAGAGGTGATCAACACCGGCACCGACGCCGGTGGACTGCCCAGGAAAGCGTGTGTTGTCACTTGATGTAACTTTTTCACCATTTCGAAGGCCGGGCTCATAATCTCCCAACCCAACAAGATGAGGCAAGCCAGAACCAACCCCCGCGAGAGTATTTGTCCCCTTTTCACCGGCTTCCCCACGCTTCAAATCATCCGTACCGAATAGCGAAGTTTCATCACCGATAGGCGAAAATGGTGAGATAGGGTTTCCGTTAAGCGGCCCTAGATCACCCGACAATGGGCCAAGTGCACCAAAGGAAGTGTTGCGTGCATCGTTCGCGTGCGTGTCTTGCAGCAAACTGTCGTCCTGAGGTGGAGGCAGCGCATCGTGTAAAGCCTCAATGAGTTTATTGAGAGCACTCGTATCAGCATCGGTAGTGTTCGTTGCAATAGAAACCACTTCTGCAAGTGCAGAACGATCCCGCGAAAGCAGGCTTAACAACGGCTCTGGGTTGGCGCGAAAGGTTGCTAGAAGTGGATCTGCCCCGGGCAATGCGATCTCACGCCCGTCAGCCGTAACAAGTGCCAGTTGCCCATCGGCCGAAATAATGACCTTGGTTGCAGGATCCCGGGCCAGATTTTGAAGCTCTAAGGGGCTGGGAGCCATCGTTGAAGAGAGCTGCTGAGCATCACGGCTGGTCTCTGCTTGTGCAACTTTAATCTCTTGGCGACCATTGTCACCGCCATTACGCGTCTTACCCATACCCACGACCCAATCACCCAAAATCCACCACAAGGCGCAAGAACAACTTAAAGCTGTCCCGCAACGTTTCCGGGCTCAATATCTTCAATACGAACACGGATGGAATGGACTGTGAAGAAAATAGGTAATCAAAAGCTTAGCGAATGACGCAACATCGCAAAATTAAACAGTCTGGTTTATATGTTGAAAATACTTGTTAATTTCCGTTTAGGATTTACGGACGTTGAACCGGCACAAAGGCGCTCGGGTCAGCTGGATTGCAGGAAAGGCAGCCTTAGTCAAAGGCGGGTCCATGACAGAGAACTTTTGCGGCATTCCAAGAAAGTACGACGAGCAGGCAAACAGAGGAACCGTTTATCCTCTATCCTTGAAATGAGCCGAGTTCCCATTCAAGGCAACAATTCAGCCCTGGCCCAGACTCAGCCATTTCCATAAACCCGTACCATCATTGCAATGCACCATTCCCCCATGCTGGGCGGAAATCACCGCGCGCATCCACGAGCAGATGTCGAGACTTAGAAGGCAGGTGATGAATCGTTGTTGCCAGAAACGCAGATGGTAACGAACTTCCCGGCTGGTATTGGGAAAGGGAAACATATCTGACGCTATCTACAGGGGTTCACAGCCAACACATTGATAATTATGAGCAAAAAAGTTGGCCTGTAACTTGCTTAATCAAGAGTTAATTGCGAGGGGCGCCGGTAGAAGCTGCTCCATTGCAGATATCAAATGCAGATATCAAAACCTGGAGGGGAAACTTTTGATGCACGAAACTTTCTATGAGGTCATGAGACGGCAGGGCATCACCCGCCGAAGCTTTCTGAAATACTGCAGTTTGACAGCGGCGTCATTGGGCTTGGGTCCCGCCTTTGCTCCGCAAATTGCACATGCGATGGAAACCAAGCCGCGTATCCCGGTGCTTTGGTTGCATGGCTTAGAGTGCACGTGCTGCTCAGAATCCTTTATTCGATCGGCCCACCCCCTCGTCAAGGATGTGATCTTATCGATGATCTCTCTTGACTATGATGACACCATCATGGCCGCTGCCGGCCAGCAAGCCGAAGCGATCATCGAAGAGACCATTGAAAAATACGACGGCAATTTCATTCTTGCGGTTGAAGGCAACGCGCCGCTCAATGAAGACGGCATGTACTGCATTATTGCCGGCAAACCCTTTGTCGAACAACTAAAGCATGTCGCAAATCACGCCAAAGCGATTATTTCCTGGGGCTCATGTGCGTCCTGGGGCTGTGTGCAAGCCGCGCGACCAAACCCAACCAGGGCAACCCCGACACATCTAATTCCAGGCATTGCCGACAAGCCAATTATCAAGGTGCCCGGATGTCCGCCGATTTCCGAAGTCATGACGGCGGTGATCACCTACATCCTGACCTTTGAAAAACTACCATCGCTGGACCGTCAGGGTCGGCCAAAGATGTTTTATTCTCAGCGCATCCACGACAAATGCTATCGCCGTCCTCATTTTGATGCCGGGCAGTTCGTCGAGAACTTTGACGATGAAGGCGCCAAGAAGGGCTATTGCCTTTACAAGGTCGGTTGCAAAGGACCTACCACCTACAATGCCTGCTCAACAGTACGCTGGAACGGCGGTTTGTCCTTCCCGATTCAAGCGGGTCACCCCTGCATTGGCTGCTCCGAGGACGGCTTCTGGGACAAGGGCGACTTCTATGAGCGCCTGACCGACATTCATGGCTTTGGCATTGAAGCTAACGCTGACGAGATCGGAGGAACAGCCGCCATGGTCGTAGGTGGTGCAGCTGCAGTTCATGCAGGTGCGAGCGTCGTTAAGCGCGTTATGCAGAAGGGGGAGACTGAGTAATGCCAATTATCACCACACCAAACGGCTATACCCTGGACGATAGCGGTCAGCGCGTCGTTGTGGATCCGGTCACCCGGATCGAAGGCCACATGCGTTGCGAAGTAAATCTCAACGCAGAAAACATTATCACCAATGCGGTTTCAACCGGCACAATGTGGCGCGGGCTTGAGGTCATCCTCAAAGGGCGTGACCCACGTGATGCGTGGGCCTTTGTGCAGCGCATTTGCGGTGTCTGCACCGGCACACACGCTCTCACGTCGGTTCGCGCTGTGGAAGATGCTGTTGGCATCCAGATTCCAGAAAATGCCAACTCCATTCGCAATATCATGCAGCTCTCGTTGCAGATTCATGACCATCTTGTGCACTTCTATCATCTGCATGCACTAGATTGGGTCAATGTGATCAACGCATTGAAAGCAGACCCAAAAGCCACGTCCGAATTGCAGCAGAAGGTGTCGCCGCATCATCCAATGTCATCGCCCGGTTATTTCCGCGATATCCAGACAAGGATTAGAAAGTTTGTCGAGAGCGGTCAGCTTGGCCCGTTCAAGAATGGCTACTGGACAAACCCAGCCTATCTGTTGCCGCCGGAAGCCGATCTAATGGCTGTCACGCATTATCTGGAAGCACTTGATTTCCAGAAAGAGATTATGACGGTCCGCACCATCTTTGGTGGCAAGGACACACATCCTAACTGGCTTGTCGGCGGTGTGCCGTGTGCCATTAACATGGATGGCGATCTGGCAGCAGGTGCTCCCGTCAATATGGAGCGGCTCAACTATGTCATGGGCGTCGTCGATCGCACCATTGCATTTATCGACAACGTATATATTCCCGACATTTTGGCAATCGGCTCCTTCTACAAGAGCTGGCTCTATGGTGGCGGAATTTCCGGTACCAGTGTTCTCGCTTATGGCGATATCCCTGATAAGGCCAATGACTATTCCGCTTCAAACCTGCTGATGCCTCAAGGTGCCATCATCAATGGCAACCTCAAAGAGGTGCATCCAATCGATGTCCGTGATCCAGAGCAGATCCAGGAATTTGTTCCCCACTCGTGGTACACCTACCCCGATGAGGAAAAAGGCTTGCATCCTTGGGATGGCATCACTGATCCGAACTATCAGCTTGGCCCAAACACCAAGGGCACGAAAACAAACATCCAACAGATTGACGAAGCGGCCAAGTATTCTTGGATCAAAGCGCCACGCTGGCGCGGTCATGCCATGGAAGTTGGTCCTCTTGCCCGCTACGTCGTCGGTTATGCGCAAGGCCATGAGTACTTCACCGAGCAGATCAACCTAGTCTTGAAGACCCTTGATATTCCGCTTGAGGCCCTTTTCTCGACGCTTGGTCGAACGGCCGCACGCGCCTTGGAAGCCTCATGGGCGGCGGATAAGCAGAAATACTTCCTCCAGAAATTGATCACCACGATCAAAAACGGTGATTCAACCACTGCCAACATGGAGAAAGTAGATCCTAAAACCTGGCCCAGCGAAATCAAGGGTGTTGGTTTCACCGAGGCTCCACGAGGAGCCCTTGGTCATTGGATAAAGATCAAGGACACGCGGATCGACAACTACCAATGCGTCGTGCCGACAACCTGGAACGGTTCACCACGCGATAAGCAAGGCAATATCGGTGCTTTCGAAGCCTCGCTGATGCACACGAAAGTAGAACGTGCAGAAGAGCCGGTCGAGATTTTACGCACATTGCATAGCTTTGATCCGTGTCTGGCATGTTCAACCCACGTCATGTCGGAGGACGGCGAGGAGCTGGCCACCGTCAAGGTAAGATAGGGGAGGCTCCGCCATGACAGACACTTCTGTTAAAGTGCAAACTCAACAAGCCGTCTATATCTATGAAGCTCCGGTGCGGATTTGGCATTGGGTGCAGGCTTTTTCTATTCTGGCACTTGCTGTGACCGGATATTTTATTGGCTCACCGCTACCTTCTGTTCCAGGTGAAGCGAGTGATAACTTCCTGATGGGTTACATCCGATGGATACATTTCGTAGCCGCCTATTTTGTAATCATCGGGTTCTTGTTCAGAATATACTGGATATTTGCCGGGAACGCTCACGCAAAGGAAATCTTCGCCCCAAAACTCTGGAATGCAAAATGGTGGAGTGAGGTCTGGCACGAGGTAAAATGGTATGCGTTTTTGGTGAAAGAGCCGAAGAAGTATACAGGCCATAACCCCCTTGCCACTTTGGCGATGCATTTTCTCTTTGTCTGGGGAACCACGTTCATGATTCTCACAGGTCTAGCTCTCTATGGCGAGGGAACGGGCATGGGGACCTGGCAGTACGATTGGTTCTCCTCGTGGATCATTCCACTTTTTGGGCAAAGCCAAGATGTGCATACCTGGCACCATATGGGCATGTGGGTGATTATTATTTTTGTGATCATTCATATCTATGTGGCGGTCCGCGAAGATATTATGTCCAGACAATCCATCATCAGTTCGATGATTTCAGGATGGCGTATGTTCAAGGATAACCGCCCAGCGGATGATGCAGATCACTGATCCGCGAAATGATAAAAAATGACACGACTCCTGGTAGCTCGATCGAGCGCTTAGCTCTAGATGCTCTTTGGCAGATATGGCCATCAGGCTAGCTTTCACAACTCTCCCCACCTTAAGGGCGCAGCTCTGTTCTGCGCCCTTTTTTATTGTCATTTCATATACGTATCCAGATACACAGCACCACTCGTGGTCATTATGAAACCTAACTTGCGGAACTCACGGATTTCTGGTTTGCCCCACCAAAAAGTGAGTGGGCCCCGCGAAAACACAATATGTTGCACTGTAACATTAGCTTCCACTTCTCAGTAGAAATGATCATTATTTTCAGCCCGAGGGAGAGCCGTATTCCAGGCTGATACGAAGTTATCTTCTAAACGTCTCTCCTGGAAGGTATGTGGCCGACTTAGGTCAAAAGTGGAAGAAACCCTTTCAGTGAGGTCTGGCCATATATAAAAAATCACATATGGTTCTTGCATTTGGTGCAATGAGTTTGTTTGGCCCAAGACTTGCTTAACAGAACTTTAACAAGAAAAGTTAAAGAGGTTGGGGGGCATAAGCGTGAAGGGGAGACCTGCTGTACTCGTACTTGGGATCGGCAACCTATTGTGGGCCGATGAAGGGTTTGGTGTGCGTGTTGTCGAAGAGCTGCACCGACACTATGAAGCTCCCCCCAATGTAAAGATTATGGATGGTGGAACACAGGGTATCTATCTGGTTCAGCACGTCCGTGACGCTGATATTCTCGTTGTTTTCGATGCTGTTGACTACAACCTGGAACCCGGAACCCTGAAAATCGTTGAGGGTGACGAGGTGCCTAAATTTCTCGGCGTCAAGAAGATCAGTCTTCACCAGACCGGATTTCAGGAAGTCTTGGCCATGGCGGAGATGATGGGAGACTACCCTGAGCATCTTATCCTCATAGGTGTTCAACCTGAACAGTTGGATGATTTTGGGGGCAGTCTTCGCGAAGTTGTCAAAGCTCAAATACAGCCCGCCCTTGACAAGGCCCTAGTCTACCTCGAAGGGCACGGCGTCAAGTTCAAAAAGCGACAAACTCCCCTGCACGAAGATGAAACCATCGCCTGCCAGGTCATGAATATCCAGCACTATGAACTGGGTCGCCCGTCCGGGGAGGAAGCTTGTCGTATCGGAGATGAGCGCATCATCGCTGACGAGAACTGGCGTGGCCCGGAGGATTTCGAAAAAGAGATCGAGGAAATACTTTCCTCTGACAGCGGGGCCAAGCTCTGATGTGCATGGGAATTCCAATGCGGGTGATCAAGTCGGGCAATGGTATTGCTTTGTGCGAGGGGCAAGAGGGCATTCGCCGCGAGATCAACACGCAACTTGTCGGAGACCCGCCAGTGGGGACGTGGTTGCTGATCTTCATCGACGCAGCGCGTGAAATAATTTCAGAGCAGGAGGCCTCTAAGATTGGCAATGCTCTTGAGGCGCTCAAGATTGCCATGTCGGGGGGCACAAACTTCGATCACCTTTTTGCAGATCTTGAAGATCACGAAACTCTGCTGCCAGAGCATTTACGCACCCCAAAAACCAAATCAACGACCAAGCAAGGAAGCAACTAGATGTTCTCACCCCTATTGCAATCTATTATTGAACGAGAAAACATCGCAGTTCTAACGGAAGACAACATTGACGAGTTCCTTGAACAACACAAGGAAGTCGCTCTGTTCTTCACTGGAGATTATGAGCGGTTAGTCGAATCGAACGACGTCGCAGTTATATTTCCAGAGATCATCAAGGCTTTCCGTGGCCGCATAACGCCGGCCGTTATAGATCGCCGAAGCGAGCGCCAACTGCAATTGCGCTATTTATTCAACGCCTTTCCAACACTCGTATTTTTGCGTGAGGGCGAATATCTGGGCGTCATTTCCAGGGTAATGGACTGGAATGAATACATTGTTGAGACTAGCCAGATTTTGTCGAAAGAGCCTTCAAAGCCACCGGCTTTTCAGTTCCCCGAAGGTTGCGCACCAGCAGGCTTGAAGCAGTGACCAGTCAAGTTCCAACGTTTAAGCAAGTGAGTGAAACGATATGAGTGATTCCAAACCTCCATTGTTCGGTCCAGGCAGCCAACCATTGGAGGAAGACGACGGCAAGCTCGAATATATGAAAATGCCGTCGACCATGATGACCTATGACATGCCGTTGATACCAGAACCCGAAGACACGGTGGACATGAAAGAAGCCAAGGCGCTTCTCGAAAAGGTGCATGCCGCGATGCTCACCTATAAGGTGGAAGAGCCGCCCTTGGAATTTGATTTAGGAGAGCTCGACGCTAAGAATTTGGGACTTATCAATCAAATTCTCGGCGAAGGTGAGGTTTCCATTGTTGCTGGCGCCAACGTGCAGGCTCAGGAATCGGTATTGGCCGGTCTGTGGCGTGTCCATCATATCAGTGATGACGGAAAACTCGTACGCGACCTCATAGAAATCGCCGCCTACCCCGGTTCGGCGCAAACCATTACTTTTAGTACAGCCGAAAAAAGTTCCCCACCCACGGATCAAGTGCTTCCCGATGGCGTCTTTAATGCCCCTTCGGTGTTGGTTGAAATATCTCACAAGGTCGAGGAGTATGCGCCTGGAACAGCAACACATGCCATTAACCTGACTCTTCTCCCGCAAACTGAGCAGGACATCGAATATATTCATAGCAAGTTGGGAAAAGGCGATACGACGATCCTGTCACGCGGCTATGGAAACTGTCGCATTACCAGCACCAACATCGCAAACGTCTGGTGGGTTCAATACTACAACTCTCAAGACACATTGATCTTAAACTCCATTGAAATTGTCGACGTGCCTGAGGTGGTTCGTGCTGCTCAGGAAGACATTGATGAGAGTGCTGATCGTCTCTATGAGATCTTGGGGGCTTACAAATGAGCGGCAATGCCTTTGAGAGCTCCTATGGTGGCGACAACAGCAAGCTTGTGGATGAGACAAGGCTCGAGTGCAAGATTTGCTGGCATGTCTATGACCCCAAGGTGGGAGATGACTATTGGCAGATACCAGCCGGGACGCCTTTTTCCAGGCTGCCTGATCATTGGACGTGTCCCAATTGCGATGCGGCAAAAGCTGGATTTATGGTGCTGGATGGAGAGCAATGAACACAGCTGAGCAAGCTAGCGAAATCCTTGAAGAGAGCTTCAGCACCATCGAGAAAGATCGGATGCATGATATTCCGATCCTTAATCGCAAGCTAAGCGTTAAGGCAATCGGCTTCAGGCAATGGGGTGACTATTGGTTCGGCGTATTGCTGACACCGTGGTTCATGAATCTGGTGCTACTTCCCAAGGAAGACTGCGCCGTCGACTGGAGCAAGGAAGAGGTTGGATCCAAGCACAACCATAGTTTCCCAGCAGGAACCTTTGAATTCATTGTCGGCCATGAGACAACACTTGGTCATTTCATGATGTGCTCATTATTTTCGCCCATGTTTGAGTTCGCCGATCAAGAAACCGCCGAACTCACGGCATCAACCGTCATCGAGACTGTATTTTTAGATGCGGACCCAGCAGACAAGAATCAAGACGACGAAGACATGCAAAAAATTTGGGAAGGCAAGCTTCCCGAAGATCCGTTACCTGCGGATCAAGATGCTCAAATAAATCAAGCAAACTCACAAAGCAGCACCAGGGCCCAAGAGGCGCCCAAGGCATTGAGTCGTCGAGAGCTCCTGGGCGGAATTCGCAAGAACTTTGAGGAGCAGTCTCCATGAGCCTTGAAGGGCGGCTGACAGTTGATCTTCACAGGAACGGGTCTGGTGTGGAACGGGCATCGATCAATTCAAGCCGACTGATGAATATTGCCGCGACCTTTGAAGGCCGGGCGATAGAGGAGGTCGTGGCTATGGTCCCTGTTCTATTCAATGTGTGCGCTATGGCGCAAGGGAGTGCTGCAGTTACAGCATGTGAGAAAGCAAAGAGAATAAAGAAAGCCGCAAAAATAGATCCCGCGCGAACAATGGTCGTCCTTTGTGAGAATGCGCGCGAGCACCTCTTACGAATATTTCTTGACTGGCCGCGCTTTAGTGACGACGAAATTACCACCTCCAATGTGAAGCGCGTTATGGCATTGCCTGCCACCATGCAAAGCGCACTTTTCGCTAAAGACCAAATTTTCACGCTCGGTCCTTCTCTTCAACTAGAGCCCAAGAAGGTCCAAACGATATTAACGGATTTATCGAGCGACCTGAGCCAGCATGTTTATGGTGAAGATGTTGAGAAATGGAGAACCAGAAATAGCTTGAAGCAGCTTCAAGAATGGCTTGAAGTTTCTCAAACCGTATCCGCCAAGCTGTTAAGAAAGGTTGTTGCAAACAATTGGGAACAGGCGGGGCGTGTGGCGCCGACATTCCTGCCTGAAATGGACGTGGATGTCTTGGCGCGCCGGCTGAGCGATCCAGATGCTGAGAATTTCATTGCTCAGCCCACGTGGGACAAAAAAACTTGCGAAACAACGGCGCTATCGCGCCAAGCAGGAACGCCACTCATCAAGGCACTTCTAAGAGAGTTCGGCGCGGGCCTGCTGACCCGCATGGTCGCGCGCCTTGTGGAACTTTCCAATCTCCCCCTAGCGATGGAAATCCTTTTCAAAAAAATCTCGCACGGAAAAAACGAAGAGAATTCCTGCACACAAGCACACAAGCTCGGATATGGATTGCACCAGGTAGAGGCCGCCCGCGGCCGGTTGGTTCACTCTGTCAAAATCGAGGGTGATCACATTGCGCACTATCGCATTCTGGCCCCCACGGAATGGAATTTCCACAAAGCCGGCCCGATGAAATCAAGCCTGGAAAACCTGTCCGCAGATACGCAAGAGGAATTGAAGGCTCAAGCAGATCTTCTCATTACCGCAATGGACCCCTGTGTCGGCTACCAGTTGAGGATTCACTGATGCATGAGATGTCGTTGTGTGAAAGCATAATTCAGATCGTCGAAGAACAAGCAGTTGTGCAAGGGTTCAGTAAGGTAAAGACTGTTTGCCTGGAAATTGGCCAGCTTTCGGGAATCGAACCGGAGGCCATGCTGTTCAGTTTCGATGTTGTAACCAGAGGGACGTGCGCAGAAAACGCAAAACTGAAGATCATCAAGATTGATGCCCTCGCATGGTGCCTGCAATGCGCCAAGACAGTGAAAATACAACAGCGCTTTGACGGATGCCCGGATTGCGGCAGTTACCAATTACAGGTGTCAGGCGGAGATGAATTGAAAATTCGAGAACTGGAGGTGAACTAATGTGTGGCGTTTGTGGATGCGGCGAGGGAGAAACTCGCATCGAAGGAAAATCTGCTGCAAGAAAATCGCAGCAC
>JAJRZC010000095.1 GCA_024275435.1 Alphaproteobacteria bacterium
AATGGCTTGCGACAGGCTTGTGCCGGGAATGCGTAATGCATGCATCGCAATGTCGCCTTCATCCAGTTGAGGCATGAATTCAGACCCCAAATGTGTGGCGGCAACACCCGAAAGCATCACAAGTACAGCCGCCAATGAGACAACGGCAAGACGCCACTTCAAGACAACATTGAGCAACGGCTTATAGAGTGCCTTGGCGCCAATAATGATACGTGGCTCTTTCTCGGAAATTTTACCGCTGAGAAATATCGCTGTGGCGGCAGGAACGAATGTAAGTGACAACACCAGCGCTGACAGCAATGCAATAACAACGGTGAACGCCATGGGATGAAACATTTTCCCTTCGATGCCGGTGAGAGCAAATATGGGAATATAGACCACCGTGATAATGAGCACGCCCACAAGGCTTGGCTTTATAACCTCAGCGGTGGCGGTAGCTGCCAGTGCGAAACGTTCTTCTCTTAGCAATAATCGGCCCAGACGTTTTTGTTCCTCACTGAACCGCCGCATACAGTTTTCGATGATGATCACCGCACCATCGACGATGAGCCCAAAATCCAGAGCCCCCAGACTCATAAGATTCCCAGATACTCGGTTTTGTACCATGCCCGTTATTGTCATCAGCATGGCCAAGGGAATAATGGCCGCGGTAATAAGTGCCGCGCGAATGTTTCCAAGCAGTAGAAAAAGCACCACAATAACAAGCAAAGCCCCTTCAACCAGGTTCTTTGCAACAGTTTTTATAGTCTTCTCGACCAGCGTTGTCCTGTTGTAGACCGCCTTGGCCATGACGCCTTCTGGAAGGCTTGCATTGATGGCTTCCAACCTCTTTGCAACCGCTTTCGATACCGTCCGGGAGTTTTCCCCGATCAACATGAAGACGGTTCCAAGAACAACTTCTTTGCCGTTTTCTGTCGCAGCCCCTGTGCGCAGCTCTTTGCCCAAAGCTACTTGCGCGACATCGCCGATCCGCACCGGCACACCCTGTCTTTGGGATATAATGATCTCACGCAAGTCATGAAGCGTCTTCGCCTGCCCCGGAACGCGCACAAGATACTGCTCTCCTGAGCGTTCGATGTAGCCGGCACCCACGTTGGTATTATTTCTTTCAAGAGCTTTGATGACGTCGGAAAGGCTGAGTTGGTGGGCCTCTAACCGGTGCGGCCAAGGGGTAACATGAAACTGTTTTTGATATCCACCGACCGTGTTGACATCCGTGACGCCCGGTACGGTGATGAGTTGCGGCCGAACCACCCAATCGTGAAGGGTGCGCAAGTCCATGGGTGTCCATAAGGTTCCATCTTTTTTGCGGCCATTTGGTTTTGCCTCCACCGTATACATGAAAATCTCGCCAAGGCCCGTCGCGATCGGTCCCATTTCAGGAACAATATCAGCCGGCAAACGCGAGCGAACCGACTGGAGACGCTCGGCAACCAATTGGCGGGCGAGATAGATATCGGTACCGTCCTTGAAGACAACCGTGACCTGAGAGAGAGCATATCTTGAAATCGAGCGCGTATAGTCGATGCCAGGAAGTCCGGAAATCACAGTTTCAATGGGAAAGGTGATACGCTGTTCGGCTTCCAGCGGTGAAAACCCTGGTGCTTCTGTATTTATCTGGACTTGTACGTTGGTGATATCGGGGACCGCATCAATATCCAACCGATTGAAATTATAAATACCAAGCCCGGCAAGCCCCAAGACCACTACAAGCACCATCCAACGATGGAAAATACAGAATTTGATGACTTGCTCAAGCATGAGGTTTTTGCCTAATGATCATGCGTTGCTCCGGACTTTTCGATGTCGGCCTTAATAAGAAAACTGTTATGCGTAACGTAATCTTGGCCTGAGCGTATTCCGCCAAGGACTTCGGTCCACTGTGGTGTTTGGCGTCCCAATTCCAGCATTCTCACCTCATAGGTTTCCCCAACCCTGGCAAAAACCACCGTAAAGTCACGAAAGCGCTGTAACGCTTGCGTGCGAACAGCCAGGGATACCTCCTCTTTTTTGACGACGATTTCTCCTCGAACCGTCATTCCGGGCATCCATTCTTTGTTGGGATTAGGCAAAGCCACATGAGCAATAACGGTTTGAGTCTCCCGCTTCGTCATGGGAAGAATGGTCTCAATTTCCGATGTCGTAATCAAACGATCGTCAATGGAAGAGATTTTCACCGCCTGCCCAGCCGCAACGCGATGGCGGTCCTTGGGGAAAACATGGAAGTCCGCAAGTAATTTCCTAAGATCCCCCACCACAAGCAAAGCTTCCTTGCCGGCGATATCTCCCACATTGGTTCTCCTTTCAAGAACAACCCCATCAATGGGAGAAACCACACAGTAGGCTTTCAAGCTTTCGTTGCTTTCTATCCTCACCAAGCATTCACCGGCCCTCACAGTGTCGCCCACGGTCTTGTTAACGGCGATCACCTGTCCCGCAAAGCGAGCCCGCAAAGTCGCCTTGGCTCCTGGCGCAAGATGGACACGGCCCAGAACATCAAGCGTTTCTTCGATTTTAACCGGACCGACAGGTTCGACTTTGATGCCCACTTCACGCGCGGTTTGTGTATTGATGGTCGTTCTGCCCTCAAAGGATGGATATGACCAATCATAGCGTTGTCCATTATGTGTCGCCGATACACTCACTTTGAAAGAATGAGGTTCCACCACAACGCCATCGCCCACCAAATAAGCGCTTCCACTTTTGAAAGAAAATCTATCGGTAACGCCGCCTAATCGTTCCAACTCAATGGTTAAATCAACGATGGCAGGATCAACAGGGTGACCATCGACATAAGGATAGACACGAAACTGCGGCGGCACTCCTGTCTCAAAAATTGTAATCTCGACGGCGAACGATCCCTGTTTTAGCAGGCGACCACCATTTGGCCCGCGCTCATAATCAGCATCGGCCATATGAGTGACTTCATCGGCTTTTCCCACATGGATAAAAAAGTCGTGACATCCAGCAATCACCGGGGCCACCAAGATCGGCAACAGTCGTATCAAACGTGCTGCAGACAAAATAAAAGTTTTAGACATGTTTCCTTAGACCGACAAAGGCGCTTTTTGCGTACAGGCGATTAAGATCCTGTCTGCAAGATGAAAGTCAAGTTCGCTCTTAGCCAAGCCGAACCGCACGATACCAAGGAACTGTTATCGAGTTCGCACAAACAAGTGATAGAAGTGGCTTTTCGTTAGGGCATCTACCAGCACACCATACGAACAATTTATCACCAACGTCACAGCAAGGGCGTGGATATGCCTTTAATGTGGATACGCCTTGAATAGTGAGAGCGAGTAATGTGGTCTGGTCGTGGCTAATCCTATAAAAACCTAACTTTCAATATTAGCATAAACAGTCACTAGGTTGGGAGAAGATAATGTCTCTTTTATCTGCCGACCACTATTGGGGGGTAAATTCAGAAAATTTCAACTTGAAAGCTGAATTGACGTCAAAACCCCATCCTATTCTTTCAAAAGTCCTCAGGGCTCTTTGTAAAGATAAAGCCTGCCCCAAAAGAATAACATGGAAATATTTGAAACATTTGCCGAATGGGCCTGGGCCCGGCACCACAATCCGCTCAGTTGGTACATCCGGCCCTGGTTTCTTATTCCTTATTGTTACTTTGCTTGGCGTCGTAGCCTGCTGGGACTCGTCGTAACGGTGATTGCCCTGGCAACAAGTATGTTCTGGTTTCCCGCACCAGTAAATCCAGATCCATCAGTCACAGCATTCTTGGAAGCAGAGCGCCAGTATCTCCTTGGTCCATGGAATGCAGCAAAATTTCTTTTCTCCGCTCTCGTGCCATTGTTTTTCTGGGCAGTGGCAGCGGCCTTCTGGAATCGATCCCTTGTCATCGGCCTGACAGTCATCAACGCCGCCACCTTCATGAAAATTGGTTGGAGTCTCTATTACAGAGGCATAAGCGGGTGGTCTATGGTTCCTCCAGCTATTGCCGGCCTAGTTCTAGTCAATTTAGTTGCAGTAGTGGTGTTTCGCGAAAAACACTGACACCTACCAGAGTGCTTCAGGTTCAATCGTAAAATGGTAAGTACTCTCAAGGTTTTCAGGATTACCGCTACTCTAGTGGGGTGAGCGCTATCTATCCCGTAACTTAGAGAGCATCCTTTCCCTTTCCTTGAGAAAATAAAAAAACATCACTATGCCTGAAAATGACCGCAAGAGGCGGGAGGTGGCGCTCACAAGCCAGGTCCCTCCAGCAAATACCGCCGCGAATCCCAATATAGCCCCAAAAACCGACATAGTTTGTTGGGCACATCAACAGGTCCATTCTTTAGCTTGAACAAAGTTTGTCTTTGAGGTCTCAGCCCGTGTTTTCTTGTTTCCTTTCTTATGTGTTTCCGCGTTCCTTGCAATGTGCTGCCATAATCAGCACCGCGCTTCTATGTGTGTTTCCAACCGTTTCCCAGGCCGCCGAAATAACCTATGCGTGGCGCTCACAGCCTGTAACAGAAACACTCGCTCAACGTATCCTTCCCCCCGCAGGGTTCGAACGCGTGCCAACCCCCAAAACAAGTTTCGGAGCCTGGTTGCGTGGGATGCCAGTTAAACCAGCAGGCTCACCCGTCCTTTTATACACCGGGCAACGCAAATGGCGCCAAGATGTTCATGTCGCCGTGATTGATATTGATGTAGGCAAACGTGACCTACAGCAATGCGCTGATGCCATCATGCGGCTTCGAACCGAGTGGCTTTGGAGTACGGATAGAAAATCAAAAATCGGTTTTAATTACACTGGCGGCGGTCGCGTTCCCTTTTCACGTTGGGCACGCGGCGAACGTCCCAGTGAAAGCGGTAAGCGCTGGCGAAAGCGCTCCAAGCCCGACAGCAGCTATAAATCATTGCAACGTTACATGATCCAGGTGTTCGCCTACGCCGGCACCTACTCCTTGTCGCGCGAACTTAAGACCGTCAGCCTTGATGAAATGAAATTCGGAGATGTTTTCATTAAGGGCGGTTTTCCCGGACACGCTGTGCTCGTCACAGATATGGTTCAAAACCCAACAACCGGCGAAAAGCGCTTCTTGCTTTTACAAAGTTTTATGCCTGCTCAGGAAATGCATATATTGAAAAACCCCAACGACCCCAACGGCTCGCCTTGGTACCCGGCGAAGTTTTCCTGGCCATTGGACACACCTGAATGGCGTTTTCCCGCAGGCAGTTTGAAACGTTGGCCGTAACTAAGGTCAAGACAGGTTTCGTTGAAAAAAAACAAATAGAAAAATAAGTTCCCTCAAGAACGCGCTGAGGAACGATCCAGGTCTCGAAGGCGCTCAATGCTCTCAAAAAATGCTTCCGCCTCGGCAGGCAGTTCTGGAGAAACGATGCTGGTGCCAATTTCTTCCATCATCCTGGAAACCGGCACAAAAGCCTTTGCTTTACGATCATAAAGACCGCCAGTAAAAATGGCACGGGCTGCCACATGGCCAGCGCGCGGTCCAGATTTCGATAAAAAAACCTGTTCTATGACAATTTCATTGCCTTTCCATCCAAGCACGCATGATTGAATTTGCATTTTCTCGAAAAGGCGAAGTTCGCGTCTGAACCGGATAACAATGGCATTTGCAATGGGCGTCCAGCCATGACGCAACGCCGCTTGAACAACTCCCCCGCCCACCATCAAATCCAGGCGACCTTGATCCATGAGCGTCAGATAGCGTCCATTGTTAAGATGAAAGCTGGCATCAAGATCAAGTGGCCAAACCCGAAAATTGAGCTTCGACACACCTTCTGGAATTTCAATTTTGCGGCGCCATGAATGAAAAACAACATACCAGAACAGACGAAACCATAGGTTCATTCTTGAAACCTCGTGATCATTTACGAGTTCTTCAAAGGTACGAGACGAGCAATATCCGAATCTGTTTTTAGCCCATAAGAAAAGCAGAACCTGTGAAGGGCTCAGTCTAATGTGGGCAGCAATTCAGCAAGGCACCCCCCCGGGGTTGTGGGTCACCAGATAGCAAATACATAACCTTCACGTAAACGTCAAGCTTGTTGATATATTTCAGATCAAGCTTCTCCTTAGCAAATGAGCCAGCACTAGAAATCAATGTTCTGAAAGCACACACCATTCCTTTTTTGAACGAAGTGTTCATTACCGCCATAATTTTTCTATCCTGTCAGTGACAAATTGCATCCTAAACAAGACCAATGTCCCTTGAGATGAAAACGAAAGCTTGAGCTTGGGGCGCGGATCAGGTTTGCTTGCAGATAACCACTGCTGAGCCTGAAACATCGAGCGCTTTCATGGTAAGCTGCAGGCAGTTTTGAATTTAAAATACGTTGCAAAGTCATGAGAAGAAATATGTTCGACAGTTCTGGAATGTTCAATGTAAGCCCAAACTGCGCGCACCAAAAATGACCTGAAAATCTATTTTGATATGAGCAAGAATATCCTTCATTACTTAAAATACCCCAACGCGGTTCTGGTCTCCTTAGCGCTTTGGACAGCACTTCTTGCTGTAATTGTCACAACGCCAGTCATTGCCGTAGGCGACATGACACGAGCGAAGATGCGCGAAGGCGCCATTGCGCTCAAGCGCGGCGACTCAGGCCAGGCCGTTGTGGAATATACCGCAGCGCTGGCCGATACCTCACTACCCAATGACCGGCGTGCGGCAATATTAAACGACCGCGCCGTTGCCCTCGTAAGATTGGGCAAGCATCGTGAAGCCATAGAGGACTACAATCAGGCCATTGAATTGTTTCCCGAATACGCGGCCCTCTACAACAATCGGGGCAACCTTCTGCTGGCTCTTGATCAAACGGATGAGTCTATCAAGGATTTCAACCGCGCCATTGTTCTGGCTCCTGGATACGCCGCAGCCTACAACAATCGAGCCAGCGCACTTTTAAAGCATGGCAATAAAAACGCGGCCATTAAAGATTATACAGCCGCTGTTCGCCTCATACCCTCAAGCCCTGCCCCTCTATCAGGACGCGGTCGTGCGCACTTGGCGCTGGGCCGCCCACATGCAGCCATCCGGGATTTCTCGCGCGCCGTAGGGGCAGACGCGCGCTTTGCGGCTGGGTATCGCAACCGGGCTGAGGCAAAACTGGAAGTCGAGCATTACTCTGAAGCAATCGAGGATCTTTCCCGGGCCATCGCCTTTGATGTTTCCAATTCGGAGTTGTATCTCTTGCGAGGTCACGCCTATCTCAACACCAGCCGGCCCGATGCAGCACTGGTTGATTTCACCCGCGTGATAGAACTTGCTCCTTTCTTATCAACTGGTTTCGAAGCTCGAGGGTTGGCTAATGTTTTTTTAGAGCAAATCGAACCCGCCTTCGAAGACCTCAATCGGGCCATTGAACTCAATCCCAGGTCTTCAACAGCCTTCGCCTATCGGGCATTCGCTTATGTACGAAACAATCAAGCACAGATCGGCCAAAATGATATTGCCACAGCTCTAAAACTCGATCCCAAGAATCCTGAAGTGGAATGGGTAAAGGCAGAAGCCCACGATGCTTTGGGCGACACCGAAAATGCCATCGCCAGTTTAAACCGGGCCTTGAAATTGAAACCGGGCTTCAAGCGCGCCTTGGACACCTTGGCCAGACTTGGCGTAACGGATCCCAATGCGTCTGATCAATTATTGCCTGACAGTGACTTGGATGGCTGGAATATTGTCGTGAATAGCGGTCGCTATTTTGCAATCCATTCCCAATACAAGAAACTACGTGTCCCACTGGAAATGATGGGTAAGGGCATGCCCAAACTTTTATCTTGGGAACTTAAGGAAAAACCATTTCGCAGTATCGGACTTTTGCGTTTCCACGCAGGCAAGGTTCCAGGGCTTAAGGGTCCAGAAGACATAGAGCAAATCGCGCTGATTGATTTATACGACAGCAAGATTGTTGCCATTGAACCCCATCGTCACGGGAAGAAGACTTCCGTCTGGACTTGGCAGCCTGACGGCCGCTTAACCGTTGCAAGCGTTGATGGAATTACCGACGAATTTACCCTTCGCTCTGTCAATACACGCCCCATAACCTCCACTGTACGTCGACACAGGCGCACCCCCAGAGGCGGACCCAGCTTCGGTTGGGCCCCCTGGGAGCAGGGAATATGGGCTCAGCCTAAGACCAGACAGAAACCTCGACGTCGCGCAAAACGTAAGAGAAAAAAGAACAAGTCTTTGTTCAAGTTGTTGTTTGGAAATTGAACCAGGATGTCCGGTTTTGATCCTTGTTGTCCTTGGGCCGAGGCGAGTCTGCCGTGGCCAGTCTGCGGTGGCCAGTCTCCTAGTAGGGACTTTGGAGCATCCCTTTTTTAAGGGCGATGATCACCTACAGACTTGCCCTCATCGCACATTTGGACGATGCTGATCTTGAACAGAAATAAGACGTGCAGCACACTTTTACGGTGGCGTAGAAAACAGCACGGGCTCATCAATGCAATCAGCCTGGGAATGTAACAAACAGACTTGTCGGGTTTTCGTCATTCGACAGCACAGCACAAGTAGAACGATCAGTAACAGAAGTAGTAGGGGCGGGTACCATGGCCAAAACTAAAAAAAGCATCATCATAACAATAGCTGCACTCTTAGTGGCCACATTGGGAATGTTTACATCGCCCAGTAGCGCCAATGCGGGCCTCAGTGTTCATATTAGTCGCAGTTCTCAAACCATGAATGTCTATGTTGATGGCTTCTTGCACTATAGCTGGGCTGTTTCCACCGGACGACGTGGCTACACAACGCCCGCAGGATCCTACCGCCCGATCCGCCTGGAGAGCATGTGGTATTCGCGTAAGTATTACAACTCGCCAATGCCTTATTCGATTTTCTTTCGCGGGGGTTACGCCATCCACGGCACCACAGAAGTTCGAACTTTAGGACGTCGGGCGTCACACGGTTGCATTCGTCTGCACCCTGCAAATGCACGCAAGCTTTTTTCGCTGGTCAGAAAATATGGCCGCTCCCGTACCAGAATAAGGATTCGTTAAAACGTGCTTTTCTGTTTCAAATTAAGCCGTGTGAAAATACACTGATAATACTTTCCTCCAAAATGCCAAATTGGCACAACAAGTAACGGAAAAGTTTAATAAAAACGACACATGGCGGGAAGGTATTTTCGCTCGCGTTAAGCATATGTCAGGCGACATTATGTCATTCTCCAATCTCCTAATCAGTAGTGCGTTGGAGAATTGAAAAAATGCGGGTTCTTTCCCTTATCACCGTAGCAGTGAGTGCTGCATTCATGTGTGCCGTTTCGGCTCACGCAGAAATATCTGATCAACAATCTAAATTACCCACCGCTTCCTCGACCTCCAAGTCGGTGGAAGATAAATCGAAAAATAAGACTTCTAAGGTTACCTCAACGGCCCCATCTGCCGTCGAGCCCTCAGCTGTTAAAAAAGAAAATCAAGGTGCAGTAGGTCAGGCTAAAACAAAAAAATCAAAACCTGTCCCGGCAGCGCCCCGCCTTCTTGCAAACATCAACCTTTCCAATCAGACATTGACAGTTTCCTACGGCGGAAAAATTCAACACGTCATGAAGATCTCGTCAGGTCGCCGTGGCTACAGAACACCCACAGGCACGTATCGTCCTCAGTGGATGACCAAGATGCACTACTCGAAAAAATACGATAATGCCCCAATGCCGCATTCCGTATTTTACCATGGTGGATATGCCATTCACGCCACTTATGCCACCGGTCGGTTAGGCGCTCCAGCTTCCCATGGTTGCATTCGGCTATCCCCCGCAAATGCAAAGAAGTTCTATCGTCTCGTCCAAAAATACGGCAAAGCCAACACGCGCATTTCCATTCATGGAGTGGCTGTTGATCGCCGCGTATATGCAAAACGGAAAAAGAAAACCCGTGTAAAATATGCAACTTCATATACGTGGTCGGGATGGGGAGCACCAGCAGTACAAAAAAAGCCAAAACGCCGCCAGCGTGCACGTAAACGGAAATACGTTAAACCCTACAAAAAAACCTATTCCGTCAGTTACAACAAGGTCGCCTACACTTGGCCCGGTGACTAGGATACAAACGCATAAAACAAAGCGAGTTTGCGTTGACAGACCAACCCTAAAGCATGAATCATGAGCAGACAGAAAAAAGCCTCTCTGGGAGATGAAACCGGGAGAGGATTTTTTGTTGCTTTTAAAAAGGGTTCCATGTGGCGGTTGGGGAAAAGCGAATATAACCAAGATTTGCCCCAATTCGAAGTCCTATCCCCGAACGGATAGGCGCCATGAGAACTGATCCACCCTTCAAAAAGGTAATGCCCACACCCCCAACAAGATATGCCGAACCATCAATTCCCGTATAACTACGAAATAATTTCTCAGGTTTATCGAGTTTATAGATTAAAAACATCGTCCTGGAGCCCGAGGCACCAAAGTCATAGCCAAAGGAAGGACCATGCCAATAGACTCGGCGCGTGCCCCCCTCGCGCATATAAAGTGTGCCCTTGCCATAGCGTAGTCCCGCTAAAAACGCGCCGCCACCTTCATTACCCAAAACATACGCAGTGGGGCGTCCTAAGTTTTTGAAGGCATACTCAAGAACGCTTGCAAGGTTCGTTGAAATTGTCCCAAAAAAGCCGCGCGTAGCATTGCGGATTTCTTCTATCGAATAGCTTTTTGTAGGCCCTGGTGCGTTCTCATCTCGGAAAGTGTCTGTTTGCCAGGCTCCAGGTGTACGCTCAGGCGCAAGCACAGCTACGTCGTCTTCTGTACTGACAGACGGCGCCTTCAAGGGAGACTTTACCGCGAATTCCCGCGCACGCGATGGTTTTGCAACTCCTTGAGGTTGCCCTTTGCTTGCCAGGGCTTGTTGTTCTTGGCTTTTGTTTGAGCGTGTAGATTTCGCAAAGAGTTTGGTCTTGGGTTTCAGCTCTTGATCAATCTTGGAAAGCGTGTGAGCACTCTTGGCCTTCATGACCGCAAGCAGCTCTAGACCGGCGGCGCGTAATGCACTCACGCGGGAACACTCTATTTTCTTGTCATTTTCGCGCGGGCTTAGCTGGTCTATCTTCAAATAGAGCTCGTTGGCTTTTTCATCGAATCCAGCAATGCGAGAATCATGAAGGTAGTCAGCTGCAAGCTCACGGTATTTCGCTGGGGACCAGCCCTTCTTAAGCCGAAGTTGCTGCATTTTAGCTTGCACTTTCGGCATGGTATCATTGTTATAGCGTCGTAAAGAGGCGCCCACTTCATCGGCTGTTTTCGTTAGTTCTTCCAGCGTGCAGGTGTCAGAAAAAGCTGGCTGAACAGCAAGGAATTGCAAACCCAGTCCCAGTAGACCCCACAAAAAAACCATGCCCGACATCAGGCTGGCGCGGCCCTTCAGTAAGCTTAACATGCCAAACTCCAACTTCACTTTCCCAGTTTTGACACTGGCTTGAAAAGCGAAAGAAACGTCTCAGCACAGACCTAGACTTGTAACAATGGCGATCAAGCGACATCGTAAATCTACGCCACTGTGTCAAGCAACAAAAAAGACCATATAGAGGAATGGCTTAGTGCAAAACCAGATAGAATTGTGAGCGACGGCAAGTATAAGGCTAAACCATTTTTCTAGGATCAAACCTTATTCCGAAGGCACCGTGCGCAAAACGCTGGAGATTGGGCGGGCATTTTTCATGGGCCCACGTAACAGCGCACTCACTTGTTCATCGTATTTTGGCAAAGTCGTCACGCGAGCCTGAGCCTTCATATGAACGATCTTGAAGCCTTCAGCTTTGAGCCTGTCGAGAAGAGCCGGCATTGCCTTGGCCGTTACCTTCTGAAAATCATGCATCAAAAGGATGCCCTTGCCCTTTTTCTTGAGTTTGGCGATGACCTTCTCGATCAGGCGTTTTGGATTCTTTTGTTTAAAGTCGAATGAATCAACGTCCATGGAAAAAATCGCCATGTTGCGCGAGCCTAGATAAGAAACCATCTCGTCAGGGTCTTGCAGGAAAGGGAACCTGAAAAAGGCAGCAGGAGCTTCACCCAGAGCAGCCTTCACCGCACTGGCGCCCTTTTCAATTTCGTCGATGCTCTTTCCACTTTTAAGTGACTTTTTCCTGGCAAGGTTCGCATGAGACCAGGTATGTGATCCAACAGTATGGCCCGCCGCCGCCACTTTCTTGAGAATATGTGGATGCGCGATCGCATGTTTGCCGATGATAAAGAACGTGGCCTTTGTGCAATGCTTGGCCAGTGCCTCAAGAACTGCCGGTGTATTCTTTGGCCATGGGCCATCATCAAAGGTGAGAACCACTTCGCCGGGCTTCAAAAAATCATAGGCTTTGTATTGTTGCAATCCAAAGCCTGGACCACCCGTCGTGTCCACTTCAATGGTGCGAGTAATCCCAAGCGCATTGTCATTGCCAGGGCAGGCCTTGGCAGAAACCGCAGTGTTGAGCGCCATCAGACTTACGCTCGCCGCTCCCATAAACAAGATGTTACGGGCCAGAAACCAAGACACACGGGACATAGGGTCATCTCCTAATTTTCAGGCAAACAAACGAGAGTACTGGCAACTGTTGATGCCGATACTTGTTGATGGGCACAATCTACAACACAGAACCCGTCCAAGCGAGCAGCATTTTCATCGTTGAAACGAGGAGGGAGTGTGGCCGTTGCCCGATCTCATCAGATCCGTTTTCCAGAAAAAACAAGATTATCGTGAATTGGAAGTCTTGTTTGGGCCCTTGGCAGACTTTTCACGTGACCTTCTTGCCTTTCTTTGGGCCGCAAATTTGATGCGCTTTTTCTTTAAGGCGAGCCATCTTCTGCAACTGGGTCGTGAAAGATTGCATCGAACGCGAATGCGCGCTGCTTTGGGAACTTTGGGCAGTCCAGCCAGTGCTAACGCACGTGAAGGGTCAATATCGATATCTCGAATGGCCCGATCAATAAGATCTTTGGCAGTCATTCGGGCCATAAAAGGGTTGGCTTTGATAACACCTCTTCCAAGCAACGATGATACTTTTGTTTTGGGTTTGGCTTTTAAAATCGTCACAGCTCCAGACGCGCCTAGTAAAAATGCCAGCCGTAGATTCCCGTAGGTGGTCTTCAAGTTTGCAGCAGCAAGATAGGCAGCATTCTCCCGGCTATAGGCACCCGCCGCTCGCCGCGAAAAGTTCATATCAGTACGTAAACTCAGAATCTTTGCTTCTGACAGTCCTTTGATATCATCTGCAAAGTAGCGCCGGGCAATCGA
>JAJRZC010000096.1 GCA_024275435.1 Alphaproteobacteria bacterium
AGGAAAGCCATATCGGTGGGGCGCAACGCTTCGGCGACTGCCGCCATGCTCTCATGTCCGGAGGAGCCGATGGTATAAAACCCCTGCCCGGCTTTCTGCATGGACCGGCTGGTCCGGTCCAGCTGCCGCGACAGGCACTGGCTGCGGAAAAGTTCAACGCACTTTTCGTAAGACAGCTCCGTTTTGGCTGAAGTCCCCCCTGGCAGGTCTCCATTTGAAACCCGCGCGAGGAAGTTTTCATGTACGATTTCGGCGCGATCCATAGTCCACATAGAACATTAGGAGCGAGCGACGCAACGCCATATCGGCGCGCTGGAAAAAGTTCACGACTCTTGGCATTTTTCCCAGGTCAACCGTCCCATTTTCAAAACAAATTCTTCAGTTTCTGCCACAGATTTGGCTCTTCGGCATGGTCCGGTCCATGGGCGGCGTTGGTCAGGGCATTGACAAAAACAACCAGGTTTGTCGGCTGAAATTTCAAGCCATGGAAGTTAGCCCGCCAACGCCCCTCCCGGTCGATAATATGCGTAACCACGCTATGAACCTGATAGCCGTCGCCTTCGGGGCTGAATTTATGGCCAAATTGCTCCACCAGCGCACGGGTGTCTTCGAGGCGGTCCTGGCCGCTGGTAAGGAACATCCAGTTTTGCGGATCCAGACCATTGATGGCGCCGAATTCCCGCATGATCTCAGGGGTATCGGTCTTGGGGTCGGTGGTGATGGTTACAAACTGAACCAGGTCGCGCATCGGGGAGGAGTTGATCATCCCCTGAATTTCGCTGATGCGTTCGGAATGCAAGGGGCAGACATCGGGGCAGCTAGTGTAGACGAAATTGAGAACAACGACTTTACCGCGCATATCGCTCAAGCGGACGGTATTGCCGTCGGCGTCCTGCAGACTAAATTCGGGCGCCTTTTTGTCTATGGATTGAAAATATTTTTCAGTGCTGCCGAGCTGTTTTTCAAGACTTTCCAGGGAATGCCCCTGGGCACTGCTCACTGCAAATGCAAAATATAAGCAACAGACCAAAACAACAGATTTCATAACACTTTCCCTGCATCGCCAAGAAACCTGTCCTCGGCTTGAACGGGAGCAATTCTTGAGCGTCAACTCCCCGCTCCCCTGTCAAGCCAGGGTTCAGATGTAAATGAATTCAGTTTTCACCGCTTCCCGATACCAAAAACGCCGGTTCGGGACGCAAATTCAATACGGTCAGGTACGTTTGGCACGTTGTAGATTTCAGATAATTTGGAGCGGGCGATGAGATTCGAACTCACGACCCCAACCTTGGCAAGGTGTAAGGCGTGGTGGGTGGAAACTCAAGCTGAATAGAGCCAATTCGACGTGACTCAAAGAAATTGCGGGACGCCGCGGGCTCAAGGCCCAAACGTCGATTCTCGTGAAATCTGCTCGAATTGGTTGAATTTAGTTGTCGGGACGTGACTGGCACCGCGGGGGCACCGCAGCAGCAATTATTTCAGTCCAAACGCTTCAATTTCTAAAACATGGGACAACAACGGACCCCAATTGTGCCCAAGGAACAGGTCCGGGAGTGCCTTTTGCGGTCAATACTGGTTTCGCGGCGTGAACGCGCTCGGCCGATTCAATCCAGAGCGTGAGACGTGCCGACGTCAGCTTCTGGATGATCTTGCGACCTGAATCAATTTGCTTGAAGGTTGGGCCGGAACGGCGCGACTTTTCAGGAGACGATTAATGGCAGGTTCCGAGCTCACCGAAGCGACCGGAGTCAAGACCGCGTGCATCCAGTCCGTCGCTTGCGCGCCGTTGAGTGGCGAAAGCCCAAAGGGCGGTTGGAGCAACGAAATCAGACCCGAAGACTCGGTGCATACGCTGATCGCGGTCCACACCGACATTGGCGTGACCGGCTATGGGTCTGTGTTCACCAGTGGCGAGCTGGCGCGTGCGGGATTGGCGGTGCTGGAGCCGTTGTTCGCTGGCGAGAATGCGCTGGAGCCAGCACGGGTCAGCGAGAAGCTCCACCAGAACAGTTTTTGGATGGGTCGCGGCGGCACGTTGACCCACGTCATCAGCGGCGTCGACATTGCATTGTGGGATATCTTGGGCAAGGTGGCGGGCCTGTCCGTCGCGACACTGCTCGGCGGCCGGCATGTGGAGCGCGTGCGCCCCTATTGTTCGCTACTCATGGATGAACCCGCTGCGATGCGTGATGTTCTGGCCCAATACAAAGCGCAGGGCTACCGCGCGTTCAAGATTGGCTGGGGGCCGTTTGGGCGGCGTGACGACCCCGCGTTGGACGAGGCCATTGTGCGCATCGCGCGCGATGAGATCGGCGATGATGCCGCGCTGATGGTCGATCCAGGCGGTAGCGACGCGTTCTGGCCCAACGGCCTGAAATGGGCGCTTCGGACCGCCGACATGTTGGCTGGCTATAGCGTTGCCTGGTTCGAGGAGGCGCTCAAGCCCGATGACCTGGAGGGATTTCAGATCTTGCGCCGCCAGAGTCCGGTTCCGATCTCAGGCGGCGAAGTCTTGACGCGCAGACAGAGCTTTATGCCGTTTCTCCGAGACGGTGCGTTTGACATCGTGCAGCCAGACGTGACGAAGGTCGGCGGGATCAGCGAGCAAAAACGCATTTACGAGCTGGCCGAGACGTTCGGAGTCCAATATGTCGGACATGGCTGGAACACCGCGTTGGGTCTCGCCGCGGATTTGCAGATGGCTGCCGCGTTTCCCAATACGGATTATGTCGAATATATCGGCGGCAGCGCATACGTGGACGGCATTCTCGCCGCGCCGTTCGCGCTCGACAACGAGGGGTATCTTCCCATTCCCAACAAACCTGGGCTCGGCGTTCAACTAGACCGTGAACGGGTCGCAAAAGTGACGCGCGACGTGGACGTCCTTCGCCTGACGTGAATCTCAATTCGCATTTTGATTGAAACAAGCGATTTCAATCTCACAAAATGGCAGCGATACTGATAACTGCCGGTTTTCGGCTGAGTGGCAGTAGGCAAAGAAGTGCCAAATTCCGCCACTAGCGTCGTCGAAACGTACATTGCATACTTGAATGTCTTTTTAGGAGCCTTGGCATGGCTAATCCAATCGACATTCGTGGCATCGCGTTATCGCTGAACGAGCGCGCCGACACGCACGCCATCGGCGACCTGCAAACGATCCGTGCGGAACTGAAGGGTCTACGTAAAGCAGGGAGTAAGATATTTAACTCCAAAACGATCTTTGAGGAATGGGCGTTTCACGTTGGCGCACGCTCCCACTCCGAACTGCAATTCAACATTGGCACCGAACGTCCGTCCGAGTTGACTGAACTCCGGCACGGTGTAGCCTTTTCATTTGAGCCCAGCCGGACGCAGCCATCACTCGATGGATATAACGACAAAGTGCACCACTTTGACGACTATATATCGGGTCATCCCGAGGCCTTCGGCGATATGCGCATGTGGCATTACGACAAGAATGATTCGCGCAGCAATGATTTCCCTCCTGCACCTGTCATGCAAGAGTTGGCCGCGCCTGGCACGTTCGTCTTCCTTGGCAAACGGCAGCCGCAGAATAATATCGACTATGAGGTCATTTTGAATGACTTCGACCGGCTGCTGCCGCTGTTCGTCTACGTCGAGAGCAATGGGAAGAAAGAGGCCGCTGGTGCGGTTGTGAAAGAGGGCTTCTCATTTCGGGCGGGGTTCACCGCTGGACCGGCGACCACGACGGCAACAGTGGCAGGGCGCAAATCTATTGTGAATTTGAAACACAACGAGCTTCAGGCGGCATTGTACCGCCAACTCAAATCTTCATACGGGGCACCGAATGTAGGCGGTGAAAACTGGACAATATTTGGGAAAATCGACATTGTCGTCCGCCGCAGCGACAATGAAGTCTGGTGTTATGAGATAAAAACGGCGCTTGAGCCGCGGACCTGTTATCCGCGAGGCCTTCGGGCAAATTATGGAATATGCGTATTGGCCGGGCGGATGCGAGGCGAAGCGTTTGATTATATGCGGCAGAAGACCGCTTGATGATGACGGCAAAGCCTATTTGCACCTGCTCAAAGTTCGTTTCGGATTGCCGCTCGAGTACGAGCAAATCGTTCTCTGAGTGCTGTTAGACGGACTGTGATCAGAAACCCTTACATGAAAACCAACGACGGTTTCGGCTCAAATCCAGTCCTCATAGGTCCCAATTTGGTACGTCCGAGCCTGGGGCCAAAGCGGACTTCAATCACCGAATTGCGGACGTGGGGCCATCGATACCCAAACCTGCCTTGGTGGAGCGATTGACCGTCACGGTGTCACGTCACGTCACGCCATATTTCGGGCGCGGCGGTGTTCGAGCAGGCGCAGCAACATCTACCTTGTCTAAAGCAAAGCGCTCAAAACTCGCATGGAGAGCGATTGGAAGAGGAATTGGAGTGACGCATTGCAGCGCAATGTATCTGTTTTTGTGTGGCTGCAAACCTGCGTGACGTGACGTGACGGCGTGACACCTTGATGCTTCCGCCGCTGCTCGAGACCGCCGGGGCGTGACTGGCGCCGCGCGGCTACTGTGATCCATGCCTAAGCACGTATTTGCCCGTTCTCAAATCGCGCTGTAACGTGTGAATATGGATGAAAAAATTGCTCGGTTCATGCTTAAGGTGTCGAAATTTGAGTTCTTTCTTATCAACACTGACATAAATCTCGCTCGCATACATAAAACCACCGGCAACGTGATCGGCCTTGATTGGGCAAGACTGGCGGATGTGGTTGAGGCGAAAAATCCATTTTCAGAATTCGATTTCCAACAAACAGCATTCTCGATGCTCAAGGATACAACGCCACAATATCTTGTAATAACGCCAGAGCGTCGTTTGAAATGGGACAGCGACGATCAGCCAATCGACTCATGGGAACGCTTATTATTGCGAAGCTTCGCCCAACTTAGAAACAACATTGCCCATGGCAACAAGGCGCAGATGCCGGCACCATTTACACATGATCGGACGACGGGATTCCTGAACGCCGGCGACGCCCTTATTGAATTCATTGCTGAACATGTATTTCACGATCCAGGCTGGCAGACACCGATCGAGTTCAGATAGAATCAACTTATTTCTTTGTTTCAAACCACTCAGGCGAATATTGTCCGAGGCTATCCTGTCAATGACGCTGATTATCCGATGATCAAAAATGTGAAATTTTGGATTTCTCTTGCCTTGATTTTGGCATTTGGTGGGTATGTTTTTGCTCCCACATTTCTCTCTCAGGACTTCGTTCAACGGTTAGATGTCACAGCACTGGGGATTCTAATATTAGCCGCCCTTCCTTGGTTGATAAATCTGGTGTCAGAGATTGAAGCGTTTGGTGTGAAAGCCAAAATGCGTGAAGTTGAGAAGAAAGCGGATACTGCTACCAAGGATGCTCAAGAAGCTAGATCCGCTGCTGCGGACGCGAGGGTAGCCGCGGAAAAATCAAATAAAGAAGCGCAAACTGCGGAAACGATTGCTCAGAAGGCTACTAAAAGATGGATCTTTTGCCGATTGACGCATGCTATTAACTTGGTCCCGCCAGCATCACAATATTTACCGCGCCACTAGTCGTGCAGTCATCGTCTTGATTCCGTTCATCTCGCCAGAAAAATACCGGCTGTCGGCGATGAGTGAAGTGTAAACGCACAAATAATTAGCACTCCCTCGACGATAGGCCACTTTACCTCAGCGGATGTTCGTCAATCCCAACAGCTTTTGAAATTTCTTTGTGGTGGAGAGATGCGGCGCATGTTCACGGATGCGATCAAGAATCTTTGCCAATCCATAAATTTTCCGAGGGGGCGCATCGCCGACTACTGTGGATATTAGATCCAGTATTTTTTCTGGGGATGACTCATACAGAATGTCATCTGCCTTTGAAATAGAGAAGACACTTGTGTGCTGATTGACATCTTCCGCGCGGATAAACTGTAGTAATTCAGACCCGTTCTGACAGTTGCCGGTTTTGATGCGGTCTCTGTCAGGTTATGTTTGGTCTACAAACTTTTCCTTCCAGATTTCTTTGCCGTCCAGCAGGGTCTGCATGGGCGTTCGG
>JAJRZC010000097.1 GCA_024275435.1 Alphaproteobacteria bacterium
CCGCACATGCATCACTCAGAGTGTTTTTTATCGCACCGATAATTGCCGAACCGTCGGGCCTTGAGCGCGTCCGGTGAAAGTTGTCGGCGCGTTCGCCACAACCACGTACGATTCCCAGGATGTTTGCACCGCGCGACTTGGCGGTATCAATGTTTTCTAGAACCAGTGCGGCTGCCCCTTCGGCGATGACAAATCCGTTGCGGGTTTTGTCAAAGGGGCGCATTGCCTTTTGCGGCGGGTCGCAATGGGTAGAGAGTGCAGACAATAATGAAAATCTGATCAGTCCTTCGGGATGAACCGTCGCATCGACACCCATGCACAGCGCTGCGTCCGTGTCGCCACGTCTGATGGTTTCAAGCCCCAGCTGAATGGCGGTCACACCGGAAGCGCACGCCGTGCAAACTGAAACGGGCTGACCACGCGTGCCCATTTCCTCGGCCAAATGCTCTGCGATACTGGCAAATCGAATATGGTCGGCGAGATCGCTGAATCCGTCGTCTCGTCCAGCTTCGCGTACAACGGCGGCCATATGCGTGTAGGCGTTGTCGCTTTCCACTGTGGGTCCGTCGCCAAACAATTCGGTCAGTTGTGGCCATTCGAGTTCCGATGGTGGAGTTGCTATGAACAGCGGGCCTGGGAACTCGCCTTTGCTGGAGATGCCGGCCTGGCTTAAGGCTTCGATGGCCACGCTAGAGCCCATGGCGCGGGAAAGTTCATAGGCTGAATAAGGCTCTACGCCCATGAAATCCACGCATCCAGCCACATTGGAGCGTAGTCCCTGGGTAGAGAAACGGTTTATTTTCCGAAGTCCTGAACGCCCAGAGGTTAAGCCCCGCCAGTTTTCCTCAACCCCACGCCCCAGTGACGTGATGAGGCCAAGCCCCGTTACGGCAACAACCGGTCGACCCAGCCTGTCCAAGTGCTGACGTGCCGCCATCAGATCCCCACTTTGGAAAGTAGAGCGATTGCTTCACCGCGCCAGTGACCCCAGCTGGTGACCGCGATCTGTTCAAGGCTCCCACTAAACTCCTGTTCGAGACCGGATGTGTCGAAGGGAGCGTAAAAGCTGTCATTTTGCAGAGCCATTGCAGCCAGTGCGATTCCGGTTGGTAAGTGAGCTTCTATACCGTGGCCGAGCACCGACCCATAGGCTCGGATATAGGCGGGGTGTCCCTGTTCAAAAAGAGCTTGAAGAAACTCCAGTTCCTCACCGGTGGCCGGTTGCGCGCCGCTTGCTCCACTGAGGATGGCAAGGGGGCCTGTGGTTATTTTTTCCTCGATAACGGCAAACTGTGCGCGGGCATTTTCAAGTGCGGCACCGTTTTGCCTGTTACAACGTGCAGAGTGGATATCATCGATCTGGGCGTAGATTTTTGCTCCGCGTGCCTTAGCGTGCAACATCTCTTCCAACACAAGAAATACGCCGATGCTGGCGGGTGCAAGACCGGCTGCGGCAGCGCCATTACCGGCCCGCTCCCAGACGGGTTTGAAGGGGCCTTGGGATAACATTCCACCGAGTTCAAAATTCAAGAGAATGTCTTCGCGCTGGGAATTGAATGCACCGCCGATAAGGAACAGTTCGCCCTGTCCCGCCTTGATACGACGCACGGCGGTTTCAACGGCGCTAACACCGGCCATCTCCTCGCCCATGAAGGTTCGCGATGAACCTGTCACCTTGTGGACAATGGATATATTGCCGGCCAGAAGATTGGATAACTGTGCGAGAAACAGGGTCGGGCGTAGATTACTGGGCAATATCTCGTTGGCGCGGATATCGCCATCCTCGCGATCAGAAATGGTTGCCAACACCTTCATATCGGTCGCCGTGTCGCGCTCACCGCTACCGGCTGCAACAATCATATGGGTTTTATCGAGATACTCCGGTTTGCCCGCGATCCCAGCATCGCTCAACGCGAGACCTGCTGTGAAGGTGCCGATCCTCTGCCAGGGTTCCATCTGCCGTAGGTCGCCCCTTTTGGGGACTTGCGTTGAAAAATCAACTTCACCAAGCGGATGGACAGTGTAGGGGGCATAGCTTGCCTCATCGACAATGGGCTGCACACCCTCTTGCATGAGTTTTGTCCAATGTGCGTCAACGCCCTCACCCAGGGCACTTAAAAGGCCGATCCCAGTAACGGCGACGTTGGCACTCAACTTACGTTCTCCTCACCGACGGTGACGCTGTCATGGTGAACCTCAAGTCCCACCTTGTGTGCGCGCTCTAGCATATGTTGTCGCAATTGATCGTTGGGATAGGGAGTAATGCGGAATATTAATGTTCCGTCGCACACGCGTTTTTCCTCACCCACTCTTGAAATGCTGGCTTTCATCACTGCATATCCTGAACCGTCGTGCTCACGGGTTGCACGACATAAAAGATCTGCGCCCGGCAGCACAAAATCACGCAGCTTCACATCCTTCAATGCGGCGAGAAACGGCATCTTTTTGAACTGGCAGAGTGAAAGAAGAAGAAACCCGCAGGTTTGCGCCATCATCTCTGTCAAAAGCACCCCTGGCATGAGTGGATGGCCGGGGAAGTGTCCGGAAAAAATCGTATGGTCGTTTGGAACCCGCGCGTAAACTGATATTGCCGGTTCCAATATTTCGAGCGTCTCGACTCGGCTCACCAGTTGGAAGCGGTCGATTTGCATATCATGGATGGGGTCATTCTGCTTTAGAACGCTCATCACACTGCTGTAGGGGCGGTGTTTGCCAACTTGAGTTTGTCGATTTCTGCGCAAAAGTTCTTCAAAACGAAATAGTGCGATCCTTTGACCTTTCCTTCGTTGACTTGCTGGGTCCATTCTTCAAGCGGGATGCTAATGCCGTAGGTTTTCTCGATATTGAAAATCGCATCCAGGAAATCGAGGCTATCGACGTGCAAGTCCTCCGTCACATGGCTTTCTGGCGTGATCTTATCTCGTGGTATATCGCAAATTTCGGAGATGAATCCGGCAACTGTTTCATATGTAGAAGACATGAAAAGCCCCATATTTTGTTGGTTTCGGGACGTCTGATAACGACGTTTTTTGACCCTGTCTTGCCTCCCGGCGGCACCTTTTCGCCTCCCGACACGTCGCACCAGGACCGAAACAGTTGCGCCATCAAACGGATTGTTTACGAACAGTAGTCGTACCGAAACATCGACAAACTGATCTGGATCACATCGAGGTGATTTCCGGTGCTCTAGGATTTTGCGTATTCCACTAGAGGAAGATCCAGCCTTTCATGACCCAAGATAAAGGGACTTTTATTCCCTGCGCCATCGAGAATGCCGGGCGGAAGGACAGGCTCGATGAGCTCTACCCAGGGTATTGCGACACCGTTTCCAGAACCATCACAGCCAAGGACGTGGCCACTTTTGCGCGCCTGAGCGGCGACTATAACGCACTGCACACTGATGAAGAATTTGCCGCACGTACCGAGTTCGAGCAATGCGTCGTTCATGGCTTTTTGCATGCCAGCCTCCTCTCCACACTTGTGGGTATGAAAATTCCTGGCAATGGCGCGCTTTATCTCTCCCAGACTATTGATTTTACCCATCCTGTCTTTATCGGAGACACGGTGGAGGCACATGGAACAATCGAGAAAATCGATAAAGACACACGAATTGTCACGATCAAGACCAAAATCACAAACCAGCACGGCGACTATGTGCTCAAGGGGAAGGCGATGGTCAAGGTACTGCGCCTGGCAACAAAGGAGGTTGAGATTGTGGAGAATTTAAAACCACAGCTCTCTGATGTGTTGTTGAAAAACAAAACAGCACTTGTAACCGGTGCCTCGCGTGGCATTGGGCGGGCCATTGCCGCCATGCTTTGTGTTCATGGTGCCCGTGTCATTGTAAATTATCGCTACAGCGAACAGGCCGCGTCGAACCTTGTTCGTGAGCTTACGGCGCAAGGTGGAATAGCCACCATGATAAAGGCGGATGTCACAAAGCCTGAGGAAGCTGCGAGACTTGTATCGGAAGTGGAGGCGGAGGGCGGTATTGATATTTTGATCAATAATGCGGGGCCAAAGATTACATCGAACTCGTTTGAAACTCTCGACTGGGCCGAAATGCATCGGGCCCACGAGCAAATTGTCGGTTCTGTGTTTCATGTTACAAAGGCGGCGCTTCCTGCTCTTAAGTCAAGTAAGGGCCGGATCGTAAACGTCTTATCTTCAGCCGCTCTTGGACGAACAGCACACAACTGGCTTCCTTATGTTTCAGCAAAGGCGGCGCTGTTGGCGATGAGTAAGAATTTGGCGCAGGAACTTGGCCCAAAAGGTGTGCGTGTCAACATGGTTTCTCCGTCCATGACGGACACCGACCTCACCGCAGAAGTTCCAGACAGAATCCGCCAGATGATGGTGTCGCGAACGCCGCTGCGAAGACTGGCCACGGTTCAGGATGTTGCAGGTGCGATCCTCTTTCTCGTATCGCCATTGTCTGAATTTATAACCGGCGAAAATCTCCTTGTTACCGGTGGCGATGTGATGATTTGAATTGGTGCGGAAAAAGAATTCTTATGACCGCGAGTTTCCCAGCAAATAGTGATGCATTATCGAGTGAATTGTCGCGTATTCGGCTGCGCCTTTTGAGTTATTCAACGAGCGATATGTTGGCTCGGGCGCTGACAAAGGCTTTCACGGGCACATGCTTTAGTGCTCAAATCACATGTGCAGATTTTGGAAACGTCATTCCTGAACTGCTTGATCCGAAGAACAGTACACTTGATGGACTCATCATCCAGTTGGATGTGTCCGGATTTTATCACCGGGATTGGCGGGCCTCGCCCGAGGACTCACAACGCCTGCTTGAAGAAAAAACCGATGAGTTCCTTGCGGCTGTCACGAGATTTTCCAAGCAGGGCGGTTGCCCCATCCTTGTTAATACCCTGCCTTCTCCACGCACGCCGACGGTAGGGTTTCTCGATACCTTTCATACCGATGGCGCGGGGTATTCTGTAAGCTACTTCAATGGCGCACTGAGCGAGATGGCGCGGCAAAACAACCAGATCATGGTTATCGATACAGATGTGGTGATGGCGCACATAGCCCCGCTTAAGAGGTCAGACCCCAAGCTGTGGTTCTACGGCCGCATTCCCTATGCAATGGATGCAACCAGAGCACTTGCTCAAGGATTTTTCATCGCCTACGCATTGCAAAAAGCAAAACCCGTGAAAGTCCTTGCGCTTGATCTCGACAATACCTTGTGGCGTGGAATATTTGGTGAGGACGGTTTGGCTGGGATTGAGTGCGGAGATGATTTTCCCGGCAATGCATTTCAGGCGTTTCAACAGGAGTGTCTGCGCCTGAAGGGGCAAGGTATGCTGCTTACCATTTTGAGCAAAAATAATCATGATGTGCTGCGGGTTTTTGATGAACACCCGGGAATGATTTTGAAACGTGACGATTTTGTCGGACTCCGCATCAACTGGGAGCCTAAACCGCATAATATTCGTGAACTTGCTCAAGACCTTGAACTGGGACTGGACAGCTTCCTATTCTTAGATGACAGCCCGCATGAGCGCGAAGCTATGGTTCGCCTGGTTCCTGAGGTACATGTTCCTGATCTGCCCGATGATCCTGCGGTTCGTCCTGATTTTTTGCGTAACTATGCGCCGACCTGGCCTGTTCGATTAACATTGGAGGACAGATCTCGTTCCAAACTTTATGCTGTCCAAAGCAAGGGGAGGGATCTTAAGAACCAAGCAACCAGCTTTGAAGATTATTTGTCACAACTTGATCAAGAGTTACATGTTGAGGTCATGACCCCCGCAACGCTACCGCGCGTTGCCCAAATGCACGAGCGTACAAACCAGTTCAACCTGACGACAAGGCGCTTTGCAGAGTCTGACCTTGAAGCCATGATGTCGGATGAGAATGGATACTGCGTTGTTTTGGGACGTGTTAGCGATCGCTTCGGCGATCATGGCATCGTCATTTGCGCCTGCACGCGGATGAATGGGGATTGTGCGGAGATTTTAACTTTCTTGATGAGCTGCCGTGTGATCGGCCGGCAAATTGAGCGGGCATTTTTAAGCGAATTGTTGCGTCACCTGAGTGAACTTGGAATAAATCAGGTGGAGGCGACCTTCATCCCAACGCAAAAGAACGAACAAACCCGGGATTTTTACAAGAGCATGGGATTTTCGCCTAAGAGTTCCAACGAGACAAGCAAAGGCGAACAAACCAAATGGTTTTTGCAAAACGATAATGAGGCTAAATGGGGCTCTGACTTCGTCAAGACAAGTTTTGTCAGCTAGGTTTACTCGGTATCAAGCGCTCCAATCTACTGTACATTGAAGGATGGCTGCAATGAACGGCTTCATAGATCGGGTCATTCTTGGTGGCAGTTGCGTTTCGTGCATGGAGTTTTTTCAGAGCAGTTTGCAAAGCGAGGGGATCATCGTGACAAACGACGAACTGGTCGGCCTCATACTCGTAAAAGCGTCGAGTAAGCGTCACGAGCGGTTTGGCGATGATGGCAAAGACTGGCGTCAACAACCAGATCAATGATAGCTGAACACCAAGCGGCGCATTTGCGATATTCACTGCCTCTTGAACGGCCTGTATTTGCAGAAAATGGCCGACACCAACAATCCACAAGAAGGCAATTCCGCTTTTCAAGGCCAGATCCTTGATGACATGAGAGTTTTGCACATGGCCGAGTTCATGCGCCATAACTGCAACAACTTCTGGCTTGGTCAGAATAGACAGCAGTGTGTCATTGAAGATTATACGCTTGCTATTTCCAAGTCCGACAACACTGGCGTTTGCGTGAGTTGATCGTTTCGAGCTTTCCACCACTTCGATTTTATCGATAACGCATCCGGACCGTTTCATCAGCTCGCAGATGTGCTTGGAGAGAACATCGTCGGAGAGTTCAAAGCGCTTGTCAGACACTTGGGCAAAGGTGCTGGAATATAACCACAAGCGGCCCCAATCGAAAGCTGTCCAAATGAGCCAGATAACCAGCCATTGTGTAGCTTCAAACTCGATTGCAGCGACAATACAAGCGGTTGCCAGAAGGCAAGAGACAACAAGAAGGAGACTTCCCTGGATCAAGGTATCCTTGGCAAAATGAAAAGCAGACATTCGACCGATATTAAATTGCTGGAAGATAAAGAACTGACGAATTGCTAGAATGATTCTGTGTGCAAATGCGCTTAACATGACGACCGTGACGAGAGTGGCAACTTGAGCCGGGATTCCTGGTGACAGTGTTTCAGTCCATTGCTTGTAAAAAAACAACAATCCTCCACCCAGTGTCATTGCTATCAGTAACAATCCATCTGTCAGGGCAGCAACAGCGTTGAGACGTAGATTGGCAATTGTAAAATCAATCCCGGTTTGTTGTTGTGCGCGTGATAGTGGTTCATCATCAGCAGGAAGTTGAAGGTGGTCGCGCCGGTTGGATTGAAATTTAATTTCCCGGACATACAGCCACAACTGCGCCACCACCGTGGCGGTTGCAAGGAGGATCAATGACGCTCCTAGCGTTGTCATTTGTCCCCTCTTAAAGATGAGTGTGGGTTGGCGATGTTTGCGGCCAGCCCCGAGACGATACGTTTGGCAATTGAGGGTCCTCGCATGACAGTTCCGGTAAACATTTGCACCGCTTGCGCTCCGTTTTTAATACGGCTGCGAACCTGAGTCGCACAAGTGATGCCGCCCACCGAAACAAGCGTCATGCCTGCAATGATCCTTTTTGCCTGGGCCAGGTTTTCGAGAACGCAGTTCTCCTCCATATTCTGCGAGGTTGCCACAATAGCTCCATCGAATTGGTGTGTTTGTGCAATCTGCAAAATCTCCAGGGCATTGTCATTGCAACGTACGCTCTGCTTCATTAGGACTTTAACAGCCAAGGCTAAATTTTCGCCCGTGTTAGCCTTGTAAGACTGCCGCAAAACTGCCAGCTCTCCCAGCAACGTCTCGAACCATTGCCGCCCGGTTTTGCGAACATGGGTCGTAAACGGTGACGACAGGTTTACAACGATATAGTCGGCAGATTGCGCGCAGGCGCGAGAGCTGTAAAGAATTTGCTTGATTGCCTGCTCTGCGGTGGCGTTGCGAAGACACGCAATGTTGACACCAATAATGCCGCTTTTTTTCCTTCCTGACCAATGAGCGAGGTTCGTCAGGGTTGGGTCTAGGTTTGCGGGTGTCACCGAACCGATCTCAATAAATCCGAATCCGATGCTTGATACTAACCCGCAAAGACGCCCAGTCCGATCCAATCCGGCAGCGATGCCGACAGGGTTGGGTATATCCAGCCCCATCATGGAACACGGCATTGCGACGAGCGGCTTTACTTTTCTTGCAAATGCCACGTGACAAGCTATCTCCAGTCTAAGTCGTGCCAAGGAAATACTGAAACTTCCCATGGATTGTGAAACAGCATTAGTCATGCAAGCTACTCTGAAAAAGCTTAGAACTGGTGGGGCATGGCGCGGTTCTTGTTTGCAGCGGCGAATTCATTCATGAATTCGATGAGTGCATTAACTGCATCCGCGCTGACAGCATTATAGAGGCTTGCTCGTATCCCGCCTTTGGCGGCATGGCCTGCCAGATTCAAAAGTCCGCGTACCTGGGCCTGGACCAGAAACTCTTGTTCGAGAGCCTTTGTTGGTAAGCTGAATACGACGTTGACTGTTGAGCGGCAGTTGGTTTCTACCGGGCAGTGATAGAACTCACTTCCGTCGATGGCTTCGTAAACATGGTTTGCCTTGGCACGATTTCGTTTGGCCATTTCACCAAGTCCACCCTGTGAAAGGATCCATTTGAAAACCAGTCCGGCGATATAGATCGCCCAGGTTGGTGGTGTATTGACCTTGGAGTTATTGGCAGCCAGAAACCCGAAATCAAACACGTTAGGCGTTATGGGACTGGCGTTGTCGAGCAAGTCCTTTCGCACGATGACAATGGTCAGACCGGCCGGTCCGATATTTTTTTGCGCGCTGGCATAAAGTGCACCGAAGCGGGAGATATTGATGGGCTTTGTAAGAAAATCCGATGTGGTGTCAGCAACCAGAGGTACAACGCCGGTGTCGGGTAGCTCATGAAACTGAACTCCGTCCGACGTCTCGTTTGTTGTTATGTGGCAGTAGGCAGCACTGGGATCGAGCGTCCAACTCTCAAGCGGTGGCAGAGTGGTGTGTCCCTTGTCAGAATTATCCGTGACGACATTTATGGTGGCGTATTTTCGGGCCTCGCTCGCCGCCCGGTTCGACCAATGACCTGTTATGACATAGTCGGCCTTTTTCTTGCTACGAAGTAAATTCATTGGGATGAAAGCGAATTGGCCGTAGGCACCTCCTTGCAGGAATAGAATTTTGTAATCTGGTGGAAGGTTCAGAAGTTCATCAAGGAGTGAAAACGCCTCTTCAAAGATTTGGCGAAACTCGTGTCCGGTAAATGGCATCTCAAGAACCGATTGACCGCTGCCGCGCCAATTCATCAAGCCCTCTTTAGCCTCAGCAAGCACGGGTTGTGGCAAGCTCGCCGGGCCGGCTGCAAAATTAAAGACGGGCTGTGATGTCTGTGTCAATATTTTTACCCGAACAAGAAACCGCTGTGCGCTCCCGCCGCCATGAAGAATAGAACCGGGAACGAAAGTATCGTATTGGTACGTGAAGAAAGGAACGTGATCCGCGAGCATCGAATACGTTCCTCTAGGCTAGCTGGAACAAAGCCCAGGACCTTTTTCTGGTGTGGCCAGAGCACCAGCCATAGGTTTGCAACCATGATGACGCCGAGCCAGGCTCCGATGCCTAAAACAACGTTGCTGCCTTGAAGAGTTGCGACATCCAAAAGAATCCCACGATACCAAAGCATGAAGGCACCTGTAGCAAGAACCACAAGTGAGGCATGGCGGAAAATAGCGTGTTCTCGTTTCATCGCCGCTTCAAAACGCTCTCCAAGTTCCTCAAGCGTTGCGTCGGTTTGAACGGGTTTGAACAGTGGGTTCTGGATCACATTTGCATAATTGTGTCCCATCCAGACAACGACACCCAGAAAGTGTAACCAGCGCGCAACCACATCAACAATATCCAGATACATCAATCCTCGCACAGAACTTCCGGAGATTTCGCCCAGTCTTTGAGGCAAGCTCGTTTAAGAGCCGGTGGTCAGCCACTGCGCGACAACAAGAAGGAGGCAGGTCAAGAAGATACCGGCCGCTATGGTTCCTAAGAAGGAGTCGTGGGGGAGGTTCATGTGGTTAAACTCTCGACTTTTTCTTTCATCTCGTCGTTTTCCGGTTGAGAGGGCAGCCCGCACCCTTTCAAACTGTGGCTCACCGCACCCTTGGTTCGCATGACAAGAGGCAGTGGCGGCGACCGTTTGGAATTGGCCGCCGCGACTGCAGAAGCAATGATGTCAAAGTGCTTGGACTTGGAACAAGCCGGATCGGTGTTTGATGCGTCGCCTGTTAGGAGGAATGCTTGGCAACGGCAACCACCAAAGTCCTTTTCTTTCTCATCACAGCTAATACAAGGTTCCTTCATCCACGCGTCGCCCCGGTACTTCATGAAAGTTGGGGAGTCCTTCCATATCCATTCAAGCGAATGATGGCGGACGCTGGGAAATTCAAGCCCTTCAATTACACGGGCCTCCTGGCACGGCAGCGCCTTGCCATCGGGGGCTATGGTGAAATGGATTGTTCCCCACCCATTCATGCATGCCTTGGGGCGGCCGTCGAAATAGTCGGGTACGACAAAATAGATGGTCATGTTTTTGCCGAGGCGTTCGCGGTGCTTCACTACGCGGGCTTCGGCGTAATCAAGCTGTTCTTTTGTTGGCAGCAATTCCGACCGGTTTAAAAGTGCCCAATTATAGTATTGAACGTTGGCAAACTCGACATATTCAAATCCGAGCTTTTCGGCCAACTCAACAAGTCCATCCACGTCCTCGATATTGTAGCGTGAGACTGGCACGTTCATGACAACGGGAAAGCCGTGCGCCTTTATGTTTTGTGCTGCGGCCATTTTCTGATCAAATGACGGCGCGCCGACCATGGCATCGTTTATTTTCGGATCTGAATGTTGGACACTGAGCTGAATCTGTTGAAGTCCGACCCGCTTCAGTTCCGCCAGACGTTCCTTGGTTAGTCCCATGCCCGATGTAATCAAATTGGTATAGAACCCGAGATCAACGGCATAGGCGACCAGTTCCTCCAGGTCCTTGCGCACCATTGGTTCGCCACCGGAAAACCCAAGCTGGATGGTGCCCAGTTCGCGCGCTTCTCGCAAAACCTTCTTCCATTCATCAGTTGTTAGCTCATCCGTTATCTCGGAAAAATCGAGCGGATTGCTGCACCATGGACATTTCAAAGGGCACTTGTAGGTCAGCTCCAGGACAAGCCATAGTGGTTTGCCGCCGCCATCAAGCCTTAACTCGGATCCATCCTTTGCCAAGTGCCACCTCCATAAAACTGTAAATGTCATCCTCAAGCTTGTCAGAATCGAACAAAGTTTTGAGTTCACTGATGACTTCTTCGAAAGTCTTCTCTCCGGTACAGAGTTTGAGAATATTTCCCGCCGAGTCGTTGAGCTTTATGATTCCTTCAGGGTACAGAAGCAGGTAAGCCTGCTCCTTTTCCTCCCAACGGAAGAGAAACAAAGGATTTATTTCCGGCCGGTCACTCAATCTGATCGGTGCATTCTGGCGCATACTTGTTCCGCAGTCAGGACTTCATAAGAAAATAAGAAAAGTTGGAAAAACTAGGGGCAGAAAAAAGAAGGGGAAGGTAAGCGCCCCTTCTTTTTAGTCGGTTTGAATTAACGCGTGTAGGCGTATGCCGTGACCTCAAATCCAAGTCGTAGTTCACAATACTCAGGCTGTTCCCACTTAATTTCTTTTTGCATTACTTTGTCTCCTGCTTGAATAAGTCTCGGCTTGGTTGCTTGCCGTGTTGTATGTTGTTGAGGTTTTTGGCAAAGCGCGTCCAAGACGTAGGAGACCATATTGGACAACGGCATGTTCAACCTGATCTGGATCATACGAGGATCTAAAACACTAAATAATTTCAATGAGATAGAAACAGTATAACATACCAAAACTAGAGCGTGATTGTTGAGCGCTTCTGCTTTAGATCCAAGAGATAGGCTTTAGAAATGATGGTCGCGTGTAAAAAAATGTGCTCCAGCTTAGTGTCTGCGTTAACGTCGCCAGGAATAAAGAAAGAGCGTAGGAGATGAGGGATAATCTCGAGGTTGTCTTCGCCCCACTATCGGTCACACCTGAGCCCACATGCGTTGCCTTTGCCGCCGAGGATCTTGATTTTGGAACGACGTTACAGACTTTTGACAGTCGATCTGACGGGGCGGTTCTCAACTCATCAGAGGCAGCCGACTTCACTGGAAAA